>NZ_CABTXF010000005.1 GCF_902488755.1 uncultured Murdochiella sp. | reverse complement strand
TTCAAGCAGAAGACGGCATACGAATAGACTTTTTGATGTTCGACCAGCAAGATGCGGTTGCAAACCTGATTTAGGAAATAACGGTCATGGGAAATGAGCAAAACCGTTCCGCGAAAGGCGCTAAGCATCTGCTCCAAATAGGCGGTGACCGCCATGTCAAGGTGGTTCGTCGGCTCGTCCAAAAGAAGAATGTCCGGTCTGCCACACAGCATGGTGGCAAGTTCTAAGCGCGATTTTTCGCCGCCGGAAAGCACATTAACGGGAGTAGAAAAACGGTCCTCTTCAAACCCCATTCCTTTGAGAATGCCGCGAATTTCCGAGTCGTAGGAAAGCCCCCCTTCGTCGACAAAACGCTCCGTAAGCAAACGGTGCCGCTCCATAACCGCTTCCAACTCTTTCGGTCGTTCTGCCAGCTCGCCCATCTCGCGCTCAAGCGCACGAAGTTTTTCTTCCAACATAAACGCCCGTGCATACCCTTTTTTACACTCTTCGTACAGACTCTCTTCGCTCTCGATATGCACATTTTGTCGAAGATAGCCCATACGCAGATCTTCGCGGTGATAGATTTTCCCCTGATCCGGTTCGATTTCATGAACCAAAAGACGCATCAGCGTCGTTTTGCCGGAACCGTTTACGCCAACGATGCCAATCTTCTCTCCCTTTTCCACCAAAAAGGAGACATCCTCCAGAATGGAACGCACGCCAAAATGCTTATGTAATTCTTGTACGTTCAATTCCGCCATGGTTATTCCTCGAAACCTTTATAATCCTTCCAGTTGCCCATATAGTAGACTAAGGTAAACAGACTCTCGTTCAAATAGACGTTTTCCAAAACGATACCATGCGGAAGATGCAGATCCGTTTGCGCATAATTCCATATTCCGCGAACACCGGCCTCCACTGCCCGATCCGCCAATTCCTGCGCCACATCGCGCGGTGTCGTTATCGTTAAAATTTCAATTTGTTTTTCCCGAAGGACGGTTTCCATTTCGGAAACAGAATAGACTTCTGCGCCGGCAATCTGCTTGCCGATACATTCCGGACGAATGTCAAAAAGGGCTTCAAGATGGAAGCGATTTTCGTTGAAAATATCGGCATTGGCAAGAGCAACACCCAAATGTCCGGCACCGGCAATGGCCACACGATGAGGACGATCCAGCCCGATAATATGTATAATCTGTTCACGCAGCGACTGCACATTATAGCCATACCCCTGCTGCCCGAATCCGCCAAAGTGATTGAGATCTTGACGAATCTGCGATGCGGTAAACCCGGTAATCACGCTTAGTTTTTGGGAGGAAATGCGCTCTTCGCCCTGCTCATGCAATGCCGTAAGATAACGCAAATATTTAGGCAATCGCCGGATTACAGCGCTTGAAATTGCTTTTTTCATCCGTTCCTCCTCCGCTTTATTCAACAGAACCGTCTTCGGTTATATTCTGAATGTCTTCCAGAGTCAACGGCGGTTGGGTCTCTTTCTTTAACCATTTCGGACCGACGAATTTGACCAGCAGCACAAAAAACGTCACCATGCGTGCCAACACCCAGAAACGGAAATACAACGGTTCGCGAAACAGTCCGAATAACAGGCTAGGATCCTTCGTAAACGCCTGCCAAGCCGTAAAGATTTCCGGAGTCATGCAGCAGAGAAGAATCGCTTCTGCCACGCCAATGAGTACATCGCCGCCGTCCGCCTCCCGACGCAGAAAAATCGCCGTCACATGTACGGCAAGCAGCGCCCAAATCACCGCGCTAAGCGGATAATTCAGCGAAAGCAACACAATGGACCACTGCGCATTGCCCCAGTTCATAAACACCAAAACAAGAATGCTGCCAAACAACAGCAAACTGACCAATAGCAAAAGAGAGAGCAGTTTTCCCAATCGGGTCGGTTCGTGTGCAGACATGATTTTCTCCTCCATTTCCGGTTATTCCTACAACAAGGGAGCAAACAGCCGACAAATCGGCTCTTTAATCTTGAGCATGATGCCGCGTGACGCATATACGCTTGGCGTAAGCAGGGTGCTTACTCGAATATCTTCCTGAAATGCTCGCTTGAGCGCGGCATTAATCTTTGGCGAATAAATTAGTTCTGACGCTTCGAAATTCAGCGAGAAAGAACGCTCATCCACATTGCACGAGCCAACCAAAGCGACATAATCGTCAATAATCATCACTTTGCTGTGCAAAAATCCCTTTTCATAGCGATAGACATTTGCGCCCGCGCGCAAAAGAGCACCGGCAAAAGACATGGTCGCCGGAAACACGACCGGATGATCCGGACGGTTGGGAATCATCAAATTGACTTCTACCCCTTGCTGCAAAGCAAGAACCAAAGCCTCAAAAATGGACTGGTCAGGAATAAAATACGGCGTTTGAATGTAAATCACGTCATCCGCAGAAGCAATCATTTTGAGCATGGAAAGTTTAATGTTCGCCAAAGGCGTATCCGGACCGCTGTACACCAGCTGGCAAAAAGCGTCTCCCTTTTCGCTCGGATGCGCGGTCACCTCGCATTGCGCCGATTCCGGCTCTCCCCGGACAAAGCTCCAGTCCTGCAAGAACCGCATTTTTAAGTCGGCGACAGCAGAGCCGACAATGCGCAAATGCGTATCCCTCCAATAACCGAAGCGGCTATAACGACCGATGTACTCGTCCCCCACATTAAAGCCGCCAATGTAGCCGATTCGTTCGTCAATGGTGACAATCTTACGGTGATTGCGATAGTTTAGACGCAAATTGATATAGCGCAGAAACGAAGGATAAAAGATGCCGATCTGGATGCCTACTTCCTGCATCATACGTCGCATCTCTTTGGACAAATCACGTCCTCCAACGCCATCGGTTAATACACGAACCGTCACGCCGCGTCGAGCAGCGCGCATCAGCGCCTCAATAACAATCGATCCCAGATTATCCGACTTCAGAATGTAATATTGAAAATTGATTTCTTCTTGTGCTTCATCAATATCGCGGATCAGACGCATAAACTTGGTTCGTCCGTCAAAAATGGCTTCTACCTCGTTATCACCCGACAAATTCGTCAATCCCGTGCGCACGTTAAGGCGGATTAATTCCAAATAATCCTGAAAGCGTCCCTCGTCTTCGAGTGGAACATGCGTAGTCGCTTCATCCCATTTGATAAGCGCATATTGCAAAACATCTACATCCAGCGACTCTTTCTGATGAAACAGCTTTCGACGACGCGTGTCTTGCCCCAATAATAGATAAGGAAAAAAACCGATGATGGGGAAAATAGCAATCATCATGACCCAAAGCATGGTGGAGCGTGGCGGACGACGACGATTGGAGTAAATAATAATCAACGCCAACACAATATTAATCCACAGCGAATTCTGTGCTATCCAGTTGAAGAGTATGCCGATATCCATTGCGTTCCCCTTCTTCTCTAAACGTCCACTCTATTTCTTGTATTTTGCTGCCTTATAACGTGCCTGACCGCTCAGCACTGCCTTACGCATACGATACGCCGCCGGTGTGACTTCAATGCGCTCATCGGCTTCGATAAATTCCATCATCTGCTCAAGACTCAGACGGTTGGGCGTCACGAGCTTTAAGGCATCATCTGCTGCCGCCGAGCGAATGTTGGTCAATGCCTTCTTTTTGCAGACATTCACTTCCAAATCTTCGCCCTTGGGATTCGATCCGATAATCTCGCCTTCGTAGACCTCTTCTCCGGCGCCGAGGAAAAGCACACCGCGTTGTTGCGCAGCAAATAGTCCGTACGTCGTTGTCGTGCCTGTTTCATAGACGATGAGAGAGCCGACGGCGCGCGTCGGAATCTCTCCTTTATACGGCTCATAGCCGGCAAATTCATTGTTTAGTACGCCCGTACCGCGCGTATCCGTCATCAGCTGCTGACGATACCCAATGAGTCCTCGCGCCGGAATCCGAAAGACGAGGCGTGTATAACCGGAAGGCGATGTTTTCATCTCCTGCAATTCGCCTTTACGCTGGCCGAGCGCTTGAATTACCGCCCCGGAATATTCTTGGTCAACATCTACTGTCGCCTCTTCCATCGGCTCAAGGCGATGTCCTGCCTCATCCTGACGATACAGAACCTCCGGTTTCGAAACCATGAACTCGTATCCCTCGCGGCGCATTTTTTCAATAAGCACCGACAGATGCAGTTCTCCGCGTCCACTGACGTAAAATGTATCGGTGGAATCGCCCGGATGCATCCGCAAGCTAACATCGGTGTGCAGTTCTTTTTCCAAGCGTGCGCGCAAGTGACGCGAGGTGACATACTGACCGCTGCGTCCGGCAAAAGGCGAATCGTTCACCGAAAAAGTCATCTGCAGCGTCGGCTCGGAAATTTTAATAAAGGGTAATGGCGTTACCTCTTCGGGAGAGCAGAGCGTATCCCCCACTTCAATGCCTTCCACACCGGAAACCGCCACGATGGATCCAACGCCGGATTCCGTTACCGGTACGCGTTTAAGACCGTCAAACTCAAAAATCGTCGTCACGCGAATCTTCATTTTCTTGTCGGGTTCATTATAATTCGCAATGACCGCTTCATCGTTGACGTGCACAACACCCTGTTCGACTTTGCCTATCCCGATGCGCCCGACATAATCGTTATAGTCGGCAGTCGAAATGAGCAGCTTAAACGGCACTTCTTTCTCTCCGCTTGGCGCCGGAATCGTTTCAATAATGCACTCTAAAAGCGGACGCATGTCTTCGCCGACGGCATCCGTGTTTTGCTCCTCCGCCTGTTGCCACGTCGCTTCATCCACTGCCCAACCATTTTTCGCGGAGGCAAAGACCACCGGACTGTCCAAATAGGACAGCGGCGCATCAATCGATAGAAACAGATCGTAGATTTCTTCACGCACTTCCGCAATTCGTGCATCAGGACGATCGGCTTTATTGATGCAAAGAATCGCCGGAAGGGAAAGCTCAATCGCTTTGCGCAGAACAAACTTCGTCTGCGGCATAGGCCCTTCAAAAGCGTCCACCACTAAAATGACCCCGTCACACATTTTCAGGACGCGCTCGACTTCGCCGCCGAAATCCGCATGTCCGGGGGTGTCAATGATATTAATTTTGGTTCCGTTATAACGAACGGCGGTATTTTTCGAAAGAATCGTGATGCCGCGTTCCCGTTCCAAATCGCCGGAATCCATTACGCGCTCCACCACGTCCTGATTTTTACGTATCATCCCGCCGGTGCGCAAAAGCGCGTCCACCAGCGTGGTTTTTCCATGATCAACGTGCGCCACAATGGCGACGTTGCGAATCGACTGCCTGTCTTGCATTCTTTACTACTCCTTTGATCACAATCGCTATTATTTTAACACATGGACTGCAACACCATAAAAAAATCAGGGCACGCCCTGATTTGTCTTTCGTATTTTTCTTGCTCTTTTCAACCCTACGAAGAAATGTACCTGCTGCGATGCAAAATGCAATCCACCTCATTTTGCCTGACGTCCATTTTATCCACTAATTTAGCGACAATCCGCAGTCCCCGTCCACCACAGTCCAGATGATGCGGCGCATTTTTTTCCAAATTGAGTTCGAAACCGCTGCCTTCATCACGCACGCGAATGTGAATAAGCGTATCGGTAACCGTAAGGTGCAGGTGCACCTGCTTATTATGCTCATTGCGGTTGCCGTGTTCACAACCGTTAATCATCAATTCGCTGAGAATCAGACGCAAATCCATCAACTGGTCATTATCTAACGCACACTGTTCTCGGATTTTTGCAATTTGTTCACGAACCGCCGCGCATACCGAAGCGATTTCGCTCGGTACGGCACAAGAATAATCATACAGCACGAAATCCTCCTTTCGCGTTTGCGTTCGACCGAAAAGTGCCTGCCCACAAGAAAAGACAACTCTCCGTTTTATTCCTTATGCTTTCTTCTTTGTCCCCTTCATACCCCAACAACCGACAATCGTAACGCCTTACACAACGCACATTGCGCATCGTCGCTTTTCTTCTCGATGAATCGAAATTCTTCTTTGTTTGAATTGTCGGAAGAATGGTATACATACAGTAACGCTGACAAACAGCGTGCGATAAGAATGGATGGAGGAAAAAACATGAAAAAATACGAATGCACCGCTTGCGGTCACATTTATGATCCCGAACTCGGCGATCCGGAAAACGGCATCAAGCCGGGCACCGCTTTTGAAGACCTGCCGGAAGATTGGGTCTGCCCCGTCTGCGGCGTAGGCAAAGACGAATTTGAACCGGTGGAATAAGTAACCAAACTGGAAATAAAGCGCGACCGCTCCCCTTTTGAGGAGCGGTCGCGCTTTATGTTTATCATAGAGACCGAATGCCATAAAATGCGCTGTTTACTTTATAAAACCACTCTTTAACCAACGCAGTACTTCACCGCCCTGCTTAAACGCATAATCCAAGAAGAACGTGTAGATGAAAAGTGCCGGAACCTTCGTCCACGCTAAATGCAGGGCAAACGTCTTAAACGACATATTGGTTAAACCCATCACCATACAGATGACGTCGTCCGGCATTCCAGGAAGCACCATCGTCCAAATAAAGAACTTTTTAATCTTCTCATCATTGGCATCCAGCCATTTGCTGTATTTCTCAAAAGTTTCCGGTTTTACCGCCGCATGAACAAAAGTCGGGCCGAAAAAGCGAGCCAGCAAAAACACGATCACTTCGCCGACACAAATGCCCAAATAATCGAGCAAAAAGCCCGGTAGCGGTCCAAAGAAGTAAATGCCGAAGAGCGAAGTCACATTGCCCGGAATGATGGGGATAATGCACTGAACAATCTGCAACAAAAAGAAAAAGAAAGCGCCCCAAACGCCGGAACGAGAGATGAACTCCTGCATCTTCTCGGTGCTGGTGAAAATGCCCAGCCGCCAGCCATAAAGTCCAAGAGCCACGCAAGCGAGAATGCCGATGATCGTGGCTATGGTCATCAGACGGCGAAGTTTAGCCGCCTTGACCGGATCCACGGGATGCTTCTTGCGCCATTCCGCCAATCGATGGGCTCTTTCCTTCTTCTCCTCTTTTTGTTCTTCGTTTATTTCTGGTATTTGGCTTGTCATCCATCCTCCTTCGAGGGGTTGTTTCCTATCGGATCGGACGCTATGCTTTCGACGAAACGTCGGTAAAACCGTTGCCTAACTGCTCACAATAGAGGGAAAATACCCGTTCGCCAAAGCGTTCTTTACTGAATTGTTCTCGACTTTCCCAAGCCCCGTTCTTCCATTGCTCATACAATTGCGCATCGGAAAATAGCTGCAAAAGCACACGCTCACATTCCTCCGGCGCATCGTATTGATAGCCGTTGACGCCGCTCTTTACCACGTGCGTAATCGCTTCATCCCGACGGGCAATTACCGGCCGACCGTTCGAAAGCGCTTCAATATACGTGAGACCCTGCGTTTCGGATACCGATGCCGAGATGAACACATCCAACAGTTGATAATACGAGCCCACTGTCTCTTTCGGCACCATGCCCGTCAAAAATACGCTGTCGTTTACGCCCCGTGCATCAATCTGTTTTTTTAGTTGCTTCATCCCTGCACCATCGCCGACGATGAGCAAGCCCAAATCATTACGCTTTTCCCGCACACGCTGATGAATCGCCAGAACTTCGTCCAAATTTTTTTCCTGCGCGACACGCCCCACACTGCCATATAGACGCCAATCTTTCGGAACACCCAGATGGTTGCGCAGCGCCACTCGTTCTTCCGGCGAACCGGCACGCGAAAACGAATCCAGATCAATACCGGTAGGAATCACCCGAACACAGGAACAAATGCCTTCGTTCAGCAAATAGCGCTCGGTTTTTTCCGTCGGCGCAATCACCACATCCGCAGAACGCAAGCGAAGCGCCATCACACGAGCCAACAGCCCATCCCAGTTTCCCGGCAAAACATACTTAGTATAGTACTCATATTGTGTGTGGTAAGTATGGATAATTGGGCAGGAGCAATGTTTCGCTATGCGCTGCACAAAAGAATAGGTGAAAAACTCGCATTGGGAATGGATAATGTCCGGTTTCCAAGCAATGAGTTCATCCACCAGCGAGCTGTGCGTATTAAGGGACGCACGCAAATCGGGATAGATTGCCCCCAACGGAATGGAACCGACATAATAGACATCCCCTTCGCGATACGTTTCGCGCGTGGAAGAGAGGGTGAGTAACTTGACTTCGCACCCATGCCGTTCCAACTCCTGCTTAAGCATGAGCACAGAAACGATAACGCCATTGACGGAGCCCGGATTCAAATCGCTGGTAAGTAATACCTTCATCATGTTCCCTTTCTTCTCTCTCCATGCAACAGCAATAACCGGAACGACCTTTGCCCAAAAAGAGAATGTAAATACTATAGACCAAGCAAACGGCTGTACTTAGCCAAGCAATTCGCAGAACAACGCCCGAATCGCTTCAATGCCAAACGATTTTTTCGCGACGCTTCCGGCATAAGGATAAATGTCCGCCGGGGGGATGGCTAAGACTTTCGCCATTGCGTTGCGCTGCGCAAGTACTTTCGTCGTGGGCAACTTATCCGCCTTGGTGGCAATCACTAAGCCCCGATATCCCTTTGCGCGAATCCAGTCTAACATCTGCACATCCTGCGCTGTCGGCGCATGACGCAAATCGCAGAGAAGAAGCACTTCCCTAAGACCCTTGCGTTCTTCAAGATACAAATTGATGCTTTTTGCCCATTCATCCTGCGCCTGACGGGCGACTTTGGCATAGCCGTAGCCGGGAAGATCCACTAAGCGAAACCGATGACGCTCCTCCGCCCACTCGGCTTCGACCCCATAAAAATTAACCGTGCGCGTTTTTCCGGGGGTGGCGGAAGTATACGCCAGCTTTTTGCGCTGGCAAAATGTATTGATTAACGTGGATTTGCCCACGTTCGACCGACCGGCAAAGGCAATCTCCGGCAACTCCTCTTTGGGATACTGCGCCGGCTGAACTGCCATAGCTTCTAATTCCGAAGTGATGACCTTCATCTCTATCTCCCGTCCGCAACACGAAAGCCGAGATCGTGCGTCTTTTCTTCCGCCTGAAATACGATGGGCTTTTTGCTTTCCATCGGTTCAAGCAACGCCGCCTGAAGGACTTCATCAACGTGAGAAATCTCCACGAATTGCAAGCCTTCTTTTACCTCGTCTTCCATTTCCATCAAATCGCGATGGTTCTCTTTTGGCAGAAAAATCGTCGAAATGTGATAGCGTCTTGCCGCCAGGATTTTTTCTTTCACGCCGCCGATGGCAAGCACTTGCCCCGTTAGGGTCATTTCGCCTGTCATGGCAATGTCGTTACGCACCGGACGCTTCGTTAACGCCGAAACCAATGCCGTAAGGATGGTCACGCCGGCGGAAGGTCCATCCTTCGGCACCGCACCCTCCGGCATGTGGATATGCGTATCATAGTAATTATAGAATCCCGGATCGATTCCGTAGCGTTTCGCATTGGCGCGCACAAACGACAGCGAAAGCTGCGCCGATTCGCGCATGACATCTCCAATGGATCCCGTCGTCAGTACGCCGCCATGACCGGTCATGAGATTGGCTTCCACCTTGAGGATTTCGCCACCCACCTCTGTCCACGCTAAACCGTTCACGACACCGATTTGCGGCGTTTTGGCTATGGGTTCATCCGCATACTTGGGCATTCCCAGAAAATCGGGTAATGTTCTCTTTCCGATATGCACCGTTTTTTCGCCCAACACAATGCGTTTCGCCGCACGACGGCAGACTTTTTCAATCTGACGCTCCAATTCACGCACACCTGCTTCACGGGTGTAAAAATGAAGCACATCCTCCAGAATAGCCGGTGGGAAGGAAATCTGTTTGGTGGTCAATCCACTTTCTTTGCGCGCTTTCGGAAGCAAATGGCGCTTGGCAATGACCATTTTTTCGCGGTCCGTATACCCCTCAATGCGAATGACTTCCATACGATCCAGCAACGGACGCGGAATGGTTTCCGTCGTATTGGCGGTTGTAATGAACATCACCTGCGATAAATCAAAGGGAATCTCCAAAAAGCGATCCTGAAACGCCGTATTTTGTTCCGGATCCAACACTTCCAGCAACGCGCTCGCAGGATCTCCGCGAAAATCGCTGCCAATCTTATCCACCTCATCCAACAAAAACACCGGATTCATGCTTTTCGCTTTAGTCATGTGATAAATAATGCGACCCGGCATAGCCCCCACATACGTCTTGCGGTGTCCGCGAATTTCTGCTTCATCGGAAACGCCACCTAAACGCATCGACACGAATTTTCGTCCGATGGCGGCGGCAATGCCACGCGCAATGGAGGTTTTGCCCACGCCCGGAGGCCCCACGAAACAAAGAATGGAGCCTTTGGAGTCCTTGCGCAGCTGTCTAACGGCAATAAACTCCAAAATGCGTTCTTTGACTTCTCGTAAACCGTAATGGTCTCGATCCAGTATTTTTCGACTGTAGGACAAATCTTCCACGTCTTCGGTATACTTGCCCCAGGGAAGGGCTGCCAACGTATCCAAATACGTGCGCGATACGTTCACATCCGGAGACATCGGCGACAGATACGCGAGTCTGTCCAATTCACTTTCGACCGCTGCCCGTGCTTCATCCGAAAGAGGGAGCTTGTCAAAGGTTTCCTTATACTCCTCCACCAACGAGTCCGGATCCCCTTCGGCTTCCCCCAACTCTTCACGCAAAATATTGATCTGCTCACGCAGAACAAATTCCTTTTGCGACTGCTGAAGGCGTTCCTGTGCCTTTTCATTGATTTCTTTATCCAAACGCGACAGCTTCGTCAGCAGAGAAATATCCGCCCGCAGTTTATACAGTCGCTCTTGTAAATCCAGTTCTTCCAATAAATCCAGTTCTTCGTCGTGACGAAGATCTAAATGAGAAGCCAATTCATCGCTGAGCATTCCCGGGTCTTCTGCGTCCAAAAGGGGGAAAAGAAAAACTTCCGGCACTTGCATGGATTCTTTCAGATAATTGACCGCGGCATTCGCCGTCAAGCGCATCACATTTTTCAGTTTCTCGTCCTGCTCGACGCGGTTCGGAGAATACGTGTATTCCAGCACTTCTCCTTCGATGTATGGATCGGTGCGCACAATGCGCGTGATTTTGGCGCGCGCATTCCCCTCGACGACAACCTTGCTCGGTCCACCGGGAAGACGGAAGGACTGGCGAATGGTCGAAATCGTGCCAAATTCGGCAAAATCGCCCAATTTTGGTTCCTCAATGGTGGGATCCAGCATCGAGACGACCACCACCGGCGAATGATTGCGCGTTGCCCACTCCAGAACGCTTTCCGCCTCTTCGCTCTCCAAATCAAAATGAATCACCTGATTCGGAAAGACCACGGAACCACGTGCCAGTAATATGGGCAATACCGTTTTTTTCGCTTCATAATATTGAGGTAACATGGTTTCTCCTAACAAAAACAGCCGGTTGCCCGGCTGTTCATCGCCGCTCAATTCTTCTATGCCTGTCGTTATTCTTTCGCATGGAGCGCCATTTTCTGCTGTCCCTGCATTTCAGTCTGCTTCAATAACGCAAGCGGCGTATCGTTTGTAATATTGTCCTCGTCCACCACAACCTGACGAATGCGATGATCGCCGGGAACGTGGTACATAGCGTCCATCAATACCGATTCCATTATGGAACGCAAGCCGCGTGCGCCCATCTTACGGGAAAAGCTCTTTTCCGCAATCGCATGAATCGCTTCGGGCGTAATGGTCAACTCGCAATCGTCCATGCGGAACAGTTCCTGATATTGCTTAATCAGGGCGTTCTTCGGTTCCGTTAATATACGCTCCAGCGTCTCCACCGATAACTCGTTAAGCGCCACCAATACCGGTACGCGCCCGATGAGTTCAGGAATCAATCCGAATTTCATAAGGTCTTCGGGGATAGCGTTGTGCAGCGTCTCCGAAACACTCTCGTCGGAATGGTTTACCACCGTTTGATTGAAACCAATAGGGTTCTTTTCACGACGATCCTTGATTACCCTCTCAATGCCGGCAAAAGCGCCTCCGACGATAAACAGAATATTGGAGGTATCGACATGGAGAAATTCCTGATTGGGATGTTTTCGTCCCCCTTGCGGTGGCACATTGGCAACCGTTCCTTCAATCAGCTTCAGTAGCGCCTGTTGCACACCTTCGCCGGAAACATCGCGCGTAATGGAAGGATTCTCGGACTTTCGGGCTATCTTATCAATTTCATCAATATAGATAATCCCCCGCTCGGCAAGTTCAATGTCATAATCCGCTGCTTGTACCAGTTTGAGGATAATATTTTCCACATCCTCACCAACATAGCCCGCTTCCGTCAGCGTAGTCGCATCGGCGATAGCAAACGGCACTTGCAGCGTTTTTGCCAGCGTCTGCGCAAGCAATGTTTTGCCCGAACCGGTTGGCCCGATCAAGCAAATGTTGGACTTTTGGATGTCCACCGCCGTCTCATCCTGACGATAGATGCGTTTATAGTGGTTATACACCGCTACCGAAAGCACCTTTTTCGCTTCTTCCTGCTCAATGACATAATCGTCCAGCGCCCGCTTAATTTCTTCGGGCGTAGGCAGCCTGCGCGTAGTCGCTTTCGCCTTTTTTGTCTGTTTCGCACGTTCCTGCGTCATTTCATGACACAGGTCAATGCACTCGTTGCAGATATAAACGCCCGGTCCGGCGACAATCTGTTCGACCTCATCCGCCGATTTTCCGCAGAATGAGCAGCGCACCGGATCTTCGTGAAAATCCGCCATTTCGCCTCCTTGTTCTCCTCACTTCATGGAGGTAATGACTTGATCTACGAGACCGTATTTCATCGCCTCTTCCGCATTCAGCCAACGGTCACGGTCGGTGTCCCGCTCAATGACTTTGAGCGTTTGCCCCGTCGCATCTGCCAGAATCCGATTTAGCTGTTTCTTGGTCTCGATAATCTTCTTTGCTGTAATTTCAATATCCGACGCCATACCTTGTGCGCCGCCGGACGGCTGGTGAATCATCACATCTGCGTTCGGCAGAGCAAAGCGCTTGCCCTTTGTGCCGGAGGCGAGCAATACTGCCGCCATGCTGGCTGCCATGCCGACGCAAATCGTCGAGACATCGCTTTTAATGTAGTTCATGGTGTCGTAAATCGCTAAACCCGCGGTTACTTCTCCGCCGGGTGAGTTGATATACAGCTGGATATCCTTGTTGGGCGCTTTATGTTCCAGGAACAAAAGCTGCCCAACAATCAAATTCGCCATTTGTGTTTCAATCGGACCGGTCACAAAAATAATACGTTCTTCCAGCAAACGCGAAAACAAATCGTAAGCACGTTCACCGCGTCCGGTCGTTTCAATCACCGTAGGAATTAAAGGCATATTTTCCTCTTTTCCGTTTGGATGCTTGGATCCGTTTTATTTCTCTTCTTTTTCTTCTTTCACCGATTTCTTCTTGCTGTCTTTTTTTGCGCCTTTTTTTGTTGCCTTCGGCTTTTCCGCTTCTGCCGATTCTTTTTTCTCTTCTTCCGGCGCATCTACCCACTTTACCTGCTCCAGCAAGTAATCGAGGGCTTTCTTCTTGCGAATATCATCGGCCACCAAGTCTTCTTGGTGCATTTCTTTCATGCGACGAAGGAAGTCTTCTGGGTCTTTCGCGCCGTAGGTTTCGGCAATTTCCTTCATCTCGTTTTCGATTTCTTCTTCGCTCGCTTCAAACTTCTGCTCTTCTACAAGGCTTGCCAAAACGAGATCCGCCTGAACGCGCGTACGAGCGGACGGCGTATAATTCGCACGCAGCATCTCGATGCTCTGTCCGCTGTATTGCATATACTGCTCGAAGGAAATGCCCATCTGCTGCATTTGATTCGCCATATTACGCAATTCCACATCCACCTGGTCATCAATCATGGATTGCGGTGCTTCGACATGCGAAAGCTCGGCGAGCTTTGCCAAGGCATCCGACTGACGACGGTTGAGATCCTGTTCCTCTGCCTTTTCCAGCAAATTCTTGCGTACCGATTCACGGTACTCTTTCATGGTGTCAAATTCAGAAACATCCTGGGCAAAGTCATCGTTCGCTTCCGGAATCTCTTTTTCCTGCACTTCATGCAGCGTAACCGCAAAAACTGCATCTTTTCCTGCTAAATCTTCGGCATGATATTTCTCCGGGAAGGTCACGTTCACATCGAACGATTCTCCGGCTTTGTGACCGACAATCTGGTCTTCAAATCCCGGAATGAAGGCGCCGGACCCCAGCTCCAACGTCTGCTTCTCGGCAGTACCGCCTTCAAAAGCAACGCCGTCGACGCTTCCGGCATAATCCATCTGCACGGTATCGCCCAACTTCGCTTCTCGTTCAACCGGACGAATCACCGCATTTTTCTCTTGTTCCGCATGAATCACGCGATCTACATCTGCCTCATCAACCGTTACAGGATGGCGTTCGACTTCCATTCCCTTATAGTCGGCAAGTTCGGGATGCGGCATGGTATCGGTGGATACTTCAATCACAACCGGCTGTTTCTTTTCAAGCGTTTTGACGTCCACATCCGGACGACCAATAGCCTCAATCTCCAGCTCTTTGGTCGCCTGCTCGATTTGTTCCGGCAAAAGGCTGTTGAGCGCATCTTCGTAGAACACGCCTTCACCATAATTCATTTCAATAACCTTGCGTGGTGCTTTGCCCTTGCGGAAGCCGTGGATGGGAAAACGGTGCTTATTCTTTTGATACGTTTTCTCGATCTCTGCATTAAAAGTGTCCCAAGCAATCTCCAACGTGTAGACGGCTCGATTGTTCTCTTGTGATACCAGTTTCGCCATTCCTCATTACTCCTTTACGCTTTGTTTTTCAATCAGATTTTCTCATTATAGCACAACGAGAAGGGGACGACTAAAAGCCAACCACGATGCCACCCCGGTTCGCATAACACGCATTGAGTCCTCCGCCTTCTACGATTTCCACCCGTCCAAAGGGCGCGCGGGCAAGAATTTCCCGTTTCACTTGTTCCGCTCTTTCCGCGTCCCGAATGTGGGTGATAAAGAGCGTTCGCTCGGCAAACGGAACCTCTTCTGCTGCAATGTGTTCCGCCATACGCATCACCGCGCGATCCATGCCACGCGCAATGGACTTTAAGCCAATGTCTCCATTTACGCCACAGCAAATCGGACGAACCGAAAGGGTGGTGAGAATGTTGCCGGCGAGGCGCAGCAAACGTCCCGATTTCATGAGCGTTCCATAATTGTTTAACACAAAATAGGTGTGGTTGGTTTGGGCAATCTCTTCTTCTTTCGCCAAAATTTCCTCGAAAGATAATTCTTGCTGTATCAATTGATGCAAGCGAAACAGATAGGCACTTTCGCCTGCCGCTGCCGCCTTGCTGTCGAAAACGTGGGCTTTTCTGCCCTCCTCACGCAATTCACGAGCGGCGATTTCAGCACTGTTATTTGCGCTACTCAATCTTCCGGAAATCGTTAAGAAAAACACTTCCTCGGCATCGCCTGCGGCATCCAGGAAATGCTGTGGAGACATGGCGGCACTTTGCGCGACCGTATCCGACGCATCCACATCCGCCAAAAACGCATCAATGTCCATGTTTCCGTCGTCGATATAATGATTACCGTTGCAGGTCAGCGCAAAGGGAACACGTTGAATCGCGATCTCTTTTGCTAAAGCGTCATTCATGTCGCAACTGGAATCCGTCACCACGATTCTTTTCATTCGCGCTCTCCTTCTTCCCTCTTCTGTCGAACCGCACCGGCTAATACAGAAGCCTCGTTTTTCACGTTTCCGTCAATTACCTGTTCTAAAAGCCACGATAGCATTTCGCCCACCGGCTTTCCGGGTTTCATCCCCATGGCAAGGAGATCCGCCCCGCCAAGGGCAAGATCCTTCTGCTCCACGGGCAAATGGTGTTCTTCAACAAAGTGTATTTCTTTCTCGACGCGCAAAACCGTCGAAAGACGCTTCTCTCTTTCCTGCGAGGATATAGGTAGCGTCTCGCTTGCGGCGTGAAGAAAAGTAAGAAGATCGTGGTGCAGTGGTTTTGTTCGCCCCATCAAACGTTTTGTATCCGCGAGCGTCTCCGGTAACGGACGATATGCCTCTCGAAGAAGAAGGCGTACTTCTTCCCGTAAACGAGTAGACGTTTTTAATCGGCGTAAAATGCCATCGATGCGCACCATTCGAAGTGCCGCTTCCTCGTCCGAGGAAGCAAAAGAGCAGCCGAAACCCAAGGCAGCCCAACGCAGGGCAGGAATGGGCGGCAAGGTGCAAAGAAAAGGCATGCATACCTCGTTTAGTGAAAGCGACATCTCTTTGCCCTTCTCCGATTGTTCGCCAAAAAGGGACACCCAAAGTTCCGTTTCTTCCAATAAAACAAGCGCCTGATCGGGATGTTTTCCCGTCAACATACGCTCCAACTCTTCATAGCAGCGTTCTATCGACACAAAGCGAATGCGTTCATGCTGCGCTTGAATAGTCTCCTTCAAAGAAGACTCCATTGTCCACTGAAAGCGAGACGCAAAACGCACGGCACGAAGCATACGCAAGGCATCTTCTGCAATACGTTCCTCGGCACAGCCGACCGCACGCAGAAGCCCCTGCCGCAAATCCCGCTCGCCACCAAAGGGATCGCGAAGCCCCCGTTTGGGATGCCACGCCATCGCATTCATCGTAAAATCACGCCGCTTCAAATCTTCTTCTAAATGCTGCGAATAGCGAACTTCCTGCGGATGACGACCGTCACGGTAGTCCCTTTCCGCCCGAAACGTCGTTACTTCGTATACTGCTTTGGGCATTACCACGCGAATGGTGCCAAACGATTTGCCCACATCCAGCGTGTGCTCGGCAAAAAATACGTTCTCAATCTGTTCCGGCGTCGCATTGGTCGCCAAATCGATATCGGAAGCGGTATTCCCCATCAGCCCATCGCGTACTGCGCCGCCTACGATCCAGGCTTCATAACCCGCATCCTCTAAACGGTGCAAGACGAGAAGTGCCTCGTCCGGAAAATTCATGCGGTGAACCCTTCATCGCGAAACGCCTGTACAATATGGTCTGCCATATCAACACACAAGTCATTATCAAGATGCTCCACCATCACGCGAATCAGCGGTTCTGTGCCCGAAGCGCGCACCACACTGCGTCCTTCTTCGCCCAAAACGCGATTTGCCTCAGCAATCGCACGCTGCACTTTTTCATTTGCCAGAGCGCCTTCTTTATCTTCCACCATTAGATTACGCAACACTTGCGGATAGTGAATCAAATCTTGATGCAACGAAGCAAGATCGGTTTTGTTTTCCACCATAATTTCCGCCAGACGAATCGCCGTTAATACACCGTCGCCAGTAGTGGCATATTTGGAAAAGATGATGTGTCCGGATTGCTCTCCACCGAGAGCATACCCGTGTTCAAACATTTCCGCAGCAACATTTTTATCGCCAACAGGCGTTTTGACATAGTCAATGCCTGCCCGTTCAAATGCTTTATACAAGCCAAAGTTGGACATAATGGTCGTCACAACGGTATTGCCCGGAAGCGCATCATTCGCCTTCATTTCTTTTCCGCAAATGTAAAGAATTGCGTCACCGTCCACCACTTTGCCGTGATTATCCACCGCAATACAGCGATCCGCGTCGCCATCGAAAGCAAAACCGCAATCAAGCTTTTGCGCCTTTACCAAATCGACCAGACTTTGCATGTGGGTGGATCCACAATCTAAGTTAATGTTGAGGCCGTTGGGATGGTCGTGAATCACATGCGTCTCTGCTCCAAGAGCGTCAAAGACGTTTTTGGCAACCGTAAAAGATGCGCCATTTGCGCAATCCAATCCTACGCGCATCCGCTTAAACGAACGACGCACCGTCTGAATCAGATAGCCGATATAGCGATTGCGTCCACGGGAATAATCCTCCACCATGCCGATTTCTCCACGCTCGGCAAGAGGCAAGTCGTCGGTTTCGGCGTCGATATACCGTTCGATTTCTTCTAACAGTTCCTCTTCCATTTTTCCGCCGGCGCTGTTGATGATTTTAATGCCATTGTCATAAAACGGATTATGGCTGGCGGAAATCATAATACCGCAGCAGAAATTATCCGCGCGCACCGCATAGGAAACGGAAGGCGTGGTCGTAACGTGCATGAGATTGACATCGCATCCACTGGATGTGATGCCGGCTGCCAAAGCATTTTCCAACATATAACTTGAGCGGCGCGTGTCTTTGCCTATCACAATGCACGGCCGTTTTTCTTCTGCCCATTCGGGCATATTATGCCCTGCGCCGAGAGATACGCGCATTTCTTTCTGTAATTTCAGAAAATGCGCACCGAGATATCGTCCAATTTTCATCGCGTGTATCGCGGTTAACGACTGATTCGCTTCTCCGCGAAAGCCGTCTGTTCCAAAGTATTTCATGGCTACCTCCCTTATCGCTTCATGATACCGATTTCGCAGTCGTGGTGTCAAGAACCGCCACGGGGAACGGAATGCGACGAGACACCGGCGACTGTCTGTGAACAGAGCACGACGGAGCGCATCGGATTGCCGAAGAAGCGAACGGAATCGGATGCGACTTCGGCAAGTCGAAAAAAGGCGTCCGACCCGTCCGCATTATATTTCTCAATTTCTTAATGGAAGGAAAGGCGCGATCGCACCTGCCAACCCCGAAATGGGCATCGTCTGGAGCCAGATTTTTCCGGGGCCCGTTAATACGGTATGGAAAAAGCCTTCTGCGCCCAACAGCTTATTCTTCATCCCCTTAACCTGTTGAATATCCAGCGAAACACTGCCTTCCATACCAAGAACATTGCCGGTGTCCACGATCATCTGCTGACCGCTCTGCAGTTCATATTCAATGTACTCGCCATCCACTTCAACAAAGAGCATACCGTTTCCGGAAACACGCTGCATAATAAAGCCCTCGCCGCCAAAAAAGCCGGCACCTAATTTTTGTTGAAAATGCATCGCCAGCTGCACGCCGCTTTCGGCAGCAAGAAATGCCCGTTTTTGCAAAATGATTTCTCTCCCATTTTCCATCGGAATGGCTAAGATTCTTCCCGGAAAACTGGAGCCGAATGCAATCATACCGTCTCCACGCGCCTTATAAATGTTTTGAAAAAGATTTTCACCCGACAGCGCACGGGAAAACATACTTCCTAAGCCGCCGCCACCGGACGTGGACATCTCCATGTTCGGCGTCATCCACACCATGGAGCCCGCTTCCGTGAACATCTGTTCGCCATTCGATAACTGACAAATGACCACGGGAAAATTATCCCCTTTTATTTCGTACTGCATACTTATCCCCCCTTTTTCCGGAAATGCCGATTTTTCTTTACCCATCGTACCATTTTTTCGCACAAAAAATCCCACCTTGTTTACAAGGTGGGAGTACGCTTCGTCTGCCAATTCCAGAACGATTCGCCGTTCAATACCGCTTATTGCACGTAAACATCCAGATGGTTACCACTCGTTCCACGGTCATAAATCTTTCCGTAATGACCGAACGGCGTGGGATATACCGTGCCGAGCGGAGCACTGCCTGCTAAGACGATGTAGCCGTCTCCATCGCAAACGTACCCGTTGGCGTTGACATGGCGACCGGGAATGGAAAGTCCACCGCCGGGCAATACGCTCTGGGAATAGTACGTGTATTTGTAATCGGAATAGTAAACAACCCCTTGGAATTGAAACTCGCCCAGCGTATACAGCATCGGGCTGGTCGGCGAAGGATCGTGCGTGCCCTTCAGTACGACTTCCTCTTCCGCTTTCTTGGTGACAGTGTCGGAAAGAACTACTTTTTCAACGGTCTTGCCATTTTTGAGCACCATCTTCGTCACTGTCTGCCGATTTCCGGCAACGCCGGCTTTCTTCACCTTGGTTTCACCGATGTTCATCTCGTCAGTTTCCTTGGTCTTCGTCTTGAACGGAATCGCTTGGTTGTCAATAATCATGCGCGTCTCAATGTGATCCACATGTACGGTATCGTCATTATGCAACGCTTCGGAACGCGCCGGAGAAATGACGTCATCCTGATCGACAGCAATGTCATTTTCTTCCAGAAAATCCCCCACCGTCGTCGCATAGGTGACCTTGGTCTGACGATTTTCGCCGTCATGGAGAGTAACGGTCTTTTTCGTCTTGATTTGTAAGTGCATTCCATCAAAGACATCATCGTCCATCTCTACGCTGAGCTTAGCATCTTCCAAGTCCGCCAACTGTGCATCGGCAAGCGCTTCTCTCAGCGTTTCTTTGTTGGTAACCAGCTCGATGGCTTCTCCATTATAATTGAGATGTACGGTTTTCGGACGCTGCGCGTAGACAATACCGCCGGTAATGGCGCTCAACGTCAAGACGCCCGCCAAAAAAAGCGCACGTCGCTTTGCTGCGTGTTTTTTGTTCATGTTGCCTCCCTCCTCGTGGTCAGCGAGGACGCTCGATACCACAGGATGGTCAGTCCTTTTCGGATGGTCGAGATCCGAAAATGGTAACGGCGCTGTTATCTTTGTAATCTTTTTGTTACTAAATTCTTTCCCATTATAGAGACGTTCTTATTTCTTTGCAAACGCAAACCCGTTTTTTGCGCAAAAAAGGGGCGATTTATTACAATAATGTAACAATTCGTCCCTTTTTCCACGATTATTTCCGTGCTAAAACGGTTATTCAAAAATAAACCTACCTATGAATGGCTGCCGCGCGACGCTTCCCGCAGCTGATAAACCTCGTTGCGGCTTCTGCCGGAAAGCGCGATCACCTCTTTCATCGCCGCTTTTGCGGAAAGTCCCTGTTCCTCTTTCTCCCTCAAGGCTTCGATGACCTCTTCATCCTTCCAAGAGGAAGGCTCTTCAGCAGGGGCAATCACTACGGCAAATTCGCCTTTTTCCGTTATCTCTGCCGTTTGCGCTTCTTCGCCGGTAAAATGCAGAATTTCTTCATACTGCTTGCTCCATTCCCGAAGAACGGCAAAAGATCGGTTTTTCCAGCGTCCGCCAAGTTCTGCCAATGTTTGACGAATGCGATGGGGCGATTCGTAGCAAATGGCGGCAAGAGGAAAAGTATCCAACAGCTTTAGCATCTCTTCACGCGCTTTGCCTTTTCGTGGCAAAAAACCGAAAAAAGCAAAACGTCCATCGCCGAGTCCGGCAGCCACCGCTGCCACCGGCACCGCCGATGCGCCCGGAAGTACCGTATAGGGAATGTCCTTGGCAATCGCCTTGCCCACCAATACACCACCCGGATCGGAAACGCCGGGCATACCAGCATCCGAAATCACCGCCACATGCTCCCCCTGCTGCACGCGCCTCAACAACTCCTCTGCGCGCGCCTGTTCATTATGTTGGTGGTAGGAAAGAAGCGGACGATGAATGGCGTAGGATTCGAGAAGCAAAACAGAATGGCGCGTATCTTCACACGCAATGACATCGGCCTTGCGCAGTACGTCCAAGGCACGAAGCGTCATGTCCCGTCGGTTGCCAATAGGGGTCGGCACAAGATAGAGCATTCCTGCTCCCTTTTTCGATACATGCACATCGGTCATCGTTTCCTCCTTTCCGGTAGAGATGGTCTACACGAAAAACGCACCCTGTTAAGGAAGCACAGAATGCGTTCCTCCTAAAACGCGGATTTGGGCATAAAAAAAGGAAGTGCTCATTGAGCACCTCCTGTCTGCGCTTAGGCTTCCGGTTCGATGGCGCCTGTCGGGCAAGCACCGGCGCAAGATCCGCAGTCAATGCAAGCATCTGCATCGATTACGTAGATATCGCCTTCGCTAATCGCGCTGACCGGGCACTCGCCAATGCAGGTGCCGCAAGCAATACACGTATCATGAATTACATAAGCCATGTTTCATCCTCCTCCAAGAAATTTACTCCATCGACAGCCTACGCTGTCACAAAATTATCATAGTCATTCCCCAAAGCCCTGTCAAGAATCAGCGCCGCCGTCCTCTTCGACGGGGACGCGCCTTGACGCGCCCTTTTTGGGCGTAACGCTCCGGAGAGGAAGATTCAGCGGTTGCCGCTGTATCCCCTTCCGATGTCATCACCACTACGGCATTGTTTTGGGACGAAGAAGCACAGTTTCCGCAGCAGCATGGCATCGGTGCTTCATTATTCTGCAGATTTTGGGAATCCGATTGCTCCGACGGCATCTTCTGCCCTTCGGGAATAAATTCATGTTCTTCCAAATCACGCTCATCGCGCAATTCGGGACGGGGCTGTCCTTTTTTACGCTTTGCCAGCACTTCAATGGCACTAACCGCATAATACTTCTCGTCTTCGGAACCATCCGCCTTGTATACATGCACGCGAACGCGCGTTTGCAAAACATCTCGATCGACCACATACCCCTGACCGTCTTCGGTCAAAACCAGTGTTCCCTTTGCCGGAACACGCTTGGTATTGCGCAGATAATGATCCTGTTCGTAGTTGAGGCAGCACATGAGTCGTCCGCAAACGCCCGAAATCTTCGTCGGATTCAGCGAAAGCCCCTGTGTTTTTGCCATTTTTATGGATACCGGCACAAAATCGCGCATGTAGCGACGACAGCACACCGGTTGTCCGCACTGTCCCAAACCGCCAATCATCTTTGCCTGATCTCGCACCCCAATCTGACGCAATTCTATGCGGGTATGAAAACTTTGGGCAAGATCGCGCACCAAGGAACGAAAATCTACACGGTCTTCTGCTGTGAAATAAAAAATCAGTTTATCACGGTCAAAGGTATACTCCGCATCTACGAGCTTCATTGCCAAACCGTGTTCCTCAATTTTTATGGCGCAAATTGCCAGCGCATCCTGGGCAAGACGGCCGTTTTCTGTCATGGTTTCCGCATCGGCTTCATTCGCTTTTCGCACGAGCGACGCCACTGCCGGCGGAAGCAACTCCTCCGGAAGCGTAATATTCTCTATACAAATCGTTCCGTATTCAACACCACGATCGGTTGCAACGATGACATTTTCATCCTTCGCGACGACTTCACCCTGCGGATTGGCATAGGTGATTATACCGGAGCGTTGAAAACGAACGCCGATCACTTCTGTCATTCGTTATTCCCCACTATCTATTTTTATTCTCTTCTCTACCGAGATGCAGAAAAAAGTGTTCCCAAGCCATCGTCGCATTGACGTTGCCTTCCAAAAGGCGACTAAGTTCTTCCCGTTGCATAAGGGCGATACTGATCGCTTCCGTGGTCACCTTTTCTGCACTTTCCCGGACGCGCGCACGGCGTCCCGGTGTCAAAAATGAATCGTTTCCTACGCTTTTATATTGTAGCATATCCGCCAAAAGGGCATGGAGCGCATCAAGAGAATCGTTCTTGCGTTCCACCAGCGAAAGAAGCGTGTCCCGACGATCAAATACCACGGCTCCCTGCCCGGCAAATCCGGCGCGAACCAGAGCAAATAACGCCTTTTCTTCCTCTTCGGTCAATAACGCGGACTTGGAAAGCTCTTCCGACAACGAAGGCGAGACTTCATCAGACAAAGCGTTCGCCATCGTTCTATGCGACGGAACAACGAGCACGCGACAACGGGAACGAACGGTGGCGAGCAGCTTTCGACTGTTTTGCGCCACCAAAATCCAAACCAGATAGGCAGGCGGTTCTTCCAGTGCCTTTAACAGTGCATTCTGCGCCTCTTGGCGCATATTGTCCGCATAATCCAACAAAAAAACACGATAGCGACTCGCTAACGGCTGTTGATACAACGAAGCCGTCAGCGCGCGCACCATCGCGATAGAGATTTTCTCTTCGATTTGCTCCGTCAAATCGCGAAACGCCAACGCTTGTTCGGTATCCACGGAGCCGTCCTTTGTCTCTTTCAACAGATGCCCTGCAAAAGCACGAGCAAATGCGATCGCTTCCTCTCGATTGCCTTCTATAAGATAAGCATGAGAAACCTCTTCGGAAGAAGAAGGAAACAACTGCCGCCAATCCGGCGGCAAAGAGGATGAAGCAAGTCTGCTCATAGTCGATACATCTGGTCAATATCCAATTGAAATACGGTGGCACCGCCCACCTCAATTTCAATCGGAATGGACGAATAGGAGCTGGGATCAATTTGCGGACTCATCATGGGCGCAATCGTCTTACGACGAGAGCAGTTTCGGCGAATGATATGCAATGCCTCTTCTACCTGCATCTCTTCCACGCCGAGAAGCAACGTTGTATTTCCGCTCTTAAGAAATCCGCCGGTAGAGGGCAGGCGTGTAACGCGGAACTGATTTTCCACAAGATCTTCGGTTAACGGTGCAGCATCGCTGTCCTGAACAATACAGACCAATAGTTTCATCGCGTGGCTCCTTTCTTGGTGCGTTATTGGTTTCGTCCGGTCGATAAAGCATCCTCAATAGCTTGCCATGCAGAAGAAATGACCACCTCCGCCGACTGAGACGCATCTACGACCACCACGTTTTCCATCGTGCGTAATGCCTGTTGGTAACCATTATAAACGTTTTGAAAAAATGCGTCACCCGCTTTCTCCAAGCGATCCTGTTCGACACGTCCGGCTTTTCGCCGCAGGACGGTCAAAGGATCCACATCCAAGAACAACGTTAAATCCGGCACTAAACCGCCTGTCGCATAGCGATTGATGGCAGAAACTTCTTCCAGACCAACCCCGCGCGCAATGCCCTGATAAACAAGAGAACTTAATACAAAGCGATCGCTAAGAAGAATCTTTCCTTCCTCCAACGCCGGCAAAATCACTTCGCGCACATGCTGCGAACGAGAAGCGGCATAGAGGAGCGCTTCCGTCATGGGTGCCATTTCCTGATGCGCAGGGTCTAACAAAATAGCGCGTATTTTTTCGGCAATGGGCGTTCCGCCCGGTTCGCGCGTGTACAGCACCGGAATCTCTTTCTGTGCAAAACGCGCTTTAATGCCCTTTAGCACCGTGGTCTTTCCCGACCCGTCAGAACCCTCGAGAGCGATGAAAAAACCGCGCATTACCATTCCCCCTCTTCCTCTAAACGATCCACCGCTGAAAGCCAAGCGGTCGCCTGCACATCGGAAGGCATACGCCATCCGCCGCGCGGAGAAAGCGAAATCGGTCCCACCGAAATGCCATCCACCATGACCGATCGCTTAAACTGACTGGCGAAGAAGCGCGACAGCATTTTACGCAAAACAAAGAGCAGGGTGGCGGTAGAATAGCCGTCCGCGAACGCTTTCTGCGCTAATGCCAGCAGCTTGTCAGGCGCATAGCGATAGCGCAGGAAATAATAGAGATAAAAATCATGAATGGCATAAGGACCGATGACTTCTTCCGTCTTTTGCGCAATCTCGCCTTCCTCGCCCGGTAACAGCTCCGGAGAAATCGGCGTTTGCAGTATATCTTCCAACACCGTCCGGAAAGCAGGAAGACGCTTTGCCTCATAGGCGACGAGTGCCTGCACCAGCGTTTTGGGAATGGATCCATTTACCGAGAACATCGCCATATGGTCGCCATTAAAGGTAGACCAGCCGAGCGCACTTTCCGAAAAATCACCGGTGCCGACGTGAAGTCCGCCGTGCAAATTCGCCAAATCCATGAGAATCTGGGTGCGTTCCCGCGCCTGTGCATTTTCAAAAGCAACCGAGCGGTCTCCTTCCGCAAGACCGATGTCCTGAAAATGACATTCCAACACCGGCGTAAGCGATATCTCCCGAAAATCGCAGCCGGAAAGCTCGCCCAACGCCGCCGCATTGCTTCGCGTGCGCTTACCCGTGCCAAAAGCCGGCATACTGATGAGATGAATGCCTTGTTTATCCCATCCGTCGAGGGCAAACGCGCGCAAAGTCACCAAGAATGCCAACGTGGAATCTAAACCGCCGGAAAGACCAATCCACGCCTGACGGGTCTTCACGTGCCGCATCCGCCGCGCCAGCGCACGAGCTTGTATCTGAAGAATTTCTTCGCATTCTTGTGCAGTATGCACCACAAACGGCGCGGAATCGACAACACACCATTCGGCGTGCCGACGTGGTGTCAAGGGCAGGGAAAGCGGATCTTCTTCTGCGTTTTCCGCCTCTTTGCGTATCGTTTCTCTTATTGTGCTGTCCATTCTTGTCGCTTCGCCATGCGTGGTAAATACGATGTCGGTATTTTCCTGTTCCGCACAGCTTGCCGCGATTTCATCCAAATCAAAATCATAATAAACGGCACTTTCCCCCAACACCGCATCGGGAAGCGGCTGTTTTGCGCCAAGACGAGACTTTGCGTCAAGATTTATCTCGTCAAGATTTGCCTCATCACGATGCGCCGCATCCTTAGCAAGAGGGGCTTGCGCAATGCGCTCCGTGCCGTAGAAAAACGGATCGCGTCCCAGTGTTCCGCCATCTGCCACCAATCGTCCGTTTTCCGCTAAAAGGCGATCCCCGGCGTATAGCGTATCTATGCCGGTTTCCTGTTCTCCTGCACCGGCAAGCGCCACGCCCAAACCACGAGCGGAAAATGCCGTAATCTGTTGCGCAAGGCGACTCGCCTGCCCTACCTGCGCAGGAATGGCTGCCGGAATCAGCAGCAGATGGGTCTCTTCTTGCAACACCTCGTCCATCTTGGCAGAGGGCAAAGAATACAGCGTAGACACCGCACAGCGACAGAGCAATGAACCGTCATAGCGATTTCGGAAGGAAAAACGATCCGTATTCCGACACATCCCGTTTTGCACCACCACAATTTGTTCCGTCCATTGGTTCTCTACAAGGCGAACAACGCTTGTCACCAACGTGGGATGGGTGTTTCGACTGGCTTCTACGATAGCGTCCAGCGCATCTTCCGTTGCTGTCTGCAGCGTCTGCAACGAAAAAAGATCGCCGAGGGTGGCTCCCGTGAAAGCACACGCCGGAAGCACAACAACATCCGCCCCTCGTTCGTCCGCTTCGCAAAGCACCTGCCGAATTTCTTCCGCATTCGCCTGCGGATCGGCAGGATGCAAAGGAGGCGTCGCCGCCGCTACTCGTATCCAACCTCGCATAATTCCTCCTCCATCGTATCCCTTACTGCGGCTTATTGCCGAGACAGTACGAGTAAATCCAGCCTTCCTGTTTTGTGCCGTCCTTTTTTACGGCAATGCCTTGCACCCAGGCCGCATCATCCACCATTTTTGCCTGTTTGACGATGAATTTTTCGCCCGGATTTACCGTAAAGAGAATGCTGTTCTGTGTACCGCCGTCACTGCGGACATTGGCATCATCTTCCACCAAGAACGTCTTTCCGATCCAGGTGTCCGGTTTCTGATAATCCGCGTCGCCTTCCGTAAGCGGCTTGATGCTTTCCTCTTCTTCGCTGGATTGTGCAGCGTCACTACTTTGCGCAGCCGAGGACTCTTGTGGGGCTTCCGTATCACTTTCCTGTATCGATGAGGATTCCCGAACGTCTCCGACCGTGTGATCGCTCATCGCATCAATAAAGAACGACGCAGCAAACCAAAGAATCAGCAACAAAAAGGCGACGCTCGCCACCGAAATCAGCATACGGGAAGATCCTGATTTTTCATCGGATGCGCCCTTTTTGGCATCCATTCGTTGGGACGGATGCCCATTCGGGGACTTGCCGACTTGGTTGGTTCGGCTCTTCGCCGCGCTCACGCCGGCTTGACGATGGCACTTTTCTGCCTCTTGACGGCGTTTTTCCGCTTCACGCCGCTTGCGCAGCTCTTCGGCTTCGGTTTTACGAATCAGCGCATCCATTGCCGGTGTATCGCTTTGCGAACCGCGCGGAAGAGGCTTGGGAGCAGCATTCTTTTTTGTGCCTGCCGCCGGTTTCTTCTTTGCCGCCGTCGTGCCCGGCGCATCCGGACGAATCGGTTTTATCTTTTGCAGATACGTTTTATTGCCTGCCGCCTTAACCGTCGGAGGACGTTCCATGCGTCTCGTTCGATCCTCTCTTGCGATGGGCTTATACTCTTCGTTTCGCAACCTCTTCCTCCTTTCGTTTTCGTTTTGCTTTGTTTACTCGTCGTCTTCCGACCCGAAGCTAATGCCCACCGATCGCGCTTCGCGAATGAGCGGATGATCCGTCGGCACCGCCTTTAATTTCCCTGCTGTCTCACTGAGCGGAATCGTGCTGGTTTCTCCCTTTTTGAACACTACGAGAACACCAAATTTTCCTTTCATGACAGCTTCTGCGCCTGCCGCGCCGCAGCGTGTCGCAACTAAGCGATCATACGGGGTCGGCGATCCGCCGCGCTGCATGTGCCCCGGAACGGTGACACGCACTTCCGCTTGAATATGCTTTTCAATCTCCTCTGCTAAATGATACGCCACAGAGGTCGTTGTTCGTTGCGAAAGAGTCTTTTTGTATTCCTTTTTGCTTAGCTGCGCCTCTTCCACTGATTTTGCGCCTTCCGCGACGGCAATGATGGTAAAACGATGATCCTGACTGCGGCGACGGGCAATGCCACGACAAATGGCATCTACGGAATACGGAATCTCCGGTAACAGGATGATGTCCGCTCCGCCCGCAATGCCGGCGTATAGCGTCAGCCAACCCACTTTATGCCCCATTATTTCGACGATAAAAACACGGCTGTGCGAGGCGGCAGTGGTATGCACGCAATCAATCGCATTGGTCGCCACTTCCAATGCGGAGTGGAAGCCGAAGGTCAGCTCTGTCCCGTATAAATCGTTGTCGATGGTCTTGGGCAAAGCAACGACATTTAAGCCGTTTTCGGATAGAAGCTGCGCCGACTTAATCGATCCGTTTCCGCCTAAAACAACCAGCGCATCCAACTTCAGACGAGCATACGTGCCTTTCATCAGCTCGATTTTATTCATGCCGTTTTCATCCGGATTGCCCATTTCCTTAAAACTCTGGCGGCTGGTACCCAATATCGTTCCGCCGCGCGTCAATAATCCGGAAAACTGATCGGCACTCATCTCTACATATTCGTTATACATCAGCCCCCAATAGCCGTTCACAAAACCATAAATGGTTGCGTCGGGGTTCAGGCGAAACAGCGCCTTGGCAAAGCCGCGCATGGTGGCATTGAGACTCTGGCAGTCGCCACCGCTGGTTAAAATTCCGATTCTTTTTTTCATAGCTTCCTCCGTGTTCCCTGCCCAATGATGCTGTTATTTTATCATAGCCCCCGCGTCGCCGCACCCTGCATACGCCGCAAGGGGAAGAGATTGCGCATCCCTCGGCAGGTCGAACTAACACGCCCCGTCTGCGCCCTTCGGCATAAAACGCAGAGCAGAGAGACGTGCTATACTGTGAAGAGACAAGAAAAGCACCAATCCGGAAGGGAGTAACGTATGGCGGCGAAAGATTTGCGTCACAAAGGATTTGAAGAGCGGCGTGAAGAAGCAATGGAAAAGATTCTTCATCTTGATCCATGGCTGAATACCTATCGGAATGACCTCAAGCTCCGCATGGATAACCTCGAAACCAAACGGCATCTTTTGTTGGGCGAGGACGGAAGCCTGCGTGAATTTGCTAACGGACATCATTATTACGGCTTTCATCGCACGGAAACCGGCTGGGTATACCGCGAATGGGCACCGGCTGCGCATCTCCTGTTTTTAGTAGGCGATTTCAATCAATGGCAGCGCTATACGCATCCCTTGCATCGCAATGAAAACGGCGACTGGGAAATCCGTCTTGAAGGGCATGATGCTCTCAAGCATGGACAGCGCATTAAAGTGATGGTGCAATACGATTACGAAGACCACTTTAAGATTCCGCTCTATTGCCGTCGCGTGGAACAGGAAGTTCATGCGGACGGTTCGGTTGACTGGATGGGCATTGTTTGGGCTCCCGAAGAAGAGTATGCCTGGGAAGACCAAGATTTCAAACCTGCCAAAGGCGCACCGCTCATCTATGAAGCGCACGTCGGTATTGCCCAGGAAGAGGGTGTAATCAGCTCTTTCCGTCAATTTGTGGAATTTACCCTGCCGAAAATTAAGCGTGCCGGATACACGGCTGTTCAGCTCATGGCAATCATGCAGCATCCTTATTACGGCAGCTTCGGTTATCACGTTTCCAATTTCTTTGCCGTTTCCAGCTGGTTCGGAACGCCGGACGACTTCAAGTATCTCGTAGACTCCGCGCATCAGCTCGGCTTGAGTGTTTATATGGATCTCGTCCATTCCCACGCGGTGAAAAATACGGTGGAAGGCATCAACCAATTTGACGGTACGCAGGAACAGTTTTTCCTTTCGGGCAATGCCGGCTTTCATCGCGCATGGGATTCCATGTGCTTTGATTACGGTAAACCGGAAGTGCTGCATTTCCTGCTTTCCAATCTAAAATACTGGATGGAAGAATACCATTTGGATGGTTTCCGCTTTGATGGGATTACCTCGATGCTTTTCCACGACCATGGGCTTGGCACGGCATTTGATACCTACGACAAATACTTTTCGCTCAATACCAACATTGACGCTGTTTCGTATCTGACCCTTGCCACCGAGCTTGTCCATGAAATCAATCGGGACGCGGTACTCATTGCGGAAGATATGAGTGGAATGCCGGGATTATGCCTGCCTCCGGAGAGCTGCGGCATCGGTTTTGATTATCGTCTTTCCCTCGGCATTCCCGATTTATGGGTCAAACTCATGCAGACCAATGATTATGACTGGTCCATGCACAAAATTTACTATGAGTTGACCACACGTCGTCCGAAAGAAAAGAAAATCGCCTATACCGAAAGCCATGATCAGGCGTTGGTAGGCGATAAAACGCTATTTTTCTGGTTGGCGGATGAGCAAGCCTACTGGCATATGCGTAAGGACGACGACAATTTCATCATTGATCGCGCCATTGCCTTGCACAAGATGATGCGCTTTATCACCCTGACGACCGGTCAGGACGGCTATCTCAATTTCATGGGCAATGAATTCGGGCATCCCGAATGGATTGATTTTCCGCGTGAAGGCAACGGCTGGAGTTTCCATTACGCGCGTCGCCAGTGGCATCTCATGCTTGATGAAGAGCTGAAATACGACTATCTTTCCACGTTTGACCGCGATATGCTTCGTTTTGCGAAAAAAGAGAAGGTCTTTAGTTCCCAGGGATTACAATACATCCGTATCTACGAAGACCGCAAAGTAATTGTCTACCGCAAGAACAACCTTCTCTTTGTCTACAATTTCCATCCTCAAAATTCGTACGAAAGCTTGCGTTTTCCGACGAACGAAGAAGGCACCTATCGCGTCGTCTTCACCAGTGACCGTAAAGACTATGGCGGTTATGATCGCATCGCCGAAAATGTACTTTACCACACAGAGCCGATGGATGATATTGACTGGGATCAGGGGCTCACCCTCTACTTGCCCAGTCGCACCTTAGTCGTGCTGAAAAAACTTCCTCCCGAAGAGGAACACATCGTTGACTTAGACGTCGATGAGCAGGAATCGCTTCCTGTGGATGAAAAAGAACAGCAAGCCATCGACCAGATGCGCCGTGCTGAAAAAATGGCACAGCAAGCGCTGCGCGCAGCAAAAGCGAAGAAGAAATAAAGACGCTGCATGATTCCGTTTCTGGCGGTGCATCTCGATGTGGTGCGCCGCTGGATGCAATGTTGGCGGCGCGGTTTCATGTGGTGCGCCGCTGGGCGCAATGTTGGCGGCGCGGTTCGATGCGGTGCGCCGCTGGGGCGACGGTGGCGGCGCGTGTTCATGCGGATTTAATTCCCAATCCCTGTTTTTGTTGTTTTCGTCTCAAGCTCATAACTTTTATAAGTTTTTTCTGAACCGATAGTATCTCCGACAATATCAGCAATTATACCTTTATCCCATTAGCCTCTATCATCCCCGCTTTTCCAAAAAAGTAAAAAAGCTCAGCCCTCTCTAATCTAAATTCACATTCATTTCAAGACGGTTATCGTTTAAAATAAAAAACTTGCAGGCGTCCCGTGTTTTCTACATAGTTCCCTGCTCCATGATATTTTGCTTCTGATTTCTTGTTATCCATCTTAAATAAATTTAGTTCATGCTTACTGATTTCATGAATATTAGAGATTCTAAACCAGTGCTTATTTTTATCCGTAGCAAATTGTTCCGGTGCAAACACGTCTACATCTGATGGGCTTCCTTTATATTCAAAATATAGATATTCTTCCAACTCGGCTAAATATGAAAATTTCTTATTCACTAATAGAACATAATCAACTGTAGACGCCTTTTTAGGTGAGATCCGATTATCTGTACTGAAGTACACACTCCCAGCTTCAATTGACTTTTTTAAATGTAATTCTAATACTTCAATAACATCATAAAACCCCCATTCTGTAACGGGTAAAGCTATTCCTACTTTCATGAAAAATTCTCCTCTTAAAATATATATTCCTTAACGAACACTAGCCGTTTCTAGTAACGCTAGTATATTCTAGTAAATTCCTTATGTCAAGCATTTTAAATCAACAAATACAAGTCATTTCGAACTTGTTAAATCTCATCAACGCCTTTGAAATACAGGTGTTTTACGTATGGACACTATATTACTACATTCTTTTGATAGTTAAGAGGTCGTTCACGTTCCATCCCCCTGGCATATCGCTAAAATGGTCATCTGCCAGGGTCACTCGCATCATATCGACCCTGGCATCCCCAACAAAAACACATCTGCCAGGGTCTCTCACATCACATCGACCCTGGCATTCCCAACAAAAGCGCATTTGCCAGGGTTTTTTCCACCTCATTCACCCCTGGCAAATCGTTAAAATGGTCGTTTACCAGGGTCGTTTTTCACTTCACAACCCTGGCATTTCCCAAAAAGTCTCATTTGCCAGGGTCGATTCCACGCCATCCACCCCTGGCATATCGCTAAAATCGTCATCTGCCAGGGTCGCTTTTCATTCCACACCCCTGGCATTCTTCAATAAATCTCATTTGCCAGGGTCGTTTTTCAATTTGTAACCCTGGCATTCTTCAATAAGTCTCATCTGCCAGGGTCTTTTCCACCTCATCCAACCCTGGCAAATCGTCAAAATGGTCATCTGCCAGGGGCATTTTTCATTTCACAACCCTGGCATTCTTCAATAAATCTCATTTGCCAGGGTCATTTCCATCTCATTCACCCCTGGCAAATCGTTAAAATGGTCATCTGCCAGGGGCATTGTTCATTTCACAACCCTGGCAAATCGTTAAAATGCCCGTTTGCCAGGGTCACTCACATCACATCAACCCTGGCATTTCCCAAAAAGCCTCATTTGCCAGGGTCGCTTTCAAAACAGAGAAGTATTTTGGAAACTGGAGTGATATTTTCGAAAAAAAAGCGCCCCTTCGGAGAACAGAGGGGTGCTTTCGAAAAAGAGGTGAACTTATGAAAAAGCGGCGCTTTTGTCAGATTTCTTCCATGGTTTTGGCAAAGCGAGGCTGATATTTACGGAAAAGCAGGGCAATGACAAGCCCTTTGGCGACGCTGGTTAGGCTCATCCCTGCCCAAATGCCATAGGCACCGAAAGGCTGCATCAAGAGCAATCCCAACGGAATACGCAGGAGATTAAATACTACGGAGTTTATCGCCGGAGGAAGGCTCTTTCCGAAGGCGTTGAAGCAGGCTGTCACCGCGGTTTCATACGCAATGAACGGCTCGGAGAGCGAGAAAAGCAAGAGATACATGCCACCCATAGCGACGGCATCCGCTTGACCGGGAAGAAAAAAGGAGAAAATGGAGCATCCGAAAAATAGGAAAAGCAACATAATAACGAAACCGATGGAAGTCATCAGGCGAATCCCTGTACGCATAATGGCATGAACACGCTCTTCTTGTTGCTTTCCTCCATGCGCTGTAGCCCCGATGTTTTGGGCGGTCATCGCCGTTAAGGCTGCCCCAAAACCATCGGCAGTCATCCAGTTCAGGCTTTCCAACTGGGAGCCGATGGTCGTAACGGCAACCGCAATCGCACCGATGCCGGCAAGCATACGGCTGAGCAGGATGTTAATGATGCAAAATGTTCCGACAAGGAGTGTCACGGGAATACCGATGCGCACCACTTCCGCTGCAACCGGGCGGTCCATGGGCGAAAAGAATCGCACACGGCGCAACACCGCGATGGGATTTTCGGAAAAAGAGGTTTGCTTTCCGATGTGCGAAGCGACGGCACGAAAGAGAAAAAACACGCCCACTTGAGCAAAAGTCGTTGCCCACGCCGCTCCCTCTGTACCAAGCGCCGGAAATGGCCCCACTCCTACGATGAGCAATGGATCCACGAGAACATTAAAGACCAGTCCGCAAAAATTGATCCAAAAGGCACTGCGAGAATCTCCGAAACTCTGAAAAGCCTGCGCATAGGAAAAATGTAACATCTTAAACAGCATCCCAATAAAAACGATGCGTCCATAGCGCAAAGCAACGGCAGAAATTTTCGAACCAAGATCGAAAAAATCAACAAAAGTAGAGAGTGTGGCTTGTGCGAATAAAAAGAATCCGACGGAGGCGATAAGAGCAACCTGAAATCCCGTGGAAAGCGTACGGGCTAAGGTATCTTCATCTTTTCCTGCGCCATAGCTCTTAGCGGTGACGACCCCTAAACCGGTGCGTGCGCCGGCAGCAATGGCGTCTGCCATCCACATCACAAAGCCAATTATGCCGATACCGGCGACGGCATCGCCGGAAGCGACCTGTCCCACCCAAAAAAGGTCGGTAAGCGTATAGACGGTCGTAAAGAGCGAGGTCATGACAAAAGGAGCCGCAAACCGCACAAGCAGCGGTAAAATCGGCCCCTCTAATAAATGTAACAGTTTTCGTTTTCTGCGTATCATGTGGTCACTTACAGAACATGGACATTCACACGGCGGCACGCCAACCCTAATACCGCCTCAACTTCCTGGCAGACCGCTTCCTGCACATCGCGTACAACCTGAACAATGATGCGATCCTTATTCACCATGATGGATAGTTCCGTCGCCAATTCCCCATTCTCTGTTTCGGTAACAATATAACGCTCGTATCCGCGACGAAGCGTTCCCGATTCTGCATCAAATCCGGCAACTGCCAGCACGCCATCCACCTCGGCAGCCCGAAGCGCAAGCATTTGGTCAATCACTCGATTGGACACCAGACAGCGTCCACCTTCAAACTCTTTCATCTCTCCTCCTCTCGTCTTTGGTTGTACACAGTGTATCTTCAAAACGCCTGTTCTTTCGCCCATTCCTCCGTTTGCCAATCGGCAAAGGAATATACAAATTCATCCGCCTCTAAACGAAGCGCGTCCTCATCCTGATCATAGCCTTCATCTTTGACCCCTACCGTATGACAACCGGCTTCCCGCGCTGCGCGTATCGCCAGCAAGGCATCATCAAAAACCACTACTTCTTCGGGACGAACGCCTAATCGCTCGGCGGCTGTGGTGAAAAAGCGTGTGCTGCTTTTGTCGATATTAATTGACGATGAGCTGAGGACAAAGGAAAAATACGATCGCAGCTTTGTCGTATCCAGCGCCAATTCACAGAGTTCCTTCGGCGTAGCTGAGCCAATCGCCATCGGAATGCCTAAGCCCTGCAGCACGTCAAGCATTTCCCGAACGCCTTCTTTAGGCATGACGGATGTCGCATAAAAATGTTCCATCGCATCCAACGCTGCCTGTCGAAGCGCTCCGGCATCTAAGTCCAGCTGCAGCCGGTCGTTCAGATACTCGACCACCCCCTGCGTTCCGGCGGTTAACAGTAATTCATAATCCACATCGTTTTCATCCACGCCCCGGTCACGCAAATAGCCCATTTCCGCTTCATACCAAGCTCTTTGCGAATCCAAAAGCGTGCCATCCATATCAAATAATATGGCTTTCATCCGTCCTCCTGTTATTGCACGTCGGCGCGATGTCTTCATCGCCTCGACGTTTATGTCCCATTGTGCGGATACTTCGTTCGTTGGCGCATCCGTTGCGCCGATTTTGCATTCTGTCAGCGTCTGGCACGACGCGCCGCATCCATTTGTTAGCATCGCAGGGAAACTTTTTTTCAGTATACCATAAGAAAAAAGCCCGCGCCGGTGTTGCGGCGCGGGTACCTTTTTGATTATTTTTTTCTGTTCGGCCATGGATTACAGCTTGATTTCGCCCACCAGTTCTTTGCCGTTGAAGAAGTTGATGATGTTTTCCGCAGCCATCGTGCAGACCGCCGATTCACATTCATTGGTCTTGACGGCAAAATGCGGTGTCAGGACAACGCGCTCATGCTTAAAGAGCGGACTTTCGGGATCGCACGGTTCCGCCTCGGTAACGTCGAGGCCTGCACCGAAGATCTTGTTCTCGTTCAAGGCACGAATAAGCGCTTCTTCATCCACGATGGGACCACGTGCGCAGTTCAGCAGCACTGCGGATTCCTTCATGATGTCAAATTCATGGTCGCTAATCATGTGGCGCGTTTCGTCCGTCAGCATTAAGTGCAGTGTGACAAAATCCGCTACTTTCAAGACTTCATCCACCGTATCCACATAGGTGACGCGATCATCGTTGCGTTTTACATACGGATCGTATACAACCACCTTCATGTCGAAACCATTCATGCAGATATCGCCAATGGCGCGACCGATGCGACCATAGCCCAAAATACCAAGGGTTTTTCCTTTAATCGAATAACCCATCGGCGTGTTGGCACGCGCTGCCCAGCTTTCCTTCTGATAACGGCGAGAAGACTGCGAAATCTGCAGTGCAACGGTCATCATTAATCCGACGGTAAATTCGGCAACGGCCTGACCATTCGCGCCCGGAGTCGTCGTCAGTTTGATTCCCTTTTCTTTCAGCAGCGGCAGCGGATAGTTATCATAGCCGACCCCGTGATTAGAAATAATCTTCAGATTTTTCGCTGCGTTGATGGCTTCTTTCGGAATTTCGGCAATGCGAATCAATGCGGCATCTACATCCGCAAATTCCTTCACCATCGTCTCGGTATCGGTCAGGTTCTTAATCTTGCTCCAAATTACTTCGTAGCCGGCATCTTCCAACTTCTTAATTCCGTCCGGATGGACTTTTTCCGTTACCAATACTTTCGTCATTTTGCTCCCCTTTCGTGCATACGTTGGCCTACATCTGCTTTTCTACTCATTTGCATTACTGCATCAATGCCTTTTTGTGTCTTTGGTTGCCCCGTAGCAGCATCCTGCGTTACCACGCCTATGCGTCCTTGTTGCGGCATTTCTGTGGAGTAGACAAGCTCCCTTTGTCTTCCGATTGGTGAGCCCGGCAGGTTATCATGCTAAGGTTCATCCGGGCGCAAAAAATCGCCCACGATCGGACGGTCTCTAACATCTTTAAGGTAGCATGACACGACACGAATGTCAAAGATTCTCCTCTGCCCTGCCATTCGGGGATGGGCGTGGGTCATTGTGGGTGGTAAGGTCCTTGCTGATGTGCGTGGGCATTTGTGCGTGGTAATGCCCTCACGGATGGGCGAATTTATGGGTTGGAAGGGGTGACTTGGAAGTTTGGGGTGGTTGGGTGGTTTGGAGGCTTGGAGTGCTTGGAGTGTTTGGAGGCTTAATGGGGTATGCGACCCTGGCTAATTACGTTTTTTGTGGTTTGCCAGGGGTAATGGAGTGTTCGGAGACCCTGGCTAATTGCGTTTTTTATGGTTTGCCAGGGTCTAATGCGAGGTGCGTACCCCTGGCTAACGCACTTTTTTCCGTTTTGCCAGGGGTGATGGAGAGCTGCACAACCCTGGCAAATGCGATTTTTTGCGGTTTGCCAGGGTTGATTGGGGTGTGCGTGACCCTGGCAAATACACTTTTCTCCATTTTGCCAGGGGTGATGGAGAGTTCGGAGACCCTGGCTAATTGCGTTTTTTATGGTTTGCCAGGGGTGGTTGGGGTGTGCATGACCCTGGCAAATGCACTTTTTTCCACTTTACCAGGGGTAATGGAGTGTTCGGAGACCCTGGCTAATTGCGTTTTTTATGGTTTGCCAGGATCGGCTCATGTTCACCAGGATTCCCTTCATCAACACACCCTCGGTTGACACAATGTGCTCTGCACAATTAGAGATATAAAGCATTACACTCTACAGCCGCGCCGCCAACCCCATTCCTAGCGGCGCTCCACTTTCAAACCGCGCCGCCAACACCATTTCCAGTGGCGATCCGACCGAGACGCCAATAACAAGCTGCGTGGCGATCGATATCTTGGCGCGTCCCTTCGACAAGTAGAGAAAACGCCGCCGCCCTCCTCATAGAGGAGGGCGGCGGCGTTCGTGTGAGATAGGATTATTGATCGTCATTCTTGCGCTTGCTACGGAATAAGAGGAGAAGGGCAAGGAAGGCGAGAAGCCCGGTGCCTGCCCAGATTCCTAAACGAATCTTGTCACCGGTTCCCGGTGTAGGGGTTGGTTTCGGGGTGGACGGCTTCGGCGGTTTAGGCGGTGTTTCCGGCGGAGTCGATGAAGACTCTTCCGGCTTTTCGGGCGAATACTTGGGATTCGCGACGACATCGTACAACCAGCCTGCGCCCGTTTCCGTCTTTAAGTATTGCGGAACAAAGAACAGCACCGGAGAAAGCGGCGTAAATTCTTTTGCTGTACCTTCTCTGCCTTCCTGCGTAATCAGGTACACGCCGTGAACAAGATGATCGAAGGAAACTTGTCCCTGCGCATTCGAAGTGGCTCGACGAACTGCTTTATAGGCAGCGTTCGGCTCAGGCTTTACAGTGGCATTCTGCTCTTGTTCCAACGCTTTAAGGGCTTCCGGATGCTCGGAAAGATAAGAGGCTATCTCCGTTGACGCGTTATGGAGCTCGCTGGAAGTCATCTTGGTAAAGTCGTAGCGGTAATCGGGAAGACCCGCACGAAGCGTAAAATGCGCGCCCGTGGAATCGATGGAAAGATCCGCCACACGAACCAATCGAAGGTCGGCGCCATCTAAAGGCGTGGGTGTCTCCCCTTCCTCTTTGGTATAAGTGAGCTTGAGCGTAAGGGAAGCCCACTGTGTCGCATCATAGGCGTTGACCATGGTTTGCGTATCCCCATTTTGCGCCAGCGCATCCGAAGGAAAGAGGGCAGAAAGGCAAAAGAGGAAAGCGGCTGCAAATGCGAAGAGCTTGTAGCCTACGCCGGAACGCTGTTTTTTCTGAAATGGATTGTGCATGATCTACTCCTTTTTTTCCTTGTTTCGTTCCGCAACTTCGCGGTCATGCTTCTTCTTTCGTCTGCTCCGGAAAAGGAGAATGAAGAGGAATACCAGTAATACGCCTATTCCAACTAACGTAATCTTCCAGTTCGCGATGACGGTTTCCAATACCGCCACGTCCTTTTCCTCTACCGGCGTTTCTTCTTCGGGAATGTATGCCGTCCGCTCGCCGGTCACGAGCAAACGGTGACTGTTCACGCCATAGGGCGTACAGGTAAGCAGCGTACATAAGTCGCGATCCGGCTGAATCGCCAGAAACGTCGATTGATGGGGCAATACCGTTTGAATGTCCACCACGCGGTAGGCGAAGACCTCCTCCATAATGTGCAGATAGAAGAGATCGCCTTTCGCCAGTTGGTCGAGATCCGTGAAGAGAATCGCCGAAGGCAGCCCGCGATGCGCGGAAATGACAGAGTGGGTGGATTCTCCCCCTATCGGCAGGGACGTTCCTTCGAGATGTCCTGCTCCTCGCTGCAGCGATTGCTCACCTACCCCATGAAAGATGGGCAACTTCACATGGATTTTCGGAATTTCAATCCGCCCCATGATATTGTCTCCGGAGGGATTGAGCAGCTTATCGTAGGGCGCGGTCAGCACATACTCTTCTTCCTCCTTGAAGGCATCCACGATGGAATTGGTCGTGTGCTTCGCATTGTATTCGCGCGCCTTCTGCCAAATCGCATCGGCTTCGTCCTGCGGAAGGTCGTTTACTACCTGCGTATAAACGTCTACCAGCTTGCTGTTTCGGTAGCGATTCCAAAGGTCGGATGCCGGAGGATACAGGAGAAACCCCAAGCCTCCGAGAATCATCAGGATGACCAGGAAAATCAACACCCCTCTGCTGCGTGATTTTTTCATGAACGCGCAGCCTCCTCATCCCGTTTTTTCCGTTTCTTCCATATCCAGTAGGGAACCATCCCCAGCGATGCGCCGACGACCGCGGCTAAAATATGAAAGCTCAGGCGTGACTTATCAATACGAATGTCGCGCTCTTCTTCAAACGCTTTTTCTATCTCTTCCGGCGTATAGTCCACGCGATGCCCACGAACCAAAAGGCGTTGCGAATTGACACCATACGGCGTACAGGTGAACAGCGTGCACAAATCCTTGTCTCGATCTATCGCCAACGATGCGGTTTCCGTCGGCTCTACCTCAATCATCTGATCCACTTCATAGGCGAAAACCTGATTCAACACCCGAAGAAAGAAGAGATCGCCTTTTTTCAGGAGATTCAGGTCGGTAAACAACTTTGCCGAAGGCAACCCACGGTGTGCAGAAAGCACGGTGTGCGTTCCCTTTCCGCCAACGGGAAGCGATGAGCCGGCAAGATGTCCCACATTTTGTTGAAGGACTTGATCCGTTGTGTAGTGGAAAATCGGTATTTTGACATGGATTGCCGGAATCTCCACTTCGCCCATCATACCATTGCCGGTTACGTTCAACAGGGCATCGTATACGGGGTCGTTATGCTCTTTCCGTAGAGCAAACACATCCGGCACACTTTCGCCTGCCAATTTTTGATTGTATTCTTTTGCCTTTTCTATCTCTTTTTCAAAACGGTCATCACTAATCTCTTTAACCGTCACCTGATAGACGGTACTCAAACGCTCTGCCCGCCACTGGTTAAAGCGATTACTGATGGTCGGATAGAGGAGTACTAACACGCCGGTTAGCAAAAGAAAAATGGCAGCGATTCGAAGTCGCAGATCCTTTTTTTCTTTCGTCTCTTGTTGAGGACGTTCTGTGTTCATGTTCATCCTTTCAACGGAAAACCACGAAACACTGTTTCCCACGGAACTTGCCCATCAGGAATGGCGCGTAGAACCGTTTCAAACAAAAGTTATGGTTTTCTCTATCCGCACTGTTTGCATAATAAGGGAAGGCGAAGAACGTTCCTCGCATGAAATCCCCATTCAGGAAGATGCGCCGCCCCGAAGCCTCTTCGGGGCGACACCTTCCCACATCAATTCGTCAATCGATGGATCCTTATTCCGTCTATTGCGCAGCCTGGGCGTTCTTCTTGCGAAGGACCGTAACCATCACCGCGGCGCCAGCCAAGAGGGCAACGCCAATGCCGGTGAAGAGGTACGTACCCATACCACCGGTGCTGGGCAGTTCCGAAAGCGGTGTGTTCTTGATCAACGTTGCTTGGTCTTCCCTTGTATCAACGGTTTTCACGTTCTTAGCATCATCGTAGGTCGCTTCAAACGTCGTCTGTTTGTCGTTGATCATAATCGAGTAGGATTTCAGCGTACCATCCGTATTGTACTGTGCCGTAATCTCTACCTTGTAAATCGTCTGGTTCAAGCTATAGCCGGCAGGTGCTTTGGTTTCTTTGATGTAGTAGACACCCTCATCCAACTTCTTGAAATTCATGCGACCGGTAGCGTCCGTAGTCACCGTCTGCATTTCCAATACTTCATTAGGTTTAAGATCGTCTACTTCTTTGTTCTTGACAATCGTCTTTCCGGTCGGATCCGCATTGTACAAGCCAAATACAGCGCCGGGCAGCGGATCTTTTGTCCAAGGATCTCCTTCGATGATATTCTCGCCGTGCTTGGTGATTTCATGTGTCTGATCTGAACCCGTTCCATTGATCAAACCGTCAATGTCAAAGGTGTAGTGATACGTCGTATCCTTCTTCTTCGAGGTTCCACCATTCATCGGGTCATTGGTGTATTCCACTTCTACGTTGTTCTTATTGGCGGCGAAGTTCACCGTGGCTTGATCATTCAGCGTCGCGCTGTACTTTACAACAACTTCTGCCGATTTTCCATTAAGACCCTTGAGATACGCATCGCTGAAGGTGATGGTGATAACTTGTCCTTGAACGTCAATCTTCGCATCCGTAGCACCAACAGCAGCGCCATCCACCTCAAGGGTGACATCCTTTGCTTTCGGAGCTGTTAAACCGGGATCCAACGTATCGGTAATCTTGAACTTCAGCTCTTTATCCGTTGTCGGATAGGAAGGAATTTCGGTCGTGATGGTGAAGGACGGCTTTTCATTCAACGCCAAACCGTTACCATGATCTGAATCCGGATTCGACTGATCTTCGTTGGTCGGGTCTGTCGTCGTTTTCGTTAAAGGTACTTCGCTCTTTTTGGCATACAACTCAATCTTAGCATCGCCTTCGCTAGGTAAGGAAAAGGATGACGGTACATTGATCGTGGCTTCTTTCACTGCATTGCCCGCACCATCTTTCGTAAGCGAAAGACCAACCAGCATCGGGTTATAGACAAGACCTTCTTTGGAGGTAACCAAAATCATGTATAAACCGGCTTCATTCCCTGCTCTTTCGTAAGATTTTTTTGCAGCATTCCAAGTCAAATCAACTGCTGCACCAAGCTGATCCACCGGCTTTTTAATCAGCTCTAACCACTCATCATTGGTCGGTTTGGTCGTGTCCGCAAATGCGCCGGCTCCCATATTGTCATAGCGCAGGAAGTTTCCGTCTGCATCAAATACCGCTTTTGTTAAACGGTACGCTTTTACCGTGGCGCCTTCTTCAACGCCTTTGACAATCATCTTCCCTGTCGGTTGTACAAATTCGGCTTTGGAATGGAGCGGGACGAGCGTCATCACCATCACGAAGGCTAATAACAGCGCTGCCCATTTTTTCAACTGTTTCATATTCGTTTCCTTTCTTGTCAGGTTCATGGCAGTTGCCTGCCGGTTGCGGATGGACGGGTGAGACAGGTGTCTCAAGGATCTATCGACAAAGGGAATCATTCCAACTGTCTCCGAAGAAAGAGGAGACGTTTTCGGGACCGACCGGCGTTGCCTTTGGACTTTCGGAATAAACCGAACGCCAGACTCAGGAGGAAGGCACCTGCCAAAGTGAAGAGGAAGGTGCCGGGTCCTGCGGTGGTCGGCAGGGTGTAGTACAGGTGATTGACAACCTGTAGCTTGACTTGATCGACCATCTTGTCTGCATAGAGGTCAATCGGCTTCTGACTTAATAGACCGCGGTCAAGATACGGAATTTCTGTACCCTGATCGTTTGTCACTTTCGTGAGTCGGACGGTTCGATTCGCGCGGTCAATCGTAATGTGATAGCGATTGGTCGTCTTGACGTAACCGGTTGGCGGAGTTACTTCGCTTAACAGGTATTCGCCGTCCAAATTGTCCGGAATTTCCAATAGGTAGGGCTCGCCCTTGGTCAAATTCAGCGTGATGCGCTGCTGTTTCGGATCGACCTTGTTCGGGTTGTTCTCGGCAGCATCGAGACGGAACGTCACCGTACCCTCTCCAATGGCACGCAGTTTCTCATCCACCTTCGACAGCTCAATCTTCATCGACGGTCGGTTATGGATATTGTTTTCGCCAACCGGGTCACGTCCTTCAATCTGCAGATGGACGATCTTGCCGGTCGCTTTATCGACCTCAAACGTTGCTACTTCTTTATCTGGCTTGACGTAGCCTTCCGGCACCGTTGTCTCCCACACTTGATAGAAGCCCGGTGTGAGGTTACTCCAGGAGAACTTACCGTCTTTTCCGGAGGTCTTGGGACCGGAGGTGGTTCCTGTCAGTGTCTTATAGGTGCCATCCGCCGTGTCTGCCCTGCGTAGCTCAAAGACGGCGCCTTCCAACGTTTTTTCACTCTCCCCTAACTTCGTAAACTCTATACGGTTGGGGATGTTCGGGAACTGCAGAACCGGTTTGTCAATCTTGGTCTTGATGTTCCAAACCGCAAGACTGTTCTTTCCGCCTTTGATGAGACTGTCGGCTCCTTGGTCAGCAATCGTAACCGTGCCATCCTCTGCGACGTGAATATCCCAAACCACGTAAGGCGGTGTATAGCCCTTTGGCGTGAGGACCTCTTCAAGGAAATAGTCGCCCGGTTTCAGTCGGCTAAAGGTCAGCTTTCCATCTTCATCGGTCACCGCATAATCCTTATACCCTTGGTTATTGGTGAGCTTAAAGCCTGCTCCGGGAAGGAGCTTCGCCGCATACTTGTTTTCGCCCTTCACGCCGCTCAGTCCCCGTTTGGTGAGCGTTATCGTCATGAGGTCGGTGCTTTCGACATCATCCGTAGACTCATGCCGGCTGAGATAGTTCCAGTACTTAACACCTCCGCCCACATACGGTCCAATGGGTTCTCGCCCATCATAGAAGTACGTCTCTTCTTGCAGTTTTCCAAACGTCCAAAGCTCTACGTCGTCCTTATTGGCAAAGGGGGCTGTCACCTTCACGATATAACCGAAACGTCCTTCCGGATAGTCGTTCATGACGTCGAGCGGAATGGTAATCTTCCCATTCTCCGCCGTAAATTCCTTATCTTTCATAATCCGGTTCTCCTCGCGGAGATCCATGGACGCTACGCCATAGCTGGGCGGCATGGTCTGTGTGTTATAGTCGATTGCCGGAGTATACGCATCAACTTTGTACACCGAAACCTTCACCGGATTCTGCGGATCATTAAAGATGACATCCGAGTGTTGTCCTTCGTTGCCTTTCGCTTCTAATTCCAACCTATAGGTGGTTTCCCAGCTGTTATTGTAGCCAAAGGCATAGTAGTAGAGCTCGATTTGGTGCTTGTCGCGATCCTCATAGAAGCGTCCGCCCAAGTAGTTGCGGTAGTGCTGTACCTGGTTGTTCAGCGTCCATCCCGTACTACTCTTTATATAATAACCCGACCCAAAGTAGGGGTTATACGTCACTTGAATCGTTTCGGAGGTTCTCTTCTCGTTTCCGATGAAGTTGACAAACCGCAACGCTTGGTCGGTCTTCACCTGATCCGGATCCACGAATACCGGAATCTGCTGTTTGATGACGATATCCGTACGACTGTCAACGTATTCCGTCATGGTATAGGTTATCTTGTGCACCGAGCCGTTCTTGTCAATCGTCTTATCGGTCGTGTTCGCAACAACATGCCCGTTTTCACTGAGAATGTCCTGTAACTCCTCCGGGTCAATACGAATGCCATGGAAATTCAGGTTCTTGTCCAGCGTAATGGTGAAGGTATCGCCCTTTATCACGTCTTCCGGCAGCTGTATGGTGTATTCCAAATACAGTCGCTGATCATCCAGAGGACGAACAATCCCCGCCTCATGCGATGGCGACAAACGATAGTCTTTCACCATGATTTCGGCATCCAGCGATTTCGGCTCGGTTCGCTTCTGCGGCAGATCCGGATTCTCGCCCGGATTCTGTTCCTGCTCGACTTCAATCGGATACTTCTCCGGATCATATCCTTCTTCCGGAACGATAATGGTATTACCGATTTCGTTGACAACGACCACATATTTCGTCGGGTTCGCGAGATAGCCGCCTGGCGGTGTCTGTTCAACCAAGTCGTAAACACCCGGTTGCAAGTGGTTCAAAAACAGTTTTCCGTCTGCATCCGTCTTGAAACAGCCGGAATCGACATCCCAATACGGATTGCTGTATTGTTTCGCGTACTCTGCCGCATCGAACGTGAGAGGTAGCTTCGCGCCATCACGCTTCGAGAACTTGAAGAAGGTGTTGCCCAGTTTTACACGGTTTCCCCCATCCACTTTGTGGAATTTATCCAGGGTGAACTCGCCTTCAAAATCCTTCTTTATATTCGTGACCGTCAACTCGTTCAATGTGCCGGGATCCGGTGCTTCCGTCCAGGTCGCGACCAGCGTGATGTTCTTGTTCACCGGCTTGGTGAAATCGTACGACTCACCGTCTAACGTCCAGCCGGCAAAAGTCCATCCGACTTTCTTTGGCTCTGGCGGAGCCATTGCTGTCGTTCCCTGATCGATAATCTGGTTGGGCACAGTACTTCCGCCCTTCGTATCAAACGAGACAACGACCTGATTTGCTTGAATCTTTTTCCACGCTGCCTTGTACGTTGCGCTTGCCGTGACCGGCTTAGCAGCATCAAAGAATGTACCGTCTTCGCTCTTCCAGCCGAGGAAGGTATACCCCTCACGCGCAGCAACGCCAGGGGCGTTAATATAGGTTCCGTGGTCAATGTCTTGGACGGTCTTGACGAGCGCGCCTTTCTCATCCAAGAAGGTTACCTGGTACTTGTTGGCGACCCAATCCCCATAGAAGTTTTGCCCTCTCGTAAAGCTTGCGTTCTCCCAATCCACATCTTGAAGACCATAGTACGAATCATAGGCCTTCCAGCCAGAGAACGTGTACCCTTCTTTCGTTGCGGGAATGGGCGACGGAATCTGTGCCTTGGGAAGCACGTGATTACGCTCTACTTCTCGCACCTGGAGTGTATCCGGCAGGTAGTATCCGCTGCTGTTGAGCATGTAGAAGTTGAGCACAACCGTATCTTTCTTCTCCCAAACCGGACGCAGGCTCCTGTCTCTGGTGACGGGGTCATTCTCCGTAAATGGCTTATCGAAATAATCTATCCACCCCTTAAAGGTGTAGCCCGCACGCACGTTCGGAACCGGATCCGGCATACCGCCGTACACTTCACGGAAGGTCTTGCCGTTGGGAATGGTCTTGTTGAACTTATATTGACCATTGTGGTCAAAGAAGTCTACCCTCCAGACGTTCGCTTCCCAAACCGGATAGAGGGAAAGATTCTCGGTGATGGGGCTTTGCTCGTCGTAGGAAACGCCCGTCGCATCTGCCCATCCGGCAAAACGGAATCCCTTTGCCTTTTGCTCCTCTACCACATCGCTATCAATATCGTCCTCGGTGGGCAACTGACCAAGCAACTGCCCATCATTGACCTCTTTCTGGAAGAAGGAGTAGGAAATCCCCTTCTTGTCGTAGAAGGATACCGTCCACGACGACTTATTCCACTCCGCAACCAAATCATGATCTGCGGTAACCCGCTGATACGGCGACGTCTGAAGATTGACCGGGACACCATTTTCTGACCAGCCGTTAAATTGGTAACCGGTCTTTTGCGGCGTCGGCGCATTTACGCTGCGCTGATGGCGCACGGTCTCCCGTTTGATCTCTTGGTTGTCACTCTTATAGGTCACCAGGTAGCGGTCATAGTGATAGACCTGGCTGGTGGCTTGGGCTTGGCTGCTTCTTTCGGGAAAGCTCTTTTCTACAATTCCCCACTGGTTCTTGATATCCGGCTTCTTAACACGCCCTTCATATTTAGCCGTCAGCCTCAGCGGATCTAAAGAAGCATTCTGGTAGGTTCCTTTCACAACGATTAAATATCTCGTGTTATTGGGATTCACGTCAAGCGCATAGCGATTCGACACATTGACCGAAATCTCCCTGCGCGCTCCCGTACCTAGCATATTGCCTTTAATCTTGCTGACATCCGTGTTGAAGTTCACCGAAGTGAATTTTTTGTTGTTTAAGGCGTATTGCGTTATTCCCGTCAATGTCACGTTGGACTTCGGCTCCAATACGAGGGTGCGGTCACCGCTACCGTAGAGTTCCGTATCTTGGGGATCAATGTAGATACGCGCTTCGAACGTACCCTTACCGCTATCCACATTGACATCCCAGATGGAGGTGAACTTGATGCCTAAATCCACTTGTTCATTCGCTCGATAGATTTGCTGATTCTTCGTGCTATCGATATTCCGGTTATCGTCTTCATAAAACTCGCCTGCGCCACGCACCGGTTCCGCCATCGGACTCGCCAAAGGCGCTGCCTTGGCTGCGATTTTAAGCAACTCTTGGTAATGCAGAGGCTGCAGGTTCTTGCCTTCTGCAGAAAGCGGACTGGCGGCTAAGCGCAGCGCAACCGGCGTAAGCAAGGATGTCTCCTCGCTTGCCAGCATTCCCTGTGGTGGCAGCGGTGCAAGCTGTGCAGGGGCTTGAGCCGGACGCCGTGCCGGACTCTTTTGTGGCACAGCGAGCTTCTCTTCCTTCTTCGTCACCGCTCCCTTTGCATCAACGGTAATTTCCCAATACGTTGTCGGCTTTTGATAGCCTTCCGGTATCTTGGTTTCACGCAGACGGTACGTACCGGCAGTCAATCCATCAAAGATAAACTGATTCTTCGCAGTGCGAGTAGGCTTAATGCCCGGCTCTATCTCGTTACCGGCATCGTCCAACTTGAAGAGCATGAAGTCTGCGCCTTCAAGAGGTTCTCCTTTTTCGTTCACCTTATTGATGAAGAATTCCGTACGTGCATTGGTAATGCCCAAAACACTGGGGATGGTCTGCCCCTTGATGGTCAAATCACGAGCAGGCAATATGCGCTCTCTAAATTTCTTGACCAGCGCATCATACTGCGCAGAGTGTGGGAATTCCGGATCGGCTTGATGCGCATCAAAATCACGCGCCGTCTGAATCCAGTCTTTCACAATCAACGGACGGATGGTCGCGCCGGAAACACCGTCAAGGGTCTCACCCAGCCAACCGCGGTTCGGATCGGTCCACGCCTTTTGAATCGGCTGACCGTATTCATTAATCGGCATCATCTGCCCTTTTGGCTCGGTGGCAGGCTGCGGACTGTACGCCACCCAACCTTTGCGATACCACATTCCTTTAATAGTGGGATGGTCGCCGTAGGATTGTTCCGCAATGACGTCGTCGTATTTATCCTTCTTATAGTCTTTGGGATCCGTGTTCGCCGGTAAATCCTTACCTTGCTCATTCTTCGGGTGGACAATCAGCGGTTTTCGACCGTCCGTTTGGTATACGAAGACTTTGAATCCGCGCTCTTTGGCAATCTTATCGATGGCTTCCTGTGCCATGCCATCGGCATCTTGCGTATACGGACCACCGTAGGGATACAGCATCTGGTTATAGGCAACCGAAGCGGCATCTGCCTGCGCCTTCGCTTTTTCCGCCTCGGTAGCCGTCGCTTCGGTCTTACCGTCCGGCAAATACTGACGCCAGTCTCTTGGCTTCGCCTGCAGCGATTCGAGGGTGGCAACAGGACGAATTTGAACAATCCACAGATAATCCGGCAGGGCGAAGCCCGGTGCCGTTTCCGTTTCTTCCAGATAGAAGTTATAGTTCGTCGGCAGGTTGTCGAACGTAATGATACCGTTCTCGTCCGTGATTTCCTCAGCGCCGGTCGTTACCTGCGTCGTATGCTCGGTTTCGACAATCTCAAAGTTCTTGCCCAATGCTGCCCACAGCTTAAACTTGGCTCCGGCCAGAGGTGCGTCGTCTTCTTCTCTCGTCTTTTGCACCGAGAAATAGGTGGAACCACGATAGTTCTTGACCAGATAGGCGCCCGTCTCGGGATCTTTGGAAGCATCGACCATGATGTCGGCATCGTCACCCTGTTGCCCTTTACGGAAACCGGTAATGATGGTTCCATCATCCGAAGGCTTAAAGCCGGGGATGCCATGCGTACTACCTTCGCCGTGTCCTTCGGTCGCCGAGATAAAGAAATTCAGCTTGCTGGTGAACTTCTCATCGTGGATTTCCAGCTTACCTTTAACTTCAATGAGATAGAAAGCATTGCTGGGCAAATTATCGATGGTAATCTTTGACAGGTTCGCGGGGGGATCCACCTCTTTCACCAACTCGATATCATAATTTTTCGTGTCCAGAGGCTTGTTAAAGTCCATCGGATCCGGTTTCCTCGGGCCCGTGACCTTCCAAACCTTATATGAACCGTTGACAATCGGGTTGTCCGCCGCGGCGGAGAACACCGAGAAATTGGCTTCGGTCATACGTTCTTCATTGCGGTTCACATAAATGCGCTGCGTATAGAGCATCTTGCGGTTGCCCTGGTTGTGGTCGGTTGCCTCGACCTGGGTAATCGCGGTTTCTACAGAAACATTGTTCAGAAGTGTCTTCTGGATACCAAGGATATAGTCGCCATCCTTATTCGTTCTGTCTTTGAAGGACTTGACGTTGATCGGTTTTCCGTTGGCATCGATGGTAAAGGTCGCCACCGCCTGTACCGGCAACTCATAGCCCAAAACCGGCTTCTTCTCGTAGACGCCGTAATCTCCCGGCGGCAGGTTCTTAAAACTGAACTCGCCATTCGGCCCGGAGAGAATCTTTTCGTACCCTTCTACGGTATAGGAGTTTCCGCCGACTTCACGACGAAGCTCAAACTCGGTGCCTGCCAGAGGCACTTCACTGATGATCGGCTTTCCATCCGGTCCAACGATGGGGTTGCCGTGCTCATCTTTTTGCTGTCCGCTCTCGCCCACCTTCTTAAATTCCAATTTGTTGGTGGTATTGATGACGGTCAGAACAGGAAGCTCGGTTTCTTCAATCTGAATCAAATCCTCGTCCGGACGATAGTTTGTCACGGTCTCCTCGCGGATGAGCTTAATATTGTTACCTTGATCCTGCTCACCGGAGGTAGAAGCCACCTCGTATACAATTTCCTTGCCATTCCATTGCAACGGCAAACCTTCATACACGGTTTCGTAGACACCTGCAACCGGCTGACCATTGGCGCTGGTCTTCTGCGACAATGTACGTGTAGCCGGCTGGTTATAGCCTAAGGTCGCCAAATCCACCTTTTGTCCATCCACCTTGGCAAGCAAAGTCACGTCAAGCGATTCGCCCGGCTGCGGTACACGGTTGTTATAGACCTTACGCACAGTAAGGTTCAGTTTTTTGCGTTCATAAAGAACACGCAGAATCGGATAGTCCGATTTGTCAATTTTCGGTCCTTGATAGTTGCCGTTCGGCGCCGGATCCGCGGTCAAGATAACGACATTCTTTCCTTGCGTGTTGCCGTTGGCATCGAAAGTCAAAATGGTCTTTGATGCGGACTCATTATTCTTTAAGGAGAACGTTTCGGTTTCTGCCGGTCTTTGCGTCGTGACCTTTACTTCAACCGGATTCGGATAGCCCTCCAAACCACGCACATCAATCTGCAGATTCTGTCCGGGGTCGCTAACATACGCCGCCTTAATGCCGGCATCTTTTGTCGAGCCGGGTTTTTGCCATTCTACTGCGCCGGTCGCGTATACCGGATAAGAGATCGCACGCTTATAATCCCCCTTCAAGGTCACCGAATAATCGACCAGCAAATGCTGCCCGGATCGAAGCGTGATTCTCTCACTGCGCAGTGTCGTAAGACCGGACACCGGATCGGTAGTCGCATCGATACGAACGTCTCGGATGAGGTCGCCTCGATCGTTGACAATTTTCGCGGTCTGCGTTCCCCCTACCAAACGGATATTTTCCGCCAGAGGGATGACCAAACTCTCGTTACTTACCGTGTTGTCCTCGGTAAATTGACCGTATACTCTCTTAATTCTGCTCTCAAATTGTGCCGCAGACTCGCCGGAAACCAGATTCGAATCCAGTTTCTCCCTCATTTTCCGGCGATCCGCCTCCGGAAGAGGACTGGAGTTGTCATTTAAGTAGCTTAACAGCTCTCCTCGATTGGCCGGATTGGTCACCAGGTTGATGTAGCGCGAAACCGCATTGGGCTCAATCATCGTCTTGAGATTGTCCGTATAATACATTTCTTCACGGGCAAAATCGCGTCCGCTGGAGAGGAAGGTCACGAACTTAACCGTATCGCCATTCAGGTGACGATAGAGAATATCGTTCGCCGTAAAGATCGCACGATCCATCCAAGCGCCTTCCGGCGTTCTGCCGACCGGAACGTTGGTCAGCAGATCCGGCGCGTTGCCGATTCGCCAGTAGGTGTACTGTGTGGACGGTTCATCATAACCGCCGTAAATCACGTTGATAATGCCCTGATAACCGTGTTGTGCCAGATAATCGTTGTAATCGCGAATGCGATTATTGAAGGTCGTAAGATCTTGCTGCGATTCCGGTACTAACAGGAAATAGAGATCCAATTCCTTCAAGATGGTTTTACCGGTTGATTCGTGATGAACGGTAAACATCTTGTTGTTCGGGTCCGCATCGTTAAATTCCGTCTTTGCCGTAATCTTATAGCGGCTCAGTTGCGGCGCACGAGCGCGTACCGCAGCCAGTCCCATACGGGGACCCATCTCCAGCAAGTCGCCCATCGCTTCGGCATCTGCCGAACGTGCAGCAGGCGCTTTTTGCGGGACATTTTCCTTTTGTGTAATCGTCGTCTTGCCTTTTGCATCCACCGTGATTGTCCAGGTGAGTCCAGAAACAACATATCCGGCAGGCGCTTCGACTTCTTCTAAGGTGTATGTGCCTTGCGGCAGATTGTTGACGTTAATCGTACCGTCTTTTCCGGACGGCTGGATCATGACTTCTTCTTGCGTGGCGTTGTTGCGCAGCACAAAATACGCACCTGCCAAAGGTTTATTATTTTCGTCCTTTTTGATGATGCGGAATCGTCCATTGCTTGTATACGCCTGGTTTTTGACTTTCAGCGACGAGACTTCCGACCGATCACGAATCGCAGGAATCGGGAAATCATCGGTTCTTTCTCCGTTTTGGATGGTGGTGCGCTTATTGGTATCAACGAAATTGCCGTCACGGTATTCTTCTTTCAGGCGCACGGAATAATAGAGGGAAACCGACTCGCCTTTGCCAAGCGTCAGTCCCTTCATGGTAAATTGACGGGTATTCTGGTCGTATTCCAGCGTAACGTCTTTCAGTAATCCTTCCTTCGGGGCGATGCCATTCTTATAGATGGAACCGTCGGAAGCGACGAGAACATAGTCCTTCTCGTTGAAAACACCGTCCTCGCCGACGTAAAGTTCCACGCCTTCGCCCATCGGGTCTGTGACGGTCGCCTTGTTAATCGTCGGTGTGGTCGAGTTCTGCTGGCTCAAGTAAAACTGTTTAGAGACCTCGTCGTAAATGCGGTTAACCGCATTATCTGCGTCGTTGACATCGCTGATACCGGAATAATCTTTCGGCGTAGATGCCATCAGCGGGAAGAAATATTTTTCCTGTCCGTTAAACCAGCCGGCATTGTTGAGGGTTACCAAGTTATAACCAACCGTGGTAACGCGCACATTCTGCTCGGTCAGGTCGCGGACGGTCGAAATGGTCGCAAAGACGTTGTCCAGAATCGTGTCGTTGCCCGCCCGATAAGACGAATACGCCAACTGATCAGTATAGTTTTTGGATGTGCCGAATTGATAGTACAGGCCATCCCCACGGAGGGTATCGTAACGGAACCCGGAGGCTCTGCCGTTATAGGTATCGCCACTGTAGGTCGGTGCATAATCGTTCGGAATGTTGGGGTTCGGTTTGTAGATCGGTTCCCATGCCGTTCCGTCCGGTCGTGTTCCGTTCGGTTTTGATCCGGTCGCACTAAAGGACATCGTCGGACCACCGTCGGTGATCAAAATGATATGCTTGTTCTTTGCATTGCCTTTATCGAGAATCTCCTTGGCACGTAAAAGAGCGCGCTGGGTAAACGTACCGCCGTCAAAACGATTGGTATTGAATTTCGGGTCGGCAGCGAGTTGTCCGGGAGTCGTCAGCTCGACGCTGGAGCGAACCGCCGGATCTCTCGTGTACGTATCGTTGGATTCATACGAATTCCAATAGTTATAATCGCTAAAGTTATCGTCGCGCGGCTGCAGTCTCTTGCCAATGTCCGCTGCGATACCGGCGTACTCTACATACCCCATGCGCACGTTGCTGAAGTTGGAGAACGCCGAAACAATATTGCGCACCTGGCTGCGTACCTGATCTTCGTTACGTGATTTTTTAATCGAAGCCGAGTGGTCAACAACTAAGACGATATCTGTGGTTTCGCCGCCCGCAAAAGACGAACGACCACGTCCCTCGACCGTAAGCTCTACCTGATACTCATTGAGATTCTTGTCCACGGTATTGAGGATGCGCTTGGAAATATCCCCAACCTGGTTTTTATCTTCGGCTTGTTCCGCCTGCGTAAGATTGTCTTGCGTATAAATGGTTTTTTTGAACGGAACGGGGTTACGCGCTTTTTCGTTTTCGATGGTTCTTGCGTTCGATCCTTCGCCGTCCTTGACAAATTCCTGATTCGCCTGCAACTGTTCCGGGAATGCGCCCTGTGTGGCGTTCTTTATCTCGCCGTTACCGACCAGAATGGTCTGACCGTCGTCAAAGACTTGTACCTGCCATGTTTCCGTAGAAGGCTCGTAGCGGTCAGGCGCTAAGGTCTCTTTTAAGGTATACGTACCCGAGGGCAGGTCTTTGAATGTTAGCTTGCCCTTGGCATCCGTCTTCAGGGAACGCGGAGTCAATTCTTTCCCATTGTCCATCGTGCCCGACAGCGTAAACTGCGCGCCTTCGAGCCCATTGCCTTTTTCATCGGTCTTTTCGAGCGTAAACTCTCCGCCGATTTTACTGTGATCAATCTTGGTGTTTAAGACGTTCTTTCCGAGAATCGTCTCGTCCATACGATAGCCGGCAATCGCGCCACCTTCCGCCATCTGTACTTCTTTAACGGTATAGACAATTTCTTTACCGGCTTTGTCAAAGCGCGGCAAATTCGTAAAGCTGTATTTCCAATCCGTCGCTTCGGAAACCGTAGCTCTGTAGCGAGTTTCTACGCCGTTTTCCAAAAGCACCACATGCACCGTCGCCGGACGCTTGAGAAGATCTTTGCTGTCGTTGTACCAGACTTTGTTACCGGTTACCGTAACCGTTCCACCTGGTCCTTCCGGCGTCGAAATTTCATGCACTTCAATATTCACCACGCCGTTCACGACATTGTAGGTGGCGTAGTATTCCGGATGGTCTTTCAGTTCAATGCGATACGAAATCTGTTCGTGATTTTCGTCGTACTTGGGCAAATTGCTGAATCGATAGACTTGCCCTATCTGTTGCGGCGTTATGTCCGTTTCTTCTCCGTTTCGCTTGAGAATAATCTTCGCGTCCGGATCGGGAGGGACTGCGCCCCAATTAATCACCGCATCCATGTTATACGTAACCGACCCGATATCCTTCAACGGATTCGGAATCAAATAGACGTCTTCAACAGGGTCGTGCGGAATGGGCTGCACGACGATGGGGGTCTTGTCGTTCGGAATCAAGTGATCGCGATCGGTCGTCAGCTGCTGAATAGTATATTGTCCGGGACGGAGCATAAAAGAAATCTTGCCTTGCCCGTCGGTGCGAAGAACGCCGATTTCCTTAATGACTTCTCCGCGTTCGTCCAAAACTTGGAAAGCCGAGCCAACGATGGACACCTGCTGGTCGCCCGTCTCATGGTTGAAGACAACCACTTCCGCGCGGTTTGAGGTACTCTTCGACAGATAGATTGGCAACGTTTCCTTGTACTTTACGCCATCGCCTTCGACAATCGGCTGTCCTTCGGCATCGACAAATTTAATATCGGTTTTGATTCGCCCGTTTTCCACGGTCGGTTTGCTGTTCGGTGCGAAAGAATACGTGTAAGGCGCGTTCACAATGACGACTTCATAGATATACTGGGGCAGCAAATCGTTGAAGACAAATTTTCCCTCGTCATTCGTATACGCCGTGCGGTTCATGGACGAAACACGGTTGCCTTTTACGCCGTGGTTGTTCTCGTAAGCACGAAGCTCCAGTTCCACACCGGCGATAAATTGATTATGGTCTTTTTCATCCGCAACGGTGCCCTCGATAAAGTAGAGCTTGGTACCATAGTTTTTCGCATTGTCGATACGAACATACTTTGTCGTCTCAATCGCGGAGAAATGAAACGCAATCTTGGTCTGATTCGGGAAATAGCCTTCCGGAGCGGAAACCTGAACGACTTCGTAGTAGCCAACGTTGGCTTTCTCCAGCACAGCCCGCCCGTCTTCGCCGGTCGTCAATTCCTTAATCATTCCCGGACCAGTAACACGCACCACAGCGCCCGGAATTTTTACACCCTTGTTGTCGCGGTCAACCACTTCAATAATAATCGGCCGATTCGCCACAAACGGATTGAGGGGTGCGCCCATCGGTTGCATCAGGTCGCTGATTTTTCCACCCTGCAACTTCTTGCGCAAACTGCCGTTTTCCGCCAGCGTTTTGCCCAACGGAAGAATTTCCTTGCTCTTTGCTGCACCTTCTCTGGTTTCTTTATCGCGCGCTTCATCCGTCACCCAAGGTGCTTTTTCCCCTTCGGCGGGCGCATCTTGTTTTTTGTCGTTTTCTTCTTGCTTATTGTCTTGAGCACCTTGCTGTTCGGATGATGCGCTCTTCTGCTCTTCTTGCGGCTTCTTTTCTTCTTGTGGTTTCTGCTCTTCTTGCGCAGCAGAGGATTCCTCTTTATTTGCCGCTGACGTATTCGGCTTTTGACTTTCCTCTGAAGAGGCTTCTTCTGTCTTTACCAGCTTGCTGGTCAATGTCAACGCAAACTGACCGGACTGCACCATGAGCGTTGCGTCTTTTCGTGCGTTTTGCAGTTCGTCGCCGGTCAATCCTTTTTCTTCCACTTCTTGCAACTGCTTTTCATATTGCGCAAGAGAACGACGTTCTACCTCAAGGAAATCGTAGAATCCGTCTTCGGTCAAAACAAAATCATAAATAAGTATCTCTGCCTCATTTTTGGCATTGGCATCTACCGACGAGAAAGCAGGTATCTTATAGAAGGTTTCTTTTTCTTCCTGGTTCGGCTCAACAAAGAGAACGCGATTCTCTTTGTCTTTCTGCACTGCAAAATCATGACGAAGGGGAAGCGCATTGGCGTCGGTCGCCGTAAGATCGCCTTTCCCGTTAATTTGCACACGTCTTGTCTGCTTCTGTGCGCCAAAGAGGGAAATCATATCCAACGTATAAATGCGCCCTTCCAGTTCGGTGTTGACCTCTGCAAGCGCGTTTTGATCCACATCTTTTTTGGCTTTCGCCGCATTGATTTTTGCGACGATGGTTTCGTCGCGATGAATCGGGGTTGTTACCGTCGTCAGGAAGTACCCGTTCTGATCGGCTTCCTTGGTTTCGGTTTCATACAGAAAGAGGGGGGGTGCCTGTTCTGCCTGTTTTTTGCGCGCGGCTTCGCGTGCTTTCATGGCAGCTTCTTCGCCGGAGGTATAGGTTCTCTCAGCGATCGTCGGCTGTTCTAAATGGTCACCGTTCGTTACAACGAATGCGTTATGTACGTTCTTTTCTTTCGGGGCAAAATAGGTTAAAACCCAGGTGATGGATTGGGGAAGACCATCCTGGTCACGATTCACGACATAATTGATGCGGGACAACGCCTTATTGCCGTTCAAAACAAGATCTTGCACAGGAAGCACTTTGCCGTCGGCAAACGGATTCTTTTCCAGCTCGCGACGAACCGCTTCCAGCATTTCTTTTTCTTGCGCCTCCGGCGTTTGGGTTTCTTCCGGAGAGATGGTTTCCGGCGATTGCGAATCGCGTTCTTCCGCCTCGTTTGCCGGTTCGGCTAACGAAGAGCTGGAGGTGATATCCGACCCCGTCACCACCGTCTGCGATTCCTGTCCTGCGGACGCGGAATCCTCTGTCTCTGCTCCAAACCAAGGTTGGATAAGCGACGGCAATGTTCTCGATCCGTCTTCGTTAAAAAGACGAACTTGTCCATTGCTCCTGCTGCTCGCCGGTTCGGCATAACTGGTGCTGCCAAAAGCGCCCACCGGTACGCCGGTAAGGATCATTAGTATGGCGAGCAATAACGATAATACTCTCTCTCCCTTTTTCATGATTGTCCCCTTTGCCCTATTTTTGCCTTGTTAACGCATTCGCCGATTTCTTTTCGGCTGATGAAGGTAATAAACGTATTGGTTTGCTTCTCCTCTGCGCAGGATTGCCGCGGGTTCATTGTGTTGCGTTTCTTGTCTGTCTCTCGTTTTTGCACCGTGCAACTCTCTTGCGCCATGCTATTTTTTGCTGCGCATCGTACGCTTTTCGCCGCGCACCATGCGCTTTTCGCTGCGCACCGTACAGCGTCACGTACCGTACGTCGCTGCACAGAAAAACAGACAATTTCGGAAAATAATGTATATAAAAATTATAGTAGATGAAAAGGCTCGTGTTT
>NZ_CABTXF010000004.1 GCF_902488755.1 uncultured Murdochiella sp. | reverse complement strand
GCTCGACCATACCCAATATCTCGGTAACACTCTTGCCGCCATCGCCGGAGAAAAAGCCGGCATTATCAAATACGGCTGTCCGGTGGTGCTTTATCCGCAGGAAGAGGAAGTGGAAAAAACCGTCGAAGCGGTGGCAAAACAACAGAATGCGCCGGTAACGAAACCTGATTTTCAAACACTTATTAGAGAAAACGCTTCACTCGATGGTCAACGCTTTCATTGGACCGATGATGAAGGAAAGACCTGGTCAATTTCGCTTTCCCTGATGGGCGACTATCAGATGATGAATGCGATAATGGCGCTTAGTGCAATTACGCTGTTGCGTCGGAGAGGAAAGATTTCCGTTGACGATGAAACCATTCTTCGCGGACTGGAGAAAACCGCCTGGAAAGGGCGCTTTGAACGAGTGTTGGATGCGCCCCTCACCATATTGGATGGTGCGCATAATGTCGGCGGTGCAAGGGTGTTCGCCGAATCCGTGAAGGATTTTTTAAGCAATCGCGAGATTGTTATGGTGTTGGGCATATTGGCCGACAAAGAAATTGACAAAATGCTTGCTCTCTTTTTGCCGCTTGCCAAGCATGTGATTACGCTGACACCGGATAATCCGCGCGCGATGTCGGCAAAGGAACTGGCGGAAGAAATTCAAAAGCGTGGGGGCGAGGCAACACCATGTGAGAACCTCGATGAAGCATGGAGGACGACAAAATCGTTCTGCACGTCCAAGAATAGCGCCGTGGTATTCGTCGGTTCTCTATATATGGTCGGCTACGTGCGTAGCTTTCTAAAGCGATAAGGAGTAATTATGAACCAGGAACCTGTTTTTCAGCTGGGGAAACACAGCTTTACGCGGAATGACCGTTGCCGGATTTGTGCCATAGTTAACGTCACACCGGATTCCTTTTCAGACGGTGGCAATTGGGACACGACGGAAAAAGCGGTGAATCACGCACTTTCTCTCATCGATCAGGGTGCGGACATGTTGGATATCGGGGGAGAATCCACTCGTCCCGGATCACATTACATCGAGGTGGAAGAAGAAATTCGCCGTGTTGTGCCGGTAATTGAGACATTGCGCAAAAAGACGGATGTGCTTATTTCCGTGGATACGTGGAAGGCACCGGTAGCAAAAGCTGCCCTCGATGCAGGCTGCGATATGGTAAATGATATCACCGGTCTTATTGGTGATACGGGAATGGCGGAAGTAATTGCTAAGAATAACGCCGGGCTCATTGCCATGTTTAATCCGGTGGTGCTTCGTCCGGATCATCCAAACAGTAAAAAATTCCCCCAATTTGGAGAAGGTTCTGCCTTTACGAAAAAAGAGAAACGCGATTCCGCTAAGGAAGACGACATTCTCATTCTATTAAACCGTTATCTTGATCGCAGTTTGGAAGTAGCCAAAGCGGCAGGCATTGCGCAAAAACATATCCTGCTTGATCCGGGCATCGGTTTCGGCCTTTCAAAACGTGACAATTTACGTTTGATTCAACATTTACCGGCGTTGCATGAGAGAGGATATGGCATTTTCTTAGGCGTTTCGCGCAAACGCTTTATTGTCAATTTGTTGCAAGAGGCGGGATATTCGGTAGATCCGGATACGAAGGAAGGTTTCTCGAATCGTGATTACGCATCCGCCATGCTTACCGCATTGGCAGCCCGTGAAGGCGTCGAAGTTGTTCGTGTGCATACGATAGCGGAACATCGCATGGCAGCCTTAGTTGCCGATACAGTTCGACTGGCAGACCAACAGGAAGATATTAATTTTGCCGGGTATGCACGTTAATTCTCATGAAAAAACAAAGACGGCAGGGAAGATTTCCCTGCCGTCTTTGTTCGATCATTTTTCTTTCAAGGGATGCAATGCGCTATAGAGCTCGCGTATCGACTTTCTGCATACGGGATGGAGGAGGAATGGCGCAATTTCATTCAGTGGCTCCAGAACAAAGTCGCGCTCCGTCATGTAGGGGTGAGGGACGGTTAGTCTATCGGTTTGAATGATTTCGCGATCCACCAGAAGAATGTCGAGATCAATAGGGCGCGGTCCCCAATGCTCATGACGAATGCGACCCATTTCCGCCTCAATTTGCTGCAAAATCGTCAGCACATCTTCCGGTTCTTCAAAGCTTAATACTTCTACCACCTGATTCAAAAAAACGGGTTGATCGGTTTTACCCCAAGCCTTTGTCTCCAGAACGGAAGAGGATTTTTTTACCGTAAGACCGGATGCGATCAGAGCGTTCACGGCATTTTCCAAATTCGCCTGCCGATTCCCCATATTCGTACCAAGCGCAATCCAATACGTACGCCATTTTCGTGTGATGGAAACTTCGGGATAGGCTAGGGGAAGCCCGATGGGCGCGAAAGGTTTTTTGATGGATACGGTCGCTTCACGGACAAAGGGAAAAACGGAAAAGATGTGCTGGACGATGCGGTAAGCACAGGTTTCCAAGAGATCATAGGTATTTTCGGTGAGTAGACGTGTAATATCGTTACAAAGCAGACCGTAATGAACGGATTGTGTCAAATCCTCTTCCTTCGTTGCATTTTTCATATTATAGGCGCAATCCACAGAAACCAGGAATTTTTGCCCCAGTTTTTTTTCTTCCGGAAAGACCCCATGATGTGCCATGATTTCAAGATCCACTATGCGCAAATGATCCATGATGCCTCCTAATAGTGCAGGGTTCGGTTTTTTTTGTCTTCCTGCCAGTGACAGGAAGAAATCGCTGCGCAATAGGCGCAGGGACGGGAAAGTTTATCTGCGCGGTAAAACAGTTCTGTTAACGAATCCTTGCCGTGGGTTCTATGGCTGCGAATGAGGGAAAGAACCGTTTCCTTTTCGTCTTTCGTAAACGTGGAGTTGGCTAAAAACGGCTCGGCTATCTTCGCGGAAGCCTCAGCATGTGCCATACCGGAGGTTATTTCCTCGACACGACCGATATCATGAAGAAGCGCTGCGGTATAAAGCACATCTTTGGAAACGGAAAGACCTTCTTCCAAAGAAAGGATATAGGCGATACGTCCCACGCTTAAAAAGTGATCTAAATCATGCTTGCAGTATACGCGCTCTTTTTCCAGATCATTAAGACGGGTAAGAAGAGCAGCATAGCGAGGATCTCGATAGATACGATTCGCATTTTCCATTGGATTATTTACTGGTTTTACCATATTCATTAGAAATCCATTAACCGATACACTTCATTTTTCAAAGTTTCGTCCTCTTCAATATTGCCTAATGCACAGGCGGTGACGGTTTTTGTACCCGGTTTTTTTATACCGCGCATGGTCATGCAGAGATGTTCCGCCTTTGCGACCACCAATACGCCTTTTGCCCCTAAATAGTCGCGTATTGCTTCGGCAATTTGCTGCGTCATGCGCTCTTGAATCTGCGGGCGCTTGGCATATACTTCCACCGTTCGGGCAAGTTTCGAAAGACCCGCCACTTTGCCGTTGGGAACGTAGGCAATATGAACTTCTCCATAAAAGGGAAGAAGGTGATGTTCGCAGAGAGAATAAAACGGGATATTTTTTTCAATGACGAGATTGTCATTCACAAATTCAAAGGTTTTGGAGAGATGGTTTTCTGCCGTTGTTTCCAATCCGGCGAAAAGCTCTTCACAGGCGCGCGCCACGCGAGCAGGCGTTTCTAAAAGACCTTCGCGGTTTGGATCTTCACCAATGCCTTCTAACAGCAGGCGAACGCCTTGTTCAATCTTTTGGGTGTTCATAGGGTATCCTTTCTGTTGTCGATAGAAGCCGGATATGCCGCTTCTTGCAAAGTGCTTTAATTGTACTCTATTGTACGGTTTCTGTCGCATAAGAACAGAGTAAACCCGTGAATACGTATTCTGGATTCGTTCAAGCGGAGAAGAAGGGAAGTCTTGTTAATCCCCTAAAAATATGCTATGATAGCACCGATAGATGTTGACACGGAACAAGAGCGGAAACCCGCTCTTGTTTTTTTCAAACCGGAAGGAGGCGAGATGAAACAAAGCATGGTAAAAACCTGGCGACCTCGTTTTGATGAGGTAGTTCAAGAGGCTGGTTATGAGTTATTAGATGTCGAATTTGTGCATGAACAGGACGATGCCATTCTGCGCTTTTTCATCTATCATCCGGACGGCATTACCGTGGATGACTGCGAAATAGTAAGCAATGCACTCAGCCCGAAATTAGATGAATGGGACCCGATTGATCAGCATTACCTTCTTGAAGTCAGTTCACCTGACTTATCGCGACCGTTGAAAACCGACCGCCAACTGGAGCTTCATATCGGCGAGGAAGTGGAAATCGGACTGTATAAGAAGGAAAACGGGACAAAGCTGTTGGTCACACCCCTTATCGCGTTTGATGACGATAAAGTTGTGGTAATGGATAACGGGACAGAACGACAGATTTTACGCGCGGACATTGCACAAATTCGTCCGCATATTGCATTTCATGAATGACACATATTGAGGAGGAAAAGCAAGGCACATGAACAAGGAATTATTGCAGGCCCTGGATGAACTGCAGAATACGAAGGGCATAGCCAAAGAAGTCATTTTAGATGCTATGGCAAAGGCGTTGGAAAAAAGTTACGAGAAAAATTTTCAGGATGAAACAAATGTAGAAGTTATCGCGGATGAGATGACCGGTGATTTTCACGTGTATCAGCTGCGAGAAGTGGTGGAAAAGGTGGAAGACCCCATTCGACAGATTCGTCTTGAAGACGCGGTTGTGCGGTATCCCAAAGCGCAGGTGGGCGACAGTATTCGTATTGAAGTACAGCCGGATAATTTCGGGCGCATAGCCGCTCAGACAGCGCGAAACATCATTATTCAGAAACTGCGCGATGCGGAACGCGAAGCAGTATATGATGCCTATATTGACCGTATGAAGGAAATGATTGTCGGTACAGTTCAGCGTATTGATAACAACAATGTCTATATCAATTTAGGCAAGACAGAAGGGGTAATTACCAAGCGGGAACAAATCCCCAGAGAACGTCTGCACGTGGGAGATCGTGTAAAACTGTATGTATGCGATGTTCGAATCTCTTCCCGTGGGCCACAAATCCTGCTTTCCCGTGCGCATCCCAATTTGGTGGCACGTCTTTTTGAACAGGAAGTGCCGGAAATCAGCGATGGCGTTGTGGATATCTATTCGGTGTCTCGGGAAGCCGGATCCCGCACAAAAATCGCCGTTTGGTCGCATGACCCGAACATTGATCCCATCGGTGCTTGCGTTGGCTACAAGGGAAATCGCGTCAATTTGATAGTGGAAGAGTTAGTTGGCGAAAAAATGGACATTATTATTTACAGCGAGGATCCCAAACAATTCATTGCCAATGCGCTAAGCCCTTCCGCTGTGAACAAAGTAATTCTGAATGAAGAAGAACATGCCGCCGTGGTCATTGTACCGGATGACCAGTTATCACTTGCGATTGGCAAAGAAGGGCAGAACGTGCGCTTGGCTGCTCGCTTGACCGGTTGGAAGATTGATATTAAAGGACAGACACAGTACGATGCCGATCCCGTGGCTTTCGGAGAGGATGAACAGGAACAAGAGTCAATAGATCTGTTTGCCCTTCCGACAGAAAAAATCGAAGAAGCCGAAGAAGTAACAGATACGCCGGAAGAAGGGGGCGAGGATGCCTAAAAGAGAACCGCTTCGCAAATGCGTTGTCTGCGGAGAAAGAAAAGAGAAAGCCGATCTTCTCCGCGCGGTTCGTCTGCCTTCCGGGGAAGTCTGTATTGATGAAACAGGAAAAACGAACGGGCGGGGAGCCTATCTCTGCCGTTCTCTGGAATGTGTTGAAAAAGCGGAAAAAAAGAATCGTTTGAAAGCTGCGTTAAAAACGCAAATAGGAGAGACCTTTTATGAAGAGCTGAAACGATCGATTGAGGAATCGAGGTAATGATGAGAGTATATGAGTTAGCCAAAGAACTGGATAAACCAACGGGTGCTTTCCGCGCGCTGGTAAAAAAAGAGTTATCGCTGGAGTTTCCTTCCCATATGTCCGCCATCGAAGATGCCGATGTGAAACGGATTCGTTCGCTTTTTGCGGAGAAGAAGAAAGCCCCGTCTAAAAAAGACACGACGAGTGATGCAAAAAAAGACAGCAAAAAGGAAAGCAAAAAAGAAGCGAAAAAGGACAAGCGTCACGGGCAGAGGGAAGAGGAAGAAAAACCGGCTCATAAGCCGCACAGCGATAAGAAGAAAAAAGACAAGCAGCATGTGCCTGCTCGTGTAATGGAAGCGGAGCAGAAGAAAGAAGAAAATGCTTCTCCTCGTCGCAAACGGAAAAAGATGCCCAAGAAAGAACGGGATGTGGTACAGAATGTCGATACTTCCGAAGAGGTAGACAGCATTATTGAAATTCCTGCCGAAATAACGGTTGGCGATTTTGCTAAGGCGATTCATAAAAATTCGATGGAGATTATCACCGAGCTGATCAAAATGGGCATTATGGCTGGCTTGAATGAGTCCATCACCTTTGAAACCGCCTCAAAAGTCGCGGAAAAATTTGACGTGTTGATTACCGAACCGGAAGCGTCCGATGTGGATGAGATCTTTGAACCGCTCAACGTCCAGGATTCACCCGATCAATTAAAATCGCGTCCGCCGGTAGTGACCGTTATGGGGCACGTGGATCACGGAAAAACATCATTACTCGATGCCATCCGCAAAACGGCAGTTACACGCGACGAGGCAGGCGGCATTACACAACATATCGGTGCTTCGGTTGCTATGGTGGAAGGTAAGCCCATCACGTTTATTGATACACCGGGACATGAGGCGTTTACGCAAATGCGCAGCCGGGGCGCGCAGACAACAGATATTGTTATTCTGGTCGTCGCTGCAGATGACGGCGTTATGCCGCAAACCATTGAAGCGATCAACCATTCTAAGGCGGCGAAAGTGCCTATTATCGTTGCCATCAACAAGATGGACCGACCGGGCGTGGATCCCAATCGCGTGATGACGGAACTGGCGGAACAAGGGTTAGTCGCTGAAGAATGGGGCGGTGACGTGGTCATGATTCCGCTTTCGGCAAAAACGGGAGACGGAATTGACGATTTGCTGCAGATGGTGGTCATGGTCGCAGAGATGGAAGAGCTGAAAGCGAATCCGCATCGCGCTGCCGTCGGCGTTGTGCTGGAATCCCAAATTGAACGGGGACGTGGTGCAACAGCATCCGTATTGGTACAAAACGGAACGTTATATGACAAGGATTACGTTGTCTCCGGACAGGTGAGCGGTCATATTCGATCCATGTTTGATTCGCACGGCAAAAAAGTGCATAAAGCCGGACCGTCTACACCAGTTAAGATTACCGGCCTTTCGGATTTACCCGAAGCCGGTGATGCGATTTATGCGGTTGCCGATGAAAAAGTGGCAAGAAGCTATGCCGAAAAAGTGGCACAGCGTAATCGTGATGAACGCCTGAACAAAACAACGCACATCTCCTTGGATGACCTGCACATGCAGATTTCTGAAGAAGGATTAAAGGAACTCAATCTCATCGTAAAGACCGATGTAAAGGGAACGATTGACGCGCTGGCGGGATCGCTTGCCAAATTGGGCAATCAGGAGGTAAAGGTCAATATTATTCATGGCGCGGTCGGCGGTATCAGCGAAAGCGACGTTATGCTGGCGGTTGCCTCCAATGCGATTATCATCGGCTTTAATGTGCGTCCGAACCAAGGCGCTATCCGTCAGGCGGAACGCGATGAAATCGATATTCGCACCTATCGTGTTATTTACGATGCCATTGAAGATATCGAGCAGGCTATCAAGGGAATGCTTTCGCCGACGATTAAAGAAGAAGTGCTGGGACGCTGCGAGATTCGAGAAACCTTCAAAGTGCCCAATATTGGCACCGTCGCCGGAATCTACGTCACGTCCGGAAAGATTGTGCGCAACGCCGGTGTCCGCTTGTTACGAAATGACGTAGTTATACATGAAGGGACAATTTCCTCTCTTCGTCGATTCAAGGATGATGTGAAGGAAATTGCGACCGGTTTTGAAGGCGGCTTGGGCATTGAGCGCTATAACGATGTCAAAGTTGGCGATATGGTGGAATGCTTCCATGAAGTGGAAGTGCCTGCGGAATAGGCGTTTCGCGGACAGATAGAAAAAAGAAAGTGAGGACGCCATGAATGAAAAACGCTTAGGGCGTATCTCTCAGGAAGTGAAAAAAGCATTGTCGGAAGCGGTTTTTTTCGCCTTGAAGGATCCGAAAATTGCATCGGTGCTGACGTTGTCGGAAGTCCGTGTTTCCAGCGATCTTTCGTATGCTGATATTTACGTCAGCGTGATGGGATCGGATTGGGATAAACGCCAAACGCTGGAAGGTCTCAGCAATGCCGAAGGTTTTTTGAAAAATTATCTGGCGCATCATGTGAAGCTGCGCCAGATTCCGGAACTCCGTTTTCATCCGGATGATTCGATTGAGCACGGCATGTATATGGATAAGCTGATTGCGGATACCATGCGCAAGGATGAAGAAAGCCGTGCGGCAAGAGAAGAAGCAGAGAATCAAGCGGAGGAGGAAGCATGACCAACCGCGAGATGGTGCATCGTGTGCTACAAGAAGCCGAAACGATTGCTATAGCGGGCCACGTTCACCCGGACGGAGACAGTTATGCTTCCGTCCTGGGGCTCGGTCTTGTGTTGCAAGACGCAGGAAAAAAAGTAGATATGTTGGCAGAAGAGCAAATTGCTCATTTCTGTTACCTTCCCCGATTTGCATCGCTGCGGCCTGTTGACGAAGCGAGTAAATACGATCTCTTTATTCGCGTTGATTTAGGTGATACACAGCGTATGGGACGATCAGAAATCGCTCTGGCGAACAGCAAACACAGCATTAATTTTGATCATCATCTAAGCAATGACGGAAGCTGTGAATATGCAATTCTTGACCCAAAAGCCTCCTCCACCTGCGAAATTATTGCCGCTTTTCTTTTAGAACAGAATTGGACCATCTCTCCCGATGCCGCGACTGCCCTCTATGCCGGTATTATCACGGATTCCAATCGCTTTTTATATGATACGGCAAGCGCGCGTACCCTCCGTCTTGCTGCCGATCTCTTGGATTGCGGCGCGGATGCTAAACGCGTCTTTTTTCATGAGTATCAAAATGAGAAGGCGAACCGGATCGCTTTTGAAGGTGCAGTGGTGGAGCAAGCCGAAGCTTTGCACGGTGGCAGGATGCAATTAGCGAATATTACCCGAACGCTTATTGCGCATTACGATTTAGAGATGCCAGAAGCGGAAGGCGTGGTCGACACATTGCGCAATTTGCAGGGTGTTGAAGTGGCTGTTATTCTCAAAGAGCAGACGGAAAACATCCAAAAAGTGAGTTTGCGTTCAAAAGAATACGTGAACGTGGCGGAAATTGCCAAAATCTTCGGCGGCGGAGGCCATACGAAAGCTGCCGGCGCTACGATAGAGGGAACGAACAAGGAAGCGTACGCTGCGCTGCGTAAAGTACTGGAAGGGCTTGAAAAGCCATGATCGGCATTCTTAACGTATATAAAGAAGCAGACATGACCTCGTTTGATGTAGTGGCTATTGTACGTCGGGTTCTACAGACACGTCGTGTCGGTCATCTGGGGACATTGGACCCCATGGCGACGGGCGTTTTGCCCGTTCTGGTGGGGAAAGCCACGAGACTTTGCGAGTATTTTGATGAAAATGACAAGGAATATGTCTTCACTATGCGTTTCGGGCAGGAAACCGATACATTGGATTCCACCGGTACGGTTCTTCGCCAAAGAGACAAAACGCATATCCCAAAGGATTTGCTTCTTTTGCAGGCAGAGCATTTTGTAGGCACCTATACGCAAGAGACTCCTCTTTACAGTGCTGTGAAAGTGAATGGGAAAAAGCTCTATGAGTATGCTCGCCAGGGTAAGAGCGTTTCACGACCGATGCGCACGGTGACCATTTTTTCCTTGAACTTAGAAAAAGTGCTGCCAGACGGTGCTGTTTTTCGCTGTCGCTGTTCAAAAGGTACGTATATCCGTCAACTCATCGCCGATATGGGGCGCGCTTTGGACACATATGCCACAATGACCGCTCTTGAACGAACAAAAGTGGGCGCATTTTCGTTGCAAAATGCTGTACCCATTTCAGCAATCAAAGCGATGACCCGTGAAGAAGCACAACTGTGCTTGACTGGTGCGGATTCAGCGCTTCCGCAACTTCCTAAGGTGATGTTAAATGCCGAAAAGAGCCGGCGCGTGATGCAGGGGCAGGTCGTGTTTCTTACGCAAGACGATGAAAAGGAAGTGGACTCTTCCGCTGTTTTTTATACGTCACAAGACGCGCGGTTTACCCTTCCCGAAGGCAATAGAGAATGGGTTCGTGTGTATGAGGAGTGCCGTTTTCTCGGCATCGGGGTTCGCTGCAACGGATGCCTCAAAATGAAAAAGTTGATTGCCGAATAGCGTAGGAAACGGATAGGATAGCATGAAGGAATTGGATTACGACCAGAACGGATTTCGTCAGGAACAACCGACGGTAATTGCTCTGGGTAATTTTGATGGGGTCCATCGTGGACATCAAAAGCTTTTGGTTACCGCAAAAGAGATTGCGAAGAAACGTGGGCTTTGTCCGTCGGTTTTACTGTTTAAGAACCATACGTCGTCGCTTTTAGAGGCGAAAACGAAACGGTACTTAATGCAGGTAGAGGACAAAATGCGCCGTCTACATGCCTTTGGAATAGAAAACATCTTTCTTTGTACATTTAACGCCGCTTTTGCTGCACAAGAAAAAGAGGTCTTTATACGTGATATTCTGTATCGCGATTTTCAGGTTCGACATGTCATGGTGGGCAAAGACTATCGTTTTGGCGCTCACGCCGCCGGTTCTGTTGCGGATTTGTTGGCGGCAGAAAAGGAAGGTCTTTTTCGCGTGCGTGTGGTGGACGATGTTTGCTATGAGGGAGCGCGTATCAGTTCTACGCGCATTCGAGAAGCTATTCAACAGGGAGAGATTGATCGTGCCAACGCCATGTTAGGATTTCCCTATACGATTTCCGGCAAGGTTGTGCATGGAAAACGGCGTGGACATGGCTTGGGTTTTGCCACGGCTAACCTGGGTATTTCGTTTCCCTATCTGATTCCACATGAAGGCGTGTATTTGACCGAGGGGATCCTTCACGGCAAAAGCCATTTCGGCATGACTTCTGTGGGAACGAATCCCACGTTTCAAGATGGTACAGAAATTCGCATAGAAACGCACTTTTTTGATTTTACGGAAAACATCTATGATGTGCCCATGGAGCTTTCTTTTCTTCGTTTTGCCCGTAAGAATATCCGTTTTTCGGATCCGTTGCAATTGACGAAACAGATGCAACAGGATGAAGCGCTATTGCGCTCTTGGGCAAAAGAATGGCAGGATGCTTTACCTGCGTTACAGTAAGCGAATAAAATTTTGCAATTTACCAACGAATCCGGTATAGTGTACAAGTACTCTTTCTCGGAGACGGGTACTCCGACCCGCTCTTAGAAAGCAGCGAAAGAAAGGAAGAGGAGATGCTTACAAAAGAAAAAAAAGTAGAAATTATCAAAGAATACGGCAAAAATGAAAAGGACACCGGTTCTCCGGAAGTACAGATTGCTCTTTTGAGCTATCGTATTGCCGAGTTGACGGAACATCTTAAAGACCATGCAAAAGATAATCATTCCCGCCGCGGTCTGTATATGCTCATCGGTCAGCGCCGTGGGTTACTGAACTATCTTTACAAAAGGGATATTGAACGTTATCGCAATATCATTGCTCGCTTGAATTTGCGCGGCTAATCAAAGTGAATCTATGAAAGCGCTCGCTTGCCGATTTTGGCAAGCGAGCCTTTTTATGCTTATTTATGAGGAAAAGGAGAGGGAAAACGGCAACAACAAAATAAAAATCCCGCAGTAATTCGCGTCTTTTCGCGCAATTTGATATACTGGAAAGGTCTATGAAAAACGCGAACGACCTCGTCGCAGACGAAGGGTGAGTGTTCATCTAAACCAAGAGGAGGAAAGAATGAGAGAATTCGATTACCGTTCCGAGGTAACGAACAATGCCTTCCATGTTACGATTGGAAAAGTGGCAGAACAGGCAAACGGAGAATGTATTCTGCGTGCAGGAGACAGCGTCGTGTTAACGACTGCCGTTATGAATCGCAATGTCCGTGAAGGACAGGACTTTTTTCCGTTGACGTGCGAATATCAAGAAAAACTGTATGCGGTCGGTCGTATTCCCGGCGGCTATATTAAGCGCGAAGGACGCGGATCCATGGAGGCCACACTCAATGCGCGCCAGATGGATCGTCCGATTCGTCCTTTGTTTCCGGAAGGCTTTAAGAATGATGTGCAGGTGATTGCTACGGTATTGTCGGTTTCTCCCGATGATCCACCGGAGATTTTAGCAATGAATGGTTCATCCCTCGCACTTTCTCTTTCCGATATTCCGTTTGATGGACCGACCGGTGCGGTCATTGTCGGTTACATTGATGGGGAATATATCATCAATCCTTCCGAAGAACAAATGGAACATTCCGAGCTGAATCTAACCGTCTCCGGTACAGAAGAAGCCATTATGATGGTCGAGGCGGGAGCGAACGAACTTTCCGAAGAGCAAATGCTTGGCGCAATTCTCTTTGGTCATAAAGAGATTCAGTCCATCTGCCGATTCTTCAAGAAAATCGCAGCAGAAGAAGGAAAACCAAAATACGAATTTGTCAAGCACGAACCGAATGCCCAGTTGCGTGAACGTGTTGAAGCCTTTTCTAAGGATCGCCTGATTCAAGCATTGCGCTCCGATAATAAAATGATCCGTGAAGACGGCATTACCGAGATCAAAAACGAAACGTTTGAACTGTTCGAGGCCTCCGATGCCGATATCTTCCCAAGCATTCGCAACGATATTGATGCCATTATGGAAGAAATTGTTCGAAACGAAGTGCGTCGCCTGATTACCGAAGACAAGGTGCGTGCGGATGGACGCGCCATGGATGAGATTCGTCCGTTAAGCGCGGAATGCGGCTTGCTTCCTCGTGCGCACGGTTCGGGGCTTTTCAAGCGCGGACAGACACAGGTGCTTTCTGTGGTTACCTTAGGTGGCCCGCGTGATGTGCTCTACATCGACGGACTTCATCAGGAAGAAGTGGTCAAAAACTATTTCCATCAGTATAATTTTCCGCCGTTCAGCGTAGGGGATACTAAACCGCTGCGCTCGCCCGGACGCCGCGAGATTGGTCACGGCTTTTTGGCGGAACGTGCGTTGCTGCCGGTGCTTCCGGATTCGACCACTTTCCCGTATACCATTCGTGTCGTTTCTGAAGTGCTTAGCTCAAATGGTTCGAGTTCCCAGGCTTCTATCTGCGGGTCTACACTTTCTCTGATGGATGCCGGTGTGCCCATCAAAAAGCCGGTTGCCGGTATTGCCATGGGTCTCATTAAAGAAGGCGAGCACATGTCCATTCTTACCGACATTCAAGGGTTAGAGGATCATCTGGGCGATATGGACTTTAAAGTTGCCGGAACGAAAGATGGTATTACCGCTTTACAGATGGATATTAAGATCGAAGGCATCGATAAAGAAGTTATGGAAGTTGCGCTTGCCCAAGCAAAGAAAGCTCGTGCTGAAATTCTGACGGTTCTTACCGATTGCATTGCCGAACCACGCAAAGAGCTGTCCAAATACGCTCCGCGCATCTTGGCACTGGACATTGATCCTGAAAAGATTCGTGAAGTCATTGGTAAAGGTGGAAAAACGATCAATGGCATTGTAGAAGCCACTGGTGCGGTTATTGACACCGAAGATGACGGACATATTACGATTACGTCGCCGGATGGGGAAAGTGGTGAAAAAGCCAAGCAGATGATTTTGGATATCATCCGCGATGTGGAAGTCGGAGATGTTTACGAAGGAACGGTGGCGCGTATCATGAAATTTGGCGCCTTTGTTGACCTGGGCGGCAACAAAGAGGGGATGATTCATATCTCGAAGTTAGCAAATGAGCGCGTAGAGAAGGTGGAAGATGTTGTCGAAATCGGTGACAAAGTCAAAGTCAAGGTCATCGAAATTGACGATAAAGGACGCATTAATCTTTCGCGCAAGGCGTTGTTACCGCGTCATTAATGACACCCGATGCCCTATTACAACCGTAACACGATAAGGCACAAAAATGAGACGGCACCGACACAGATGATTCACTTTCTGTTGTCGGTGCCCCTTTTTATTCTCGTCGATATGGTATACTGATTGATGGTGAGGAGGCAGCATGGCAAAGACAACAAGACGTAGAAAAACGGTAACTAAAGACCAAAAAATGCAGTATTTTCTCGTTGCTTGCTTTATTGCACTCATTATCTGCGCAGCAACGATCTATTTTCGTGCGCAGACGGGCTGGTTTGGAAAAGCAATTGGCGGAGCGGTTTTTCGCCTTTTCGGCGTTACGACGTATGCCGTTCCTCCGTTGACCTTTTTGTTCCTCGTCTCCGCTGTCTCCGGTAATTTACACGGAAAATTGCTGCGTACACTTGTATTTCTCGCTTCTATTTTTTTATGCGTGGCGATGATTATCGGTGTGCGCGATTTGCCTGTAGCGACGGTCAATACGACGGTATCTCTTTCGGCGGAGCGAGGGGAAATCCTACGCGGCGCAGGCATCACCGGAGGACTGCTCAGTCTGCTTTTTCGACGCATTATTGGCGAAATCGGCATTTGGCTGCTTTTTGTCTTTGTGCTTTTTTTCTTTGTTCTGCACTTGTTTGATGTCAAGATGGTGGAATTTTTTACGATTTTAAGTGAATGGATTCGTTCCGGGTGGAAAAAGACAAAAATGACCGGTAAAGCGATGCGAGAAAAAGCGGAACTTCGTCGTCAGGAAAAACGTGTGCTACGTGAACAACAGCATAAGGAAGAATCTATCTCGTTTGATGCTGATCGAGCGACGAAACAAGAGGAACAAACTACTTCCTGGCAGGACGATTCTTTTACTTCTCCGTATATTCCCAAACCATTTGACGCGGATGTTCCTTCCGAGGATGTACCGCTTTCGCATTCCCGTAAACAAGAAAATGCGGTGCCATATGACGGGGCGATTTCGGCTATGGAAACCCCTCTCGAAAAAGAGAAAGAAGAACAGGTATCGGTTTCTTCTCGGAAAGCTTCTTCAACGTCTGAAAAGCAGGAGCAATTCAGCATGGAAAACTATGGTGTATCGATGGATGAAGATAGCGAGAACACTTATATTACGCCACCCATTGAATTGTTGAAATCCGGAAAGAAAAGTGGCGCTGCTCGTGAAACGGATTTGGAACAACGCGCTAAAAAGATTGAATCGACATTAGCGTCTTTTGGCATAGAAGCACACGTGGTCTCTATTCAGCGCGGACCGACAGTAACGCAGTTTGAGTTGCAGCCACAGGCAGGCATTAAGGTCAGTCGTATCACGAATCTCGCCGATGACTTGGCGTTGGCTTTGGCGGCGCAGGATATTCGTATTGAGGCGCCTATTCCTGGAAAGCCATACGTGGGCATTGAAGTACCTAACCGTGTTTCGGATACGGTTTCACTTCGTGATTTATTTCAGTGCGACGCATTTGTGCAAGAAAAGGACGGCATACCCATCGCGCTTGGCAAAAGCATTGATGGTCATCCGGTCATTGCCAAGATAACCAAGATGCCGCACTTGCTGATTGCCGGCGCTACCGGATCGGGAAAATCGGTATGTATCAACACCATCATTATGAGCATCCTCTACAAGTATTCGCCATCGGAAGTACGCCTCATTCTCATAGACCCGAAAGTGGTTGAGCTATCCGTCTATAATGAAATTCCGCACCTGATGATTCCGGTCGTAACCGATCCAAAAAAAGCGGCAAAGGCACTCTACACGCTTGTCAAAGAGATGGAACGGCGCTTCAAGCTATTCTCGCAGTTTTCGGTGCGTGACATCAGCGGATACCGCGAGCAGCAGAAGATTGACGAATCGATGGAGAATCTGCCCTATATCGTGCTCATTATTGACGAGTTGTCTGATTTAATGATGGTAGCCTCTAAAGATGTTGAGGCGCATATTACGCGTCTTGCGCAGATGGCGCGCGCTTGCGGTATCCATCTTATTATCGCTACGCAACGCCCTTCCGTCGATGTCATTACCGGAACGATCAAGGCGAATATCCCTTCGCGTATTTCTTTTGCGGTCTCGTCTTCTATCGATTCACGTACCATTTTGGATCAGAGCGGATCAGAGAAACTCTTAGGAAAAGGTGATATGCTTTATTATCCGTCACATTTTCCCAAGCCGAAGCGTGTGCAGGGAGCTTTTGTTTCCGATGCGGAAGTTTCACAGGTTACGCACTTTCTGACCGACCAGCATGACGTTTGCTATGACAAAGAGCTGATTGCTTCTCTTGAAAAGACGGCGGATGTCGTACAAGAAGACGAAGATGCGCCAAAAGACGCATTAATGGAAGAAGTGCTGGAATTTATCAGTCATGAGGAAACAACGTCCATCAGTGGTCTACAACGCCGTTTTCGGATAGGCTATGCACGCGCCGGACGTATTATCGATGATTTGGAGGCTATGGGAGCTATTTCTCCGCAGGATGGCTCGAAACCACGTGAAGTGTATATTCACGAACAGGAGGATGACGATGAATCTGCCCAATAAGTTGACGATGCTTCGTTTCGCTTTGATTCCTTTTTTCGTTGTGACCTACTTGTTGCTTGAGCCGTCGAGCCCCATTCCGGCGTTGTTATTTATCATCGCATCGGTTACCGACTTCTTAGATGGGTATATCGCCCGTAGAGATCATTTAGTTACTACCTTTGGAAAATTCATGGATCCTTTGGCAGATAAAGTGCTGACGCTTTCCGCCTTTATTCTTTTAGTCGGAAAGGGGCAATTGGCTTCGTGGATTGTGGTGATTATTGTTGCTCGTGAGCTGATGATTACCGGGTTTCGCACGGTGGCGGCATCGAATGGGGTGACGATTGCTGCTTCAAAATGGGGAAAATATAAGACGACATTTCAAATGCTAACCATTATTGTACTGTTACTTGCTCACAGCTGGTTATCATTTATGCAGGATACGCACATTACGGAAATACTCGTAATACTTACCCTGGGATTTACGATTCTCTCCGGCGTTGATTATTTGGTCAAAAATCGTAAGGTATTGGATCTAAACAACATCTGAATGGAGGAAATTATGGCCATTGCAAATATGAAGCAGGAAGACAAAGAAAAAGCGCTAAAAATGGCGTTTAGTAAAATTGAAAAACAGTTTGGCAAAGGTGCCATTATGAAGTTAGGCGAACAGACGGTGCAGGAGATTGATGCCATACCGACCGGTGCCATCAATCTGGATTTGGCACTTGGCGTGGGCGGATTGCCGCGTGGACGTGTCATTGAGATCTACGGTCCGGAAAGCTCCGGAAAAACGACGCTTGCGCTGGAAACCATCGCGCAGGCGCAGAAGCTCGGCGGCATCGCGGCGTTTATCGATGCGGAACATGCTTTAGACGTCGGTTATGCCAAACGTTTGGGTGTGGACACAGATAATTTGGTTCTTTCCCAGCCGGATGACGGCGAATCAGCACTGGAAATACTGGAGAGCCTCGTGCGTTCCAATGCCGTGGATATCGTTGTTTTGGACTCGGTTGCCGCCCTTGTTCCGCGTGCGGAAATCGAAGGCGAAATGGGGGATACGCATGTCGGACTTTTGGCGCGACTCATGAGCCAAGCCCTTCGTAAATTGACTCCGATTGTTGCAAAATCCAATACAACGGTTGTCTTTTTGAACCAGATTCGGCAAAAGATTGGTGTCACGTATGGCAATCCGGAAGTCACTACCGGCGGCGTAGCTTTAAAGTTCTATTCCACCATTCGACTGGATATTCGACGCGGCGAACAAATTAAAGAGGGGGAAAATGTCCTTGGCAATCGCACGCGCGTCAAAGTCGTTAAAAATAAGGTCGCTCCTCCATTCAAACGAGTGGAGTTTGATATTATGTACGGGACGGGCATCTCGAAAATCGGCACGCTGCTCGATACGGCATTGGATTTTGGTATCGTCGAACGCGCCGGTGCGTGGTATAGTTATGATGGAGAGCGTCTCGGACAGGGTAGGGAAAACGCCAAGAAATTTATTGCGGAAAATCCCGACCTGCACAAAAAATTGGAGAAGGACTTACGAGATACCCTCCACGAACAAGCTCAACGCGAAGAGGAAGGCGAGGGTTTTGCGAGCGGCAAACAGAGCGAAACGGTAGATAACGCCCCTCAAAAGGACAGTAAAACCATCACGTTGGACTAACAATGAATGTGTACGAAAAATAGTAAGGAAAGGAGGTACCATGGATAACCTGATTATTCCCGTAGTAGCATTTTTAATCGGCGCTGTACTATTCTTTTTTGTCGGCAATACGTATCGGGCAAAGCAAAACCGTGAAAAGATCGGTTCCGCGAAAACCTTAGCGGAGAAGATTTTGGATGATGCGAATCGCGATGCGGAAACGGCAAAAAAAGAAGCATTGCTTGAAGCCAAGGACGAAATTCATCGTTGGCGTGAAGAGCAGGAAGCGCAGTATGCGCGTCGTCAGAATGAATTGCAGGATGCGGAACGTCGCTTGAACAAACGTGAAGATCTTTTGGACGAAAAGTCCGTGCAACTGGAAAATTTAGAAAAGAAAGTTGCAAAGGATCAAGATCGCGTTAGAAGTAAAGAGCAGCGTGCCGACCAATTAATGACACAACGGCAGAACGAATTGGAGCGGATAGCGGATCTTCGCCCTGAGCAGGCGCGCGAAATGGTTTTAGAAAAAGCGCGTGAAGATGTTGTGCACGAGCGAGCGCAAATTCTTCGTGAAGAAGAAGCGAAAACGAGGGATGAAGCAGAAAGTCGTGCGCGGGAAATCATTACGCGCACCGTTCAGCGTTATGCGTCAGATTACGTTGCTGAAAGCACAGTGACCGTTGTCTCGTTGCCAAACGATGAGATGAAGGGGCGTATTATTGGCCGTGAAGGACGCAATATTCGCGCCTTTGAACAGCTTACCGGCGTAGATTTGATTATTGATGATACGCCGCAGGCAGTTGTTTTATCTTGCTTTGATCCGGTGCGAAGAGAAGTCGCCCGTGTAGCGCTTGAAAAGCTGATTGTTGACGGACGAATTCATCCGACTCGAATCGAAGAGCTGTATCAAAAGGCTGAACAGGAAGTGGAACACGCCATCCGTGAAGCAGGCGAGTTAGCTGTCGATGAGGTAGGAATTCGCAATATTCATCCGGAAATCATCCGCACATTGGGAAAATTGAAGTACCGCACTTCTTATGGACAAAATGCCCTCGGGCATACCATTGAGGTGGCGCAGCTTGCCGGAATGCTGGCCTTGGAGTTAGGAGCCAATGTCAAGATTGCGAAACGTGGCGCATTGCTGCATGATTTAGGCAAAGCGATCGATCATGAGATTGAGTTACCGCACGTGGAACTCGGGGTTCGTTTGGCAAAGAAGTACCATGAGAGCAAAGAGGTCGTTCATTGCATTGAAGCGCACCACAATGATGTGGAACCGACCACGTTAGAAGCCTTTATTGTAAAAACGGCGGATGCGTTATCGGCTGCCCGTCCGGGTGCTCGCCGCGAGTCAACGGAGAACTATATCAAGCGTCTTGAGGATTTGGAAGCCATTGCTAACGCATTCCAAGGCATTGATCAGTCCTATGCGATTCAGGCAGGACGCGAGATTCGTATCGCGGTTAAACCGGAAGAGGTTTCGGAAGATAAAATGGTGGTGCTCGCACATGACATTGCCCGAAAGATTGAGAGTGAACTCGAATATCCCGGGCAGATTAAGATCAATATCGTGCGTGAAACGCGCGCCAGCGACATCGCTAAGTAATCTATTTTCTATTCCAATTAGCAACATATTGAAAAGTCCTATAAGACCTTGTCTTATAGGGCTTTTGCTTTTTGGTTGAAAGTTGTTAGAATGAGTAAGGGAAAGATGTGCGTGCCGTATTGCGCAGACTAACGGGAGAGAAGCGGGAAGAACGATGATTGCTTTTTTTCAACAATTTTTGGTGTTTGCCTTCATAGCCGGCTTTGGCTATATGCTCGCTCGCCGTGGCGTGCTGTCTTCATCAACGACCAATGAGATGAGTCATATTCTCATTTCCTATATTCTACCGCTTTTGCTGTTTCATTCCTTTTTACGCCCTTATGACGCAAGGGAAGCCCTTTGGCTCGCAGGCATTATGCTTTTTACCGCCATTGTACAGATCATTTACATCGTTCTATCTCGTGTGATTTTTGGCGATGATCATCCTATCGATCGTTTTGCGGTTATCTTTAACAACAAGGCCTTTGTTGGTATCCCTATCGCTACATCGCTCTTTGGCCCATCTTGCACGTTCTATATTGCGCCATCCGTGGTGATGTCTACGCTTCTCATTATTCTCTACGGCTCGCCTCTTCTGGATAAAAAAGCAAAATTATCATTGAAATCTTTTCAGGGGATTTATCGTAAGCCAATCTTTCTTGCTTTCTTTTTTGGTTGGCTCATCTATCTCTGTCGGATTCCGATTCCCGATTTTCTCGTTCGTCCGCTAACGTCACTCGTCAGTATCAATTCCACGCTTGCCATGATTCTTCTCGGTGCTTTTATTGCCCAAAAGCCTCTTTCTGGCTTGTTCAGCAATAAACGCGTGTGGTGGGTATCCTTTGTGCGTCTTGTACTTTTTCCACTTATTCCCATCATCCTGCTGGTGCTTTTTCCCTTTGGGTCTTTGGAATTGCGCATGGTAACCGTAGTCGCCTGGAGCTGTCCAACCGCAATCAATCTGGCGCTACAGGCAAAAATGTATGACTATGATCCCTATTATGCGTCACAGATTATTATTGTGACTTGTATCGGATGCGCTTTGACCATTCCGCTGATGCTGAGTATTGCTAAACTGTTAATTCACTGAGTTTCTTTTTCTTCTTCCTCTGCTGCAGAGGAGAGCGTGCCAAGAAGAGTTTTTTGGTACGCCCGAAATGCACTTTTCGTCGGAACGTTGTCCGTTTGATGCAGTGTCTTTTTACAATGCGGACATACCGGGGGAAAGGGAAACATCCGTTTCCCAAGATGGCGATGGCAATATGGGCAACGCCAATAGCGATAATCCAATCGCGCGGAAACGCCAAGCAAGAGAAGGGATAAAAACAGAGGAATCCAAGGGTGTAAACCGGATATCGGAATGCAGGCAAGCACAAATAAAACACTGCCTGCAGTCCTTGATAATAAATTAAGAATTCGAAGTGCGGAATACGTCATCATTTTTGTATAGAAAGGTTTGTCACCATCTTTTGCTTTTTTGCTTTTCTCTCATTTTGCAAGAGAATGAGGAATAAAACGAAGGTGGTGATGGATAGGCTGATTCCCGGTAAAAGCAAAGGAGTACGGAAATGCATCTCTAGGGTATGCTTGCCCGGCGTAACAGGAATTGCCGTAAGGGAATCAAGGACAGAAATTGTCGAGATCTTCTTGCCGTCCAGTTTTGCTGTCCATCCTTCATCATAGGGAAGGGAAAGAAGCAGATAAGGCGTTCCCTCTGCCGCTGTAAACGTACCCGAAAAGGATGTCGATGAGAAATTCGTTAGCTTTAATCCGTGTTTTTGTTGAAAATCAACCGCCTTTCGCAGTGCGTCTTCATCCAAGGTAAACAGTGCGATGGTATTGAGTTGAAACGTATCCTTATCGCGGTGCATTTGAATCGAAAGTTTTTGTGTTTTTTCACCTTCATTTGCCGCAGCAACATTGAGAACTTGAGAAGTAGTGACATTTCCGGAACGCTTGTTGCCAATCTGCTCACCGTCCAAGTAGACAAAAGAGTTATAGGTATTAAAAGTTTCGGAGATGGTGAGATATGCAGAACGCTTGCCCGTGGTGTGAACCGTATAGTTTAAGCGCGCCTTGGTGTCCTTATCTTCTGCGACGCGATGATAGACTTTTATTGATCCTTTTCCGCTTCCTTTGGTGAGGTTCTCTAACTGCGGATGATGCAAGGCAAAATGTTCAAAATAATTGATTTCGCTTCCCGGCCGTCCATCCACCAAATTCGCAAGATGATCTTGAAAATCTAATGGATTCATGTGTCCGGCAGAAAAAGTGGCGATGCTTTCTTCTGCTAACATGCCAAAGGGCATACACCAGGGATTCTCATAAACGCGAATGTGGGGATAGTCGGCGACAAGCGGCATATCCAAAATATCCGGTCGATGGGATTTCGATTTGAAGGTGTTGATGCCTTCCACGAGCCCTTCATCTTGCGGATTATACTTTCCATCCAAATAATAGCGGATTCCAAATAGCGCATCCGTGAATTTTGTGGCATTTCCCCCTGCGGTCGAGGCGCGTCCACGAGAAAATCCCAAGCTGGAAAGCAATTCGATCGTGTTGTATTCGTATGTGGAGTTAAAATGCGTTAATCCGCTGTAATTAAACCGCATTCCATCATTGCTGTCGTGCATAAACGTCTTTTCTATACGATAAAATGAGCCGTTTTTTGGGCGGATGGGCTCCAATGCTTCACGCATTTGTTGATGAAAGAAAGCAAACTCGGTTCTTGTTTCGTATGCAAAACAGGCGGTATAAACCGCTGCATTTACAGAGAGATCGATACAGGTCAACAGTAAAAGGAAAAAGGCTGCCGAACCCATTCCGTGCCGGTTCTTGCTCCAATCCACAAATAAAATGAGAAACACGATGGCAGCAACAAAAGTGCCAATCAGGTGCGCATAAGTGAGAAAGGGAAAGAGCTTGCTGTCGCTATGCATCCGGATTCCGAGATAGATTGCCAACGCAACATAAAAGACAACAACTGCGATGAGTTGAACGAGCCTTATGCGATGCAGGCGCAAAAATCCGCGAAAGGCAATGAGCAGTGTAAAAAAACTGAATAACCAGGAAAAGCGATAATTGTACCATATCGGATATTGCATTCCATGCCAGAGGACATTGAGTTTTTTCATATTCATCGAGAGTAATAGAATAAGAAGAATGCCTAGGGAACAGATGCGTTCGCGGAGAGCAATACGGGGGTTGAAAAAGTAAAACAGTCCCAGGATTGCAGGGGCTATTCCGGTATAGATATTAGCAAATCCGTTGGAAACCTGATCATAGTCAAAGGCGGCGGGAATCAGGCGAGAAAACGGATCGCCCACAGGATAACGGAAGGCGCTATCGGCAACCACTTCATCTTGATAAGGCCCCTTACTGAGCAGGAGCGAATACATATTCGGAAAAATCAGCCATGCCGTCAGCGCACCTGCGATAAAGGAGTAGAGTGTAAAGCGTATAAAGAGCTTACAGCACTGTTTAACCATTTCTCTTCTGGTCTCGCGCATGGCGGAGGATCGGCGAACAATAGCCCAAATGGCATACAGTACAAGAAAAATACAGAGCATGTATGCCATGTAAAAATTAATGATGATGGATAGTGATAGACAAAGAACATAGGGAACGGCGCTTTTCCCATCCATCAACCGTTCCAAAAAGAGAACTACTAAGGGCGTCATATAAAGAAGATCTAACCACATGACATTGAGCATGTTCGCCATAGTGAAGGACATCAACGCATAGCAGGTGGAAAACAGCAGGATTCGCCAGTCGTCTCCGTGTTCACGTCGGATAAGCAGGATGGAAAAGAAGAGCCCGGAAAGGCCTATCTTCACAAGCTGAATAAGCTCTACCGCCAAGGGAAGATTCTCGGAGGGAAAAAGAAAAAACAGCAGATTTAGCGGACTGAGCAAATAATACGCATCCGTTGCACTCATAATCCCACCGGGCCCCTTGGTAAAGTTGTAGAGCAGACTTCCCGGATCAGCCGTAACACGACGCAATGCTTAAAAGAAGCCCACAATCTGATTGCGCAGATCTACCGCAAGTGTCGTATGGTCACCAAACGGGAAAATTCCCGAATACATAAAGGCAGGCGCCAACAAGAGAAGCGGAAGAATAAAACTCATCAGGACAAGAAAGAAGGTATTCTTTTTTGGCGTGATGGACTTGCGATGCGCAAGTAATACACCTCGTTTATCCCGTTGAATGAGCATTCGATAGGACGACATAGTTCCTCCGTTCCGTGTTGCGCCGTCTATTTTTCCGGTGTAAAGCTGTCCCGTAAGGTGACGACGCGATTGTAGATGTGTTTCTCGGCGGTCGAATAATGGCGATCTTCGCAGAAGTATCCTTTGCGCATGAATTGATAGCGGATAGCTTCGTCGTGTTTTTCAGCCAACCAAGGTTCCACTACGGCGTTCGAAATAATCGTAAGCGATTCCGGATTGAGCAGTTCACGATAGTCAGCCTCTTCTCCGTCCGGATTCTCCACAGTAAAGAGACGTTCATAAAGCCGTACTTCTGCGGTTACGCCTTCGCGCATCGGAACCCAGTGGATAGTACCGCGAATTTTGCGTCCATCCGCTGCCGTTCCGCCAAACGAATCGGGATCATAGGTGGCATGAACCACTTTGACATTGCCCACTTCGTCCAATTCATAATCGGTCGCTTTCACAATATAGGCATTTTGTAGGCGCACTTCATTACCGGGGAAGAGGCGATAATACTTCTTCGGTGGATCTATCATGAAATCTTCGCGTTCGATCCAGACTTTCTTTCCGAAGGGAATGGTATGTGTTCCCATGGAAGGATCCTTCGGATGGTTCGCAATCGTACAGATTTCCGTTTTCTCTTCGGGATAGTTATCAATCACGAGAAGGATGGGGTCCAATACCGCCATGGCACGGGGAGCATGGTCATTCAGGTCTTCACGCACGCAATAGTCGAGGAAGCGAGCATCTACCATGCTGTCTGTTTTGGTCATGCCAATTCGTTCACAGAAATTGCGAATACTCTTTGGCGTAAAGCCTCGACGACGCAATCCCTGAAGGGTCGGAAGGCGCGGATCATCCCAACCGTCTACAAGACCATCCTCTACCAGTGTACGCAGTTTTCGTTTTGACATCACGGTGTGACTGAGATTCAGACGTGCGAATTCAATCTGACGCGGTTTATGTGGCATATCTGTGTTATCCACTACCCAATCATATAACGGACGATGATTTTCAAATTCTAAAGAGCAGAGGGAGTGGGTGATGCCTTCCAGAGCATCTTCAATCGGATGCGCAAAATCATACATGGGATAGATGCACCATTTATCGCCTTGGCGATGATGATGCTGATGCGCAATGCGGTAAATAACGGGATCACGCATATTGATGTTTCCGGAAGTAAGATCTATTTTGGCGCGAAGCGTTTTTTCTCCATCTGCAAATTCGCCGTTGCGCATACGTTGAAACAGATCTAAATTTTCTTCTATGCTGCGATCACGCCAAGGACTTGGCTTTCCGGGCTCAGTGAGCGTTCCTCGGTAGGCACGCATCTCCTCTGCCGATAGATCATCCACATAAGCAAGACCTTTGTGAATCAATACGATTGCCGCTTCATACATACGCTCAAAATAGTCTGAGGCGAAATAAAAGCGGTCATCCCAGTCAAAACCTAACCAATGGATATCTTCCTGGATAGATTCTACAAATAGCGTATCTTCCTTGACCGGATTGGTGTCGTCCATACGAAGATTGCAAATACCGCCGTACTTTAGCGCTGTGCCAAAATCCATGTTAATGGCTTTTGCGTGTCCGATATGCAAGAAACCGTTCGGTTCCGGAGGAAAGCGGGTGACAATCTGCTGACCATGCACACGTCCGCCGGGGGCAGACTCTTCGTCAATAATTTGATGGATAAAGTTTGTTGTTTCCCAGTCCATAGTTTCCTCCTTGTTGATGACCATCCTTGCGATGCCCATATTATAGCATTAAATGTCCTGCTGCTTGTAGACGTTACTCTTCAAACGTTTCAACGGCACAAAATAATGGAAAACGGTTACAGAAAGAGTTTTCGCATGATAGATTTCGAGAATAGTCGAGTAAAAAGGTACAATATATTGTACGCTGCACTTGCCATTAATTATCAGAAATCGATGAGGAAAATAGCCGATTTGATGCGTTTTCTCTGTTTTTACAACGAATAAAAGGGAACTTGTCTTTACTTTTTCGCCCCTGCACAATATACTAAATCTGACTCTTAGAGGTCGATCCTCAAGAGGAAAATCGTTTTTTCAAGATAATCACGAAGATCGCATAAGCGATCAACCAGAGAAAGAAAGGAATGTTATGAAACCCATTCAAGTAACCAGTGAGATTCAGCCCCTCAGGAAAGTCTTAGTGCATCGTCCGGGCGAAGAGCTCAAATACCTTACGCCGGATACACTCGCCGAATTGCTCTTCGACGATATTCCGGATTTAGTGAAAGCGCAGAAAGAACACGATGCGTTTGCCGACATTCTTCGTAATGAAGGCGTTGAGGTGGTTTACCTTGAAGATTTAATGGCAGAAACCCTTGATGCGAATGAGGGACTCCGCGAAAAATTTATCGACGAATATCTGAATGATGCCGGTATTTATACCGAAACGTATCATAAGATTTTGAAGAACTTCTTTGCAGGCATTAAAGACACTAAAGAATTTGTCATGAAAACCATGGCAGGCGTTTCCTTCCAGGAATTAGGAGACATTGAAACGAACTTCCTGATTGATGAACTGGAACATCCGTATCTGCTCGTGAATCCGATGCCGAACCTCTACTTCACACGCGACCCGTTCGCTTCGGTCGGCAATGGAGCCGTCATCAACAAAATGTTCTCCGTTACCCGCAACCGTGAAACCATCTATGCGGATTACATCTTCAAATATCATCCGGAATACAAAGGACAGGTCAAAGACCTCTACGGACGTCATAACCACTTCCATATCGAAGGCGGCGATGTCTTTAACGTAGATGAAAAGACCTTATTCGTTGGTATTTCGCAGCGTACCACCGCCGACGCGATCCAGCAGTTGGCGATGAACCTCTTCTTTGATACGGTAGACAATAAGATTGAACGTATTTTTGCCTTCAATATTCCGGTATCTCGCGCATTCATGCACCTTGACACCGTCTTTACGATGATTGACAAGGATGCCTTCACCTATCATCCGGGCATCACCGCAACGCTTCGTGTGTTTGAACTGACAGCGGATAAAGCAAAGCATGATGTCAAGATTGAAGAGCATAAGGGATCGCTTGGCGAAATCCTTGCCGGCATTCTTGGCGTCGAAAAGGTTCGTTTGTTCCCCTGCGGCGGTGGAGACGACATGGCTGCCGAGCGTGAACAGTGGACAGATGGTTCCAACACCTTGACACTGGCTCCGGGAAAAATTGTGGTTTATAAGCGCAACTTTGAGACTAACAAGATGCTCAAAGAAGCCGGGTTTACTGTTATTGAACTCGATTCCGACAACTTGACCGTCGGTCGAGGCGGCCCGCGCTGCATGTCCATGCCGCTTGTCCGTGAAAACTAATAGAACAGAATAGCAATCCATTCCGTAGACCGGTACACCCCGTGGCGTACCGGTTTACGGCTTGATGGATTTATGATGGATTCGATTATGAAGGAGTTTTTATGACTAAAAAACGGATTGTTGTTGCTCTGGGTGGCAATGCACTGGGCAACACGCCGAGCGAACAGCTTCAGTTAGTGAAGCATACCGCAAAGACCATTGTGGATCTTGCCGAAACCTATGATGTGATTATCGGTCACGGTAATGGTCCGCAGGTGGGGATGATCAATAACGCCATGTCATATTCGGCAGAACACGGTGGCAATACGACGGAGATGCCGTTTCCGGAATGCGGTGCGATGAGCCAGGGATACATTGGCTATCATCTGATACAATCCATTCAGGCGGAGCTTGCTTCTCGTCAGCAAAGCGATCGCAAAGTCGCCTGTGTGGTAACGCAAGTCGTGGTAGACGAAAAAGATCCAGCTTTTGAAAAGCCAAGCAAGCCGATTGGCAGTTTTATGGATAAAGAGACGGCGGACAAATTGGCTGCGGAAACGGGTTATACCTTTGTAGAAGATGCCGGACGCGGATATCGTCGCGTTGTAGCAAGTCCTCTTCCGAAAAAGATTGTGGAACTGGATGTCGTGAAACAGCTTGTTGACCTCGGCGATATTGTGATTACCGTTGGTGGCGGCGGAATTCCCGTTGTGGAAGAGAACGGCGCGTATCGTGGCGTTGCTGCGGTAATCGATAAAGATCGTTCTTCTGCCCGTTTGGCGCTGGATATTGATGCGGACATGCTCGTTATTCTTACCGCTGTTGATCAAGTTGCGGTAAACTTTAATAAACCGGATCAGAAAGCCATTGCGAATATGGATGTTCAACAGGCGAAACAGTATATCGAAGAAGGACAGTTTGCTCCGGGATCAATGCTGCCGAAAGTGGAAGCCTGCTTAGATTACGTACAACAACGTGAGGGCGGCAAGGCGCTTATCACGTCTCTTGTGAAGGCAAAAGAAGCATTGGAAGGAAAGGCGGGAACCATTATTACACGGTAATCCGTCAGCAACCGAACATCGGTTCGGAGAAAAGAATTGAAAGGAGTTTTTTATGGCTGAAATGAATAAACAGCCGAACGCCGAAATGGCACCCGCAAAAAAGAAGCGTCACTCGCTATCGGCATTCACCATCCTTGTCATCATTCTTGCCGTTCTTTGCATTATTTCCGTTTTGTTGAACGGTGCAGAAATCAGCGATTCGATTATCAAAACGCTGGATCCGGAAAAATATGGGGATTTATTGGAAATGGTAGATGGCGGCGAACACGTGTCTGTGGTTGCTGCAAAATTACAGGACTTCGTCATGGCGATTCCGAACGGCTTTACGGATGCTTCGGACTTATTGATGTTCATCGTCGCCTTGGGCGGCTTCCTGAACGTCGTAATGAAGACCGGTGCCTTGGAAGCCGGTATCAATGCCTTGGTGCATAAGATGCACGGAAAAGAAGAATGGCTGATTGTTGTTCTGATGTTCCTGTTCTCCTTAGGTGGAACGACGTATGGTATGGCAGAAGAGACCATTGGTTTCTATGCCTTCATCACATCGGCTATGGTTATTGCCGGTTTCGATTCCATCGTTGCGCTGGCTACCGTACTTGTCGGTTCAGCATCCGGTTGCCTCGGTTCGACCATTAACCCGTTTGCGACGGGCGTTGCCATCGGCGGTCTGAATGCCATCGGCATTGAGCCGAACAGTGGTCAGATTTACCTCATCGGCGCGATTCTTTGGCTTGCCGTTGTCGCGATTGCCATTGCATTTACTCTTCGTTATGCGAAAAAAGTAAAAAGAGATAAAGGATCGACGATCCTCTCTCTGCAGGAGCAGGAGATAATGCGTGAACACTTCGGCGAAGAAGATCCGAATGCAAAGATTGAATTTACAGGTCGTCATAAGGCCATCCTTTGCGTCTTTGCTTTAATGTTCGTCGTGATGATCGTCTCCCTGATTTCCTATCAGGATCTTGTTTTCGGTGGTGATGAAGAAGCCTACCTCGCCGCATTGGGCTGGAGTGATTTCTTGACTGGTGAGCCTCTTGGCTGGTGGTACTTCCTGCACTTGGCGGCATGGTTCATCATCGGTTCCATTGTAATCGCCCTTATTGGCGGATACAGCGAACACAGCTATATCGAGACGTTTATTGATGGTTCGAAAGACCTTCTCTCAGTTGGTATCATTATCGCCGTTTCCCGTGGAATTACCGTTGTTATGGGCAAAACGCACATGGATTTCTGGATTTTGGATCAGTGCACACGCATTCTTCAGGGTGTTCCGGGCGCGGTATTTATCCCGCTGTCCCTCGTGGTCTATATCCTCTTGAGCTTCCTCGTTCCGTCGACGTCCGGTCTTGCCGGCTTGTCGATTCCGGTTATGGGCGGTCTTGCTGCGCAACTCGGATTTAACCCCAACATCATGGTCAATGTTTTCACCGCCGGTTCCGGTGTTGTGAATATGGCAACTCCGACTTCCGGTGTCGTCATGGGTGGTGTCGCGGCAGCGCGCGTCGAGTATGCGACATACTTAAAGTGGGTATTCAAGCTGCTCATTCTCATTGCTGTAGCCTGCGCAATCATCTTGACCATCGCAGAAATGATTCTGTAATTCGTTTTACAATGAAAATAGTTTCGCTGAGGGAACCTTGCCATCCGTCAGCGGAAAGGGGGGAGACTTCGGTCTCCTCCTTTTTGTATCCCCTTTGAAAAGGATGGGTATAAACAATAGAACAAGAAATGGAATCGATAGGGGGTTAACATGCTTGGACAATATGATGATTTTTGGCGACTGGTGACCGATACCACCATTGTGGACGAGCAGGATGGTGCCTATATCTTTGCGGATACGGTTTTTTGGGGAGAAAAAGGCGGAATGCCTGCGGATCGCGGTACTATTAATGGATTGACGGTAACCGATTTGTTTTGGCAGGATGGAAAATTGTGGCATCGCGTAGAGGGGACACTTTCCGACCCGATACACATGGAGGTGGATGAAGATACGCGCCTCACCAATACGGCTGCACAAAGCGCTCTACATTTGTTTGACGGCTACTTTCGTCGACGTGGACATGTCATGATCGCAGTTGGCGTGCATGAAGAGAATCAGTGGTTTGAGGTTGATCGTGGAGAATTTAGCGAAGAAGAAATGGCGGATATGCAAGAGTACATTAATCAGGCTATTCGTGATGCTGTACCGCTTTCCATTACCTATGTAAAGGGAGAGGAATACTCGGATCCGGCATATCAGCAATTCGACACGGTACGTATGGTGCGTTATGGGAATCTTGATGAGCAGCCTTGCGGTACGCCGCATTTGCATAACACAGTAGAAATTGGAAGTTTTGTCTTGCTGGGGCAGGAAAAGACTTCACGAGGGGTTCGTGTGCATGTCGCGATTGGTCCGGTAGTAGGAAGAGCCTTGAAAGAAGCGCATGATTTGTTGCGCAACCTCGAAGGAACATTAAAAGTCAGCCGTAAAGAATTGGCGGATCGCGTGTTGGCGATGGCGGAAACCGAGCGAAAGCAAAAAGAGACGATCAAATCGTTACAAGAGGCATTAGCCGAAGCCAAGGCAACGATGCTCGCTAAGCAAGATGATTTTATCGTAATGTTATCTGCCGAAGAAGCGGAAATCCTTCGTCCGATCGGGCAAAAGCTCTATTCCGAACATAAGTGTTCAAAAATACTATTGGCAGAAAAACAAGGGGGTTCGTCAATTGTATTCGCCTCTTGTGAAGGAAAAGCTCGTGATTGGCTTGCTTCGGTAAAAGACATTGGACAGGTGCGCGGCGGAGGAACGCCGCAGTTCGTGAATGGACAGTCTGCGCTTGTACCAGAAGAGCTAAAGAAAATCCTATGCGATACAGTGGAAGATGTGCGGCAATAGAATGTTTTCTACGCCGCACCTTCTTCTTTTCGGACATTTTGGAATCAGAGGGAAATATTGGTATCTACGCTGCCATCTGCTTGCTGAAAATGGACTTGCTTGCGAAATTCGGTAGGGGAGGTGGAAAAGGTCTTACGGAAATAGCGATAGAAGGTTTTCAGTGTTTTGAATCCCACAATCAAAGCAATTTCCGTTATCGGCAATTCGGAACGGAGGAGAAGTTCAGAGGCGCGGTTAATGCGCAGCGAAGCGATAAACTCCGTCGCGGAGCGTTCCACATAATACAGAGTAATTCGATTCAGCTCTGCAAGGGAAAGTTGGTGTTTTTCCGCTATCGCTTGCGGGGTGAGCAAGGGATTCTGATAATTGAGAAGTATATCATTGACAACTTTCAAGGCGGAGGACGATTCTGATGCTTTCAAATGGGTTTTGCGTTCAATGGCGGATGTGAAATTCTGCCGAAATTCGTTAGGAGTCATGTCTTCCATCGCTTCAAAAGAGTGCACAAGGTGGGCGGCATCATTCATGCCGACTAATTTCGCAATCTCTTGAAGGCTAAAATCGGTATACGTGAGAAGATCCATCGCTTTGTAGATGCGCATGGCGGTGATGAGCTCCTGGAAGGTGTACCCCAAGGTTTCTTTTAGACGTTTGGAAATGGTAGATTGGCTGACAAAGAAGATTTTGTTAAGCCGTTCCAGCGTAATTTTCTCCTGCAAATGGCTGTAGAGAAAATTGAGCAAATCACCGATAAAGAAGGTGGAGCCACTGGGATCTGAAGAGCAATCGGTATTTGGTTTGTCGCCTTCTTTTGTAGCATCTAATGTGCGAACAAAAAGAACGAGCAGCTCAATGACCAAAGAGACGGTATACATTTCACTGAAGGTCTCTTTGTCCTGCGTCTTCTGCTGATCGGAAAATACGCTCTCCACGCCGACTTCGTTGCGCAGGCGTTCAATGGCGCAATGAATGTGCTGCGCTTGCTTTTTGTCCGCATGAATGACTGGGTTTTGGCGGATGCGATGCCAAAGAGCGAAAAATTGCTTATTTGGGTTATAGTCAGAACGCAGATAGAGATTGATGAAATTCAGATTATAAATGATGCGTTCATAGGTAATGGGCTTTTCAATGGCGATAATTTGTGTTACATCCCAGGGAAGGATAGCAATCATGGTACCCGGTGTCATGGAATAATCGTTGCCGTTAATACGAATGGTCGCTTTTCCTTCGGTTACGTAAAGAAAACGGCTCATGCTGTGAATAAGCATCATCGTGGTTTCGTGATTGGTTTCCTGGTCGTAACTCGCAATACGATCGGGGTTCAACAAGGACGTAAATTTCGATTGAATGATACTGATACTCATGCCGGCTCCTGTAGTACTTTCTTATTTCTATTACTTATACAGTATACGTTTTTTTTATTCGTTGTTCAAAAATTTGTTTTTACTACAAAAGTGTGTTATCATATCCAAGTCGGGTGCCATTAGCTCAGCTGGATAGAGCGTCTGGCTACGGACCAGAAGGTCTGGGGTTCGAATCCTCAATGGCACGTCGTCGAGTCGCAACGGTTGTTGCGGCTCCTTTTTTTTGTCTTTCCGTCTGTCATAGGGCATGGAATGCGTACGTCTTGGTGTGGTACAATAATAGTGTTTATCGATTTAGGTACTCTTTTCGTGGAAAAAGAGAAAAGCAAAGGAAAAGGCGGAGAAATATGACGAATGAAGAAAAACTGAGCAAACTGATCAGCGATGTTCTCGAAGAACACTATTCGTTGAAGCTGGATTCGATTCCGATTGAAGTACCGCGCAATACGGAATTCGGCGATTATGCAACCACCGTTTGTATGCAGCTTGCCAAGCAATTAAGGCGTGCTCCGCGTCAAATCGCCGAAGAGCTGGCACAATTGCTCCTGGAAAAGTCGGATTTGCTGGAAACGGCAGAAGTGGCGGGTCCGGGCTATTTGAATTTCCGATTAAAAAAAGACTCCTTGGCGCAGGTTGTGAATAAAGTTCTTGAACAGGGAGATAAATATGGGCAAAACTACAGTGGAAAACGGCTGCCTATCTTAGTGGAGTATGTCAGTGCAAACCCGACGGGAGACTTGCATCTCGGGCATGCGCGCGGAGCTGTTTGGGGAGATGTCATCTGCCGTCTCTTAAAGGCAAGCGGTTATGATGTACTGCGTGAATACTATATTAATGATGCCGGCGCACAGATGACCAATCTCGGTTTATCAGTTTATGCACGCTACGCACAGTATTTCGGCCGTGATGTGGAAGTGCCGGAAGATGGCTATAATGCGGAAGATGTTAAACAGATTGGCGAGAGATTAGCGAAAGAATTAGGCGATGTTTGGCTCGATAAAGAAGAAGGCCGTACTGAGTTTTTCAAGCAAAAAGGATATAAGGAAGAGCTGCAGAAGATTGAAGAAGTTCTTCGCGATTTCCGCTGCGAATTTGATTCGTGGGTCAGCGAACAGTGGCTCTATGATTCCGGAAAAGTGGATGATGCCATTGAGAAGATGAATGCCTTAGGCATCGTTTACGAAGAAGATGGTGCGCTTTGGTTAAAAACAACGCGGTGGGGGGATGATAAAGATCGTGTTCTCCGCAAGGCAAATGGGCTGTTAACCTATATGACGCCGGACATTGCAAACCATTTGTACAAATTCGACCGTGGCTATACGAAACTGGTCAATCTGTGGGGTGCCGATCATCATGGCTACATTAACCGCATGAAGGCAGCATTGATGGCATTTGGCTATGAGCGCGACGACCTTGAAGTGGATATTATTCAGATGGTTCATCTCGTGGAAAACGGGGAAGAGGTGAAAATGTCGAAGCGTTCGGGTAATGCCGTAACGATTCGTGAACTCATTGATGATGTCGGCGTGGATGCAGCGCGTTATTTCTTCATTAGTCGTGCGGTAGAAGCCCAAATGGATTTCGATATTGGACTGGCCAAGAAAGCTTCGAACGAGAACCCGGTCTATTACATTCAGTACGCCCATGCCCGCGCCGCCGGTCTTTTGGATCGTGCGCCGCAGTTTAAGGCACAGAAAACCTATACGCATTTAACGAGTGAAAAAGAAGTGGTTTTGCTTAAGCTGCTGGATTCTTTTCCGGATGTCGTGGCAGAAGCGGCAAAATTGCGTCAACCGAATAAGATGACGAATTTCCTGATGCAGCTTGCCTCGGCGTTCCACAGTTTCTATGGGGAAACAAAAGTGGTGGATGAAAACGATCCGGAAGCGACCAACGAGCGCATCGGTCTGGTTTTGGCGGTAAAAAACGTATTACACAACGCTTTAGACCTGATTGGTGTATCGTCACCGGACAAGATGTGATATAAAGACATTGGTGCGTTTTCTCTTTACAGCGCATAGATCATTCAACTAAACTACGATAAAAGGAGTACAGTATGCCAATCAATCTGCAAGGAAGAAGTTTTCTCACATTGTCGGATTACACGCCGGCGGAGATTCAGTATCTCATCGATCTCGGTCAGAAGTTCAAAGATTTGAAGATGACCCACACGCCGCATCGTTATCTCGAAGGAAAGAACATCGTTCTTTTGTTTGAAAAAACCTCTACGCGTACGCGCTGCTCTTTTGAGGTTGCCGGACGCGACCTTGGCATGGGCGTAACGTATTTGGATCCGGGTTCGAGTCAGATGGGCAAGAAGGAATCCATTTCCGATACCGCCAAGGTTCTCGGTCGTTTCTACGATGGTATTGAATATCGCGGCTTCGATCAGAAGATGGTGGAGACCCTTGCTGAAGATTCCGGTGTTCCGGTTTGGAACGGCTTGACGGATGATTTCCATCCCACACAGATGATTGCGGACATGTTGACCGTTCAGGAAAACTTCGGTTATTTGAAGGGACTCAATTTTGTCTTCATGGGCGACTGCCGCAATAACGTGTCCAACTCATTGCTGGTCACCTGCGCAAAATTAGGCTTGAATTTCACCGGTTGCGGCCCGAAAGAATTGATGCCGACGGAAGAGTTGATTAAGAAGGCGGAAGGATTTGCAAAAGAATCCGGCGCTACCATCCGTTTCACCGAGAACGTTGAAGAAGGAACCAAGGATGCCGATGTTATTTATACGGATATCTGGGTCTCCATGGGCGAACCCGATGAAGTTTGGGAATCTCGCATTCACCAGCTCTATCCTTATAAGGTCAACCAGAAGGTGATTGATAATGCTTCTGATGATGTTATCTTCCTGCACTGCCTGCCGTCGTTCCACGACCTGAATACCACCATTGGAAAAGAAGTGAACGAAAAATTCGGCAAAGACTTTGATCTCGATGGCATGGAAGTTAACGATGAAGTATTCCTTGGCAAACACTCCAAGGTCTTTGATCAAGCGGAAAACCGTATGCACACGATCAAAGCCGTAATGTTCGCTACGTTAAAGTAGTCGAAGGCAACCGTTCAAGCGTTTAAGAAAGAATAGACGCTTGAAATGGTAGTTTAAAATCGATACTGTTGTACAAGAGGGGAGTCCGGAAACGGTCGTTTCCGGACTCCTTTTTACATTGTAGATATCTCCGATTTTGATGCGTAATTTATGTCACAAAATCAATATTTTGTGACAAAGCAGGGCGCGCGTGTGTCTATTCTTGTATGTCGTGCTTGTTTCTTGCCAAATAAAAACAGAGGCGTTTCCACCTCTGTTTTTCCTGTTGGTTGCTATGATTGTATTGTGCCGTTCGTTTACTGCCACGGTCTTCCTTTTACTGACCAGACATCCTTTGCGAACCATTTCCACCGGGATGTTTTATTCTTATATTGCATCGTCAGCATGACATACATCTGATGCAACAGGTGTAACATTTCTTCGCTCGGTTCCTGCTGACCATAGCGAACGGCTTCAAGAGCGGTAATCCATTCTTGCTTCTGCATTGCTACCATATCATCTATCTTGCTTAGCGCGAATACCAAATCACGTAAGGTGTCACTTGGTGCAAGATCAATTTCATTTTGTTTTGCTAAGCGATGGATATGGTGCCATATCATGTGGAAGCGTTCCATGGGATTTTGACCGGCTAAGGTCAAATTGCTGTCTTTTAGGCGTTGTTTCCATGTCTGATATTGACGAAATGCTCGTATTGCGACTAAAAGCGCGATTACGGACAATATAGCACTAAGCCATAGAATCATACCTATTTTCGATTTTGCATCGCTTATAGGCGGTTCTGTGACCTTCGCATTGTCCGATCCTATGGAAGATTGCTCCATCGTATCCGCGGGAGTCGATTCCTGCGAAGCAGAGGATGATTTTTCTATAGCGGAGGATTCGGCAACAGAACTCTCTGACGAGGAGGCACTCTCTGAGGAAACTTCTTCTGTATTTTCCGATGCGGATACCTGTGGTTCCATCACATCCAATTCGGTTGGCGGAACAAATTCAGGTTGCGTTTTCTGCGCGGTATTCTCATTTAAGCCGCTAATTTCCGACAAATGCGCAGACGGCGTGGCTTCAATAGGAATCCATCCCATAGAATCCAAATAGATTTCTGTCCACGCGTGCGCTTGTTTTGCCGATAATTGTCGTGCGGTAATTTTTGAGCTTGTGTCCTTCGCTTGTGGAACGATGAAACCTTCTGCATATCGTGTGCTGTAACCAATATCTTTTAGAAGAACACTATACGCTGTAGCAAAGTATACACAGTAGCCTTCTTTATTTGTTAAAAAATAGTCAAGGAAACCGGTTTGATCTTCTATTTCATCCACATCCAAGCGATAGTGATACTTCGCTTCAAAATGCGCCCGCATTTTCTGAACTAAGGCAGAAAAATCCTTGTTGTCATTATCATAAAGAATTGCAGCTAATTCAGGGTCGCGAGAGCGTACCAGATCTCGATACTTTTGCTCTCCCCTTCCTTTGACCGGATTGATACTCTCCTGCACCTGTTTATTCCAATAGTTGGCTACGAGAGGGACAAAGTCGAGATTTACGATGCCGTAATCATTATAATCCGAGGCAGCGGCAATCATGCCGGAAGGACTATAAAAGAACGCTGTACCGGCATTATAGTTTTTCAGCAGCTTTTGCGTGTCGGTTCCTACAGGAACTTCGCTTTTCAGATGAACCACGGATGCCGGCTTGCCACCATGAAATACAATGCGCGTCGGATTATACGCCTTCAAAAAGTAGAATGTAGGACGAAAGAGTCCTGTTTGAATGGCCGTATCGCGTGAAGCAACATTGGCAAACCAGAACGTTTTCGCCTGCTGGGAATCAAATTCATCATAATATTGTTCGGAAAAATGCAGCGGAAGGAGCGTTTGCGGCGTGGAAAGCGACCAGCTTTTTCCATCAAAGGCATCAAAAGAAGAGCCGCGCAAATAGAATGCCGGTGCTTCCGCATGAATAGTGAGATAAGGTGTATTTTTCAGCGTAACCGGTCCGCCAATACGAAGTTTTCCCTGCGGATAAAAGCCAAGATCCGCCAAAGAGAACGTCGATATTTCGGTGCCCGTTTGCGCAGGCATAATTTGGCGAAGACGCTGCGAAATAGATTCATGAAAAAAGAGTTTCGGCGGAAGAATTAGCTGCAAAACCATTGTTGCGGCGAGAAGAACCGCCGCAAAAAAGAGTGGCGGACGTTGATCCCGATGTTGCGGATCCTGACGAAATGCGTAAGAAGCGTACACGCAAAACAGTCCAGCCATCAACCAGAGCAACCAGAAAGGGTCATCTGTCAGATGGTCAAGATAAAAAAGCGGCGCAACCAAAAAAAACATATTGAGAATCGGAATCGGAAGCGCCCAATTGGAAAGTACGGAGAGAAATGCCACAACAATGGAGAACAAAGGCAGAAATAGAGGCGGCATGGGTCCCTTTTCTGCATTCAGTGTTATTGCCCAGCGAAATGCTACTTTTGTACCGTGCCAAATTGTACTCCACCAATCGGCTCCTACAATGGGCATCGTTGAGGATTGATGAAGCAAGCGTTGTGCTACTACGCAAACAAGGAGAACGCCTGCCGCGCCGAGTGTAATTTTCCAGAAGCGTAAGGCAAGAATGAATGCCAAAACAAGACCAAGGTAAAAGAGAACCTTGGTGAACAAGGAACCTTCATTTTGACCAAGCAAAAGCAACGTAAAATGGCTGATGACCATGGCAAATAAGCTCGTCGTCAACCAGGCTTGCAGCATCTGAATATGTTCTTGTTGATTTATTCGTTTCATATCACTCCTGGCCTTCCTCATCGAGCCAATATACATTCAGACTCGAACGGGATAAAGCGGAAAGTATTTCTTGGGTTTGCTGCGCACGTTCACTAAAGATGAGAAAATCGATGCCTAAGCGTTCATACTGTAAAAGACTGCCCAGTGTCGCCTCATCAATCACCTGTATCCAAATGAATTGCCGACGATCCGGCGTTTGACTCAGACGCCATGGTTGCGGAATACCGGAAAAAGGTAAATGCGCAATCCAGACGCCTAAGGATTCCGCCTCTGCAGCGGATTGAAGATGAATAAGATGGGAATAGCGATCACCGGCATCAATAAAAACACCGTTTTCCAAGAAGGTGAGCGCCATCGTATAAAAACGGTCTAAAAATGCCGTACGCAAAGCAAGTTCGTCTTCGACCGCGGGATCCATCTTCGTCTTTGTACCAATAAAACGAGCGGCACCATCATAGGAAACGGGTTTTACGTCCACTATGAGACGAATCGGTTGCTGTTGTACGTCGGAATAATGCTTAATCATCCATTTTTGCAGACGACTACTCAATTTCCAGTGGGTATGCGAGAGTGGTTCTCCTTGCTGAATCGGATCAACTGAAAACAGGTCATCGGTGACCATCGTCAAGGAGCGACGTTCCAAAACACTCCCCTCTTCTTCATCGGAAGCACGCAGGAAGGACATACCAGCTACTCTTTGCGGCAGAGCAAAGCACTCCGCTGTGCGCGTACCACGCCCGGAAAACTGCAATTTGAAAAAGCCAAGCAAGTCCTCAAAAATAGGCTCTCCGGAGGAAAAGGTGTACGTTCCTGTGTACGGCGCTGTGAACGGAAAGGATAAGCGTTTCACTTCACCCGGGGCAATCATCACTTCCGTCGTTGATTTCCCTTGTGGAGAAGGAAAGGGAAAATGCAGAAAAAACGGTAGCAAGGACGAATCATTGCGCAATTCTAAAATCCATTCCCCCTCTTCCCCATGCTGCAAGCGCAGCGGATTCAGCTCTTCCTTTCGGGAGATATGCCGTCCGGAAATATAGCTGAATGTTACGGAAAGAAGCGGCAAAAGCAGCCAAAAGAGAAAGAGAATATGCGGAAACGGGCGCAATTTCGTATTGGCAAGAAGAAACAGACCCACCGCTCCCATCAGCCAGAAGAAGAAACGCAGGCGAACGCCTTTCATCGGGGAACCACCGTATTATTTACAATGTCGGCAATGACTTCGTGTGTTGTTATACCTCGACCGCGACTTTGGGGCTTTAAGATGATGCGATGATCCAAAACATCATGAACAAGCGCCTGTACATCTTCGGGCACAACGTAGGAACGACCATTGAGCAGAGCCAGCGTCTGGGCGGCAGAGAATAGCATTTGTCCGGCACGCGGACTCACTCCCAATTCGATGAGATCTTCTTCGCGCGTTTTCCGTGTAATGTCGAGCATGTAGCGTTTGACTTCTTCCGTCACCTCCACTTGCGGAATCTGTTCACGCAACCAGCTAATCACCTCTTTTTCGGCGACTACATTCACATCTTTCTGAATGCGACGCATCGCATTCGTGGAGATAATTTCCATTTCTTCTTCTACGGAGGGATAACCAATGGAAATACGCATCATAAAACGATCCATTTGGGCTTCCGGCAAAGGATAGGTTCCGACGTTTTCTACGGGGTTTTGCGTCGCCATAACCATGAACGGCTTCGGCAACGGATACGTAACGCCTTCAACGGTCACCTGTCCCTCCTGCATGGCTTCCAGCAGAGCGGATTGCGTACGCGGTGACGAACGATTGATTTCATCGGCTAATAGAATTTGTGTATTAACGGCGCCTTCGCGGAATTCAAATTCTGCCGTTTTCGGATTATACATGTTAAAACCGGTAACATCAGAGGGCATCAAATCCGGTGTAAATTGTATACGCTGAAAATCTAAACGAACGGACTTTGCCAGCGCATGAACGAGCGTTGTTTTACCGATGCCCGGAACATCTTCCAGAAGAACGTGTCCTCCGGCTAAAAGACAAATCAACATTTTTTTTGCCGGTACTTCTTTTCCGACAACCACGTGCCCGATACTACTTAATACATCATCCCCGAGTTTGCGGCAAATAGCAGCCGCCTCTTGGTGTAAACTCATTTTATTCTCCATTCATCAGGCGTTACAAAAGAAAACGCCAATAGGAATCATCCTGCATTGATGCCAATGTAACCTTTTTGTATTATATTATGTAGATGTTGGGTTTGCAATTTTCCTGAGGGGGAAGGCATGGAGTTACCGATTATTTTAGAGGACTATATCAACTACATAAAAACAGTGCGTGGTCTATCGCCTCGTACGATTCGGGAGTATCAATACGATCTGGTACGCTTTTTGCGCTTTCATGTACGTCGCCATGGCAATGGTGCGGCACGGAAAGCGCCTCTGGAATTGGTTGATATTTCGTCGGTCGATGTTGCCCTCCTGCAATCGGTCGATATTAACGATTTATTAGCCTTTTTAGCCTATTCCGAACAAGAGGAAGGACTTTCCGGAAGTCGTCGCGCCCGCATGTCTTCCGCCATTCGTTCCTTTTTTAAGTATTTAGTGAACATTCAAGAGTATTTTGAAAAGAATCCGGCAGAAAAACTGACTACACCTAAACGAAAAAAACGCCATCCCGTCTATCTGACGCTGGAGGAAGCCCTTACGCTCATTGAAGCGGCGGCAAAAGAGGAGAATCCCTTCTTTCGCACACGGGATGTCGCCATTGTCGTCACGTTTCTAACCACGGGAATGCGATTAAGTGAGCTTTGCGGTCTAAATGTTACCTCTCTTAGAGAAGGACGATTTCATGTTGTGGGAAAGGGAAATAAAGAACGACTGATATACCTGACAGAATCCAGCGAAGCCGCTATTCGCGCATATCTCGCAAAGCGACCCATTGTGCCGGGCGAAGAAGCTCTTTTTCTCTCGACGCATCATCGGCGCATCTCCCCACGCGCCGTACAACACCGCATAGAGGGCCTTTTGCGTGAGGCGGGATTTGATGTCTCAATCTACTCAACGCATAAACTGCGCCATACCGCTGCTACACTCATGTATCGCGAAGGGGTGGACATTCGTACCCTGCAGCGCATTCTGGGGCACGAATCCCTACAGACGACGCAGATTTATACGCATGTGGAAGATGCGATGGCGCGTGAAGCCGTTGCTCGTAATCCCCTTGCGCATCTTTCGCTAAACGATAAAAAAAGCGCACCGAACGAATAAATTGTTTGATGCGCTTTTTCTTTCTATCGACGATTACCCTTTTAATCCGCGAGATTGCCGATCCATGTCTTCTACGACGATGTCAAAGATTTCTCCCAATGTGCGGCAGTATGCCAACACTTTCCAAGGCTCATTCGTGTGATAGTGAATCTTAATCAGGTTCTCATCTCCTACTGCCAACAGGCAGTCCCCGTCAAAATGTTCTACAAAATAGTCATTGATGCTGTCCTCGTCAAGATTTTCTCCCTCGATGAGAAGCTGTGTATCATAACGATACGTGATGGATTGTTCCATAGTTTCCTCCTTCGTTCTATGATGTTTTGTTCTTTTTCAGCTGTTTTAATAAGGTCACAACGGTTTCTATCAGAAAAACGCCAAGCGCGATGGAAGCCGCCATAATAAACGTCTGTATGGCATATACGCTCGCTTGATCCATGCGTTCATAGAAAAAGGCATTTACACAACGGTATATGAGTGCACCAGGAACCAAAGGATACAAGGAAGGAATAATAATCATCGTGACCGGTGTTCGATACCAGCGGGCACCAATCTGCGCCGAAATAGCAACCACGAGCGTTGCGAGAAACGTAGCGGAGAAATTGGTCCAGCCGAAATCCAGAAAAAGAGCATAAGTATCCCAACTGATAAACGATACTGCCGAATTAAAAAGAGCTATTTTCTTCCCTGCGCCAAGCATGATGGTAAAAGCGAATACCGCCAGAAAAGCGCCCAATCCCTGCATCACGTATTTAAGCCAAAGTGGGTCATTCAATGGGTTGAAAAATAAGGAAACCATTCCCGTAGCGGTAGGACTCATAAAAAGAACCCTCCTGTTAGCGTTAAGGCAAAGAACGTGCCGACCGCAAGCGCCATACTGGAGATTATCGCCGCAAGAAGGTTGCCGACACCGGTTAAATAATCCGCGCGCATGGTATCGCGTATCCCATTGGTCAGTGTTGTCCCGGGGAAAAGGCTGATTAGTGCACCGATTGCCATCCGGTCAATGCGTAGAACCGGAAAAAAACGCACAGAAAGCCCTAAGACAAAAATCATGACAAATGCCTGTAAAAAAGAAGGTACAAAGCTACCGCCAAGACGATTTCGCACAATTTTGTTGGTGAGAAGAATACTGCTTGCCGCCAATCCGGCAAAAAGACTTTCCATCAAATTCGCTCCGGACATCAACGCGAAGCCTGCTGCAGCAATGGCATGATACATCTTCGAAAAACGTATGGAATCGTGATTATCAGCTAATGCCTTAAGCGTGAGATAGGCATCTTCTACCGATAAATCATTCTTTGCCAACCGACGGGAAATGGTGTTCACATCGCGAATACGATCTAAACGGAATGTACGATTTTTAATGCGACGCACCGCCGTAAGAAAAGAATGGTCATCAAAAGTGAGCGTGACATAGAGTCCTGTAAGAAGAGCGATGACGTCCATGGAACGATGTGTGCTTAGGCTTAAAATGCGTTCCACGGTATCTTCCACACGATAGGTCTCTGCCCCATTCTCCATCAAAATCACGCCAGCATATAGAGCAAGATCAAAAATCATTTTATTATATGCATCCTCTGCCAAGGGATGAGTAATGGCTATTGGATTGTTCTCTGCTAAACCTTGCGTGCTTTCCATGCTCTCTCCTTTGTTTCTCTCCGCTATTATAGCATAGGGGTACGATGGGAATCCGTCACGGCTGTAAGAAAGTTTTTCGAAAAGACTTGCGAGGAATAAAAGATTCACGTATAATAGCCATGTTGTTCGCAGGTGTGGCGGAACGGCAGACGCGCTAGTTTCAGGGACTAGTGGGAGCAATCTCGTGGGGGTTCAAATCCCTTCACCTGCATTTTGGTCTCGTAAGAGACCTTTTTTTGTGCTAAAACAGAAGAAAAAAGGGGATGCCATCAGGCATCCCCTTTTTGTTATTCGATGGGAAACATCGCACTTATTTGACGTAATTTAGCGTAATATTCGTGTACGGCTTCATGATTAACGTCGGATCACCCATTTCGGTGAAGCTCAGGCTCGGATCAATTTCCGGCATGTTTTTCGCAATGCCGTCTTCATCCTTTTGGATTTTTTCAAAGATGGCTTTATATTCGTCTTCTTTGAATTGCTTAAAGCGAGAGAAATCATCCGAAATCTGAACGCCGTTTTCTGCAGCGGAGAGGCGTGTTACTTCGCCGCCTTTGAATTCGCCGGATACAATGGTTTTGCAGGTCTGATATACAGCGCTCTGCAGGTTCTTCATCGCCGAGGTAATGACCTGTTCGCCCATATCTTTTTGATCTACGTCAACGCCGATCATCTTGCCGTTGTTATCCTGTGCCGCCTTAAGGACAGAAGAAGCGATACCACCGCCGCAGGAGAAGATGATTTCAGTTCCGTTCTTATACCATGTCGCAGCGAGCGTCTGAATTTCCGGCTTCGCAGTGAAGGAACCGGTGTAGTTGTACATCATTTCTACTTTCGTATTCATTTCTTTCGCCGCATAGTCTGCACCGGCGATAAATCCAAAGCCGTAGCGTACTACTGCCGGAACGGCAAGACCGCCCGCAAAACCAAGTTTGGTATAACCGTCTTTAACCGCTGCATAGCCAGCTAAGAAACCCGATTCCTGTTCACGGAAAAGGATGGAAGCCGTGTTTTTCTCGAAGTAGGTTTCCGTTACCGGAGAACCGTCTTCATTTGTTTTTCCTTCGACGACACGTTTGGGCTCAAAGTCCACAGCGATAAACTGCACATCCGGATGTTCTTTTTGGGCAATGCCAACGGCGGTTTCAAACAGAAATCCAGGGGTTACCACAATTTTGGCACCTTTTTGAATCGCTTGTTCGATGGCTTGCAGATAGACCTGGTCGCCCTGATCCTGCGGACGCAAATAGTTTGCTTTTACGCCGATTTCCTCTGCAAACTGTTTAAGTCCTTCAAAGGACCCTTGGTTAAAGGATTTGTCATCAATGGTGCCCAAGTCGGTAATCAGATAAAGCGAATTATCATCATACTTGACTTCACCCGTTGCTTGGGATGTCTCCTCGCTTGTCGTTGCAGAGGCGTCTTCCATAGAAGTAAGGCTTTCTTCCGAATTGGTATTCTTGCCGCCGCAAGCGGTAAGAACGAGCGCCAAAACGAAAAGTGTACTCAAAAACGTAACCAACTTTTTCATCGTATCTCCTTCTTTCTTCAACCTTGTTCAAACAAATTTCGTTTCCCCTATTTCGTAATAGTAGTGTAAACGAAATATGTTTTTAATACAACCGCCGAACCGGAGACCTTAGCGTTGCCCTTTATCAAACGGCTTGCCTTCGGCTGCCGGTGCGCGTGTTTTTTTACTCGTAAACGCCAGTAATAGAATCGTAATCACATATGGCAATATCTGATAGACGAATTGCGGAATACCCAAGTTGTACAGGAAAGGAATTCCAGAGTAAATGGATGAAAGTGCTTTCAGCAGCCCAAAGAAAAAGGCGGCAAGACCAATCGAAATCGGGTTCCATTGCCCAAAGATTAAGACAGCAATGGCTAAAAATCCGTATCCTGCCACGGTGCCATTAAACTCTGTGGACACGGGAAGGATGTAGGCTAAGCCACCCAGTCCGCCAAGCGCTCCGGAAAGCAGAACTCCTGCCCAGCGGATACGTGCAACGGAGATGCCGGCGGCATCTGTTGCTTGTGGAAATTCACCGGCGGAGCGAAGACGCAGTCCAAAGGAAGTCTTATAGAGCAAAACGGTGGATGCTACCCAAATCGCCAAAACAAGATACGTTGTAACGTACACGTTTTGAAAGAGGATGGGCCCAATTAAGGGAATTTCGCCTAAAACCGGTACTTTGGAAATCATAAATTGACCGGTAAACGAAATTTGCTGAATGCCAATTAAGGAACGAGCGATAAAAATGGCGAATGCGCCCGCGAACATGTTAATGGCTGTACCGGAAATGGTTTGATCCGCAAACATATTGATTGAGGCAAAAGCATGAAAGGCGGAATACGCCGTGCCTGCGAGAATGGCTATCACAATGGCTATCCAAAGGTGAAGCAAGGTAACTTCCTGACCGCTTTCGTTTGCAAAGTGTAGAAAGAGAGTTCCAGCGAATGCACCCATAACCATGATACCTTCGAGACCAATATTGATTACCCCGCTGCGTTCTGAGAACATGGCGGCCAGCGCAACGACTAAAAGAGGAACAGCAAAATTCAGCATTTGCTGAAAGATAAATACCAAAATATCCATTATTTGCTTTCCTCCTTTTTGTGTACTGGTTGTTCAGGCTTTCCCCCATCATTGTCCTCACCGCTTCGACGACTGAGTAGGCGACGGAACAGAATGGATAGTGCCGAAACGTAGAGAATAAAGGAAATGATGATGGTAATTAATTCCGGAGCATAGCCAAGCGTTTGAATGGCTTGTCCTCCCATATTGAGATAAGAAAAGAACAACGCCGAAAACAGAATTCCGATAGGCTCACTGAGTCCGAGAAGCGCGACAGCGATTCCATCAAAACCTTGTTGGGGCAGGACATCCGCAACAGCAATAGCGGTACCTGCGCCGGAGAGATAGAACAATCCCCCGCCAAGCCCTGCCATCGCACCGGAAATCGCCATGGATTTAATGATGCTGGCGTTTTCATTGATTCCGGCGTATTTTGCCGCATGACGATTAAGTCCCACCGCCTGCATTTCAAAGCCGAACGTCGTCTTCTTCAGAATCAAATGAAGAAGAATGACCATCGCGACACCAATGAGAAAACCTCCACCGGCAAATGTACCTGGAAATAGCACATCAAAGCCAAAACGCGGTACGGCGGTATTAATTGCCACCGTGGTGTTGCGGAACAGATTATAAATGTTCAGGCGTTTAATCAAATCGTTAACGAGATACATGGTAGTGTAGTTGAGCATGATGCACGTAATAACCTCGTTGACATTACGATACGCTTTAAGCAATCCAACGATGGCACCGAGAAAAGCGCCGGCAAGAGCAGAGATGAAAAGTGCCATAGGCCACATGACGAAGGCAGGGACGTAGCGTTCAAGGCGATTGCATAGAAGAATAACCATAAAACCGCCTAATAAAAACTGTCCGGATGCACCGATATTAAACAGCCCAGTCTGAAAGGCAAAACCAACAGCAAGACCGGTCATTAACAGTGGCGTTGCGTAGTAAAACAGATTTCCTACGCCGGCCATACCGTTCAAAAATGGACCGCGGAAGAAATCCGGAATTGCCTCCCCCGCTACAGAAGGGTTAGTAAAAATAATGATGCCAATACCGACCGCCAATCCGATGAGTATGGCAATGAATGAGGGCAGCGCTTTTTGCAAGCCCGGTCGCTTAGTCTTCATAGTGCACCTCCATGCGTTTGGCTCCGGACATGTAAAGCCCCAGTTCTTCTTCCGTCGTCTCCTTCGGCGTCAACTCCGCAACAATTTCGCCATGGTGCATGACCAAAATACGATCGGAAATGCCCAAAACTTCGCTCAACTCAAAAGAGACCAGTAATACGCCCTTTCCCTCATCACGCTCGGCAATAATCTGCTGATGAATGTAAGAAATAGCGCCGACATCAAGACCACGCGTAGGTTGAACGGCGATTAAGAGATCATGAGCACGTTCCATTTCACGAGCAACAATGGCCTTTTGCTGATTTCCGCCGGACATGGATCGCGCAACAGTACGAGCGCCTCGACCGGCGCGCACATCATACATGCCAATTAACGATTGTGCATATTGATCCGTTTCTTCAAATTGGATCCAGCCTCCTTTTTGGAAGGGGGCTTCAAAGTAATTTTGCAGAACAAGATTCTGTCCCAGATCATAATCCAGTACCAAGCCATAGCGATGACGATCCTCCGGAACATGCGCCATGCCATGCGTATTTCGATAGCGAATAGAACGATCGAGTACTTCTTCGCCGTTTAGGACAATGGAACCATGCACGTTATCAATAAGGCCTGTTAATGCATACACGAATTCGGACTGCCCATTGCCATCCACTCCGGCAATGCACACAATTTCGCCTCTACGCACGTTAAGATTGACATGGGAGAGCGTCTTCTGCCCTTCTCTCGGATGATCGAGCGTTAAATCACGCACCTTAAGCACCGTTTCGCCCAACGGCTTTGGCTCCAGCGTAAAGGAAAGATTGACTTTATGCCCCACCATCATGCGACTCATTTCTTCCACGCTGACCGCCTTTACGGAAACCGTGTCCACGACTTTTCCTTTGCGCAATACAGTGACCGTGTCGGCAACCGCTTTAATTTCATTTAGCTTGTGCGTAATGAAAATAATCGACTTTCCTTCACGTACCAGAGTTTTCATGATTTCCAGAAGCTCATCAATCTCCTGGGGAGTAAGAACGGCTGTCGGTTCGTCAAAAATCAGAATATCGTTGTCGCGATAAAGCATTTTGATGATTTCTACGCGTTGTTGCTGCCCGACGGAAATATCCTCAATCTTATCGTCCGGATCAATCTGAAAATGATAGCGTTCCGAAAGCGCCATCACGCGTTTTCGCGCTTCTTGCATTTGCAAAAAGCCCATCTTTGTCGTCTCTACGCCGAGAACAACATTCTCCAAAACCGTAAAATTCGGGACTAACTTAAAGTGTTGATGCACCATACCGATGCCGTAGCGCGTGGCATCATTTGGGTCTTTGATTTTCGTCGGTTCACCATTGACCAAAATGTCTCCGCTGTCTGCTTCGTACAATCCAAAAAGAATGGACATCAATGTGGATTTTCCTGCTCCGTTTTCGCCAAGAAGAGCGAGGATTTCTCCTTTATGCAAGGCGATGGAAACGTCGCTGTTGGCAACGACACCGGGGAAGGTTTTGGTAATATGGCTCATTTCGATTACTGTTTGCGCCATGGACTCCTCCTCAAGAATGATGATAACGTTATCTTTGAGTATTATAACAGACATTGTTGTCGTTTCTGAAAAAACATAGAAAAACGAGGAGCATTGGCTCCTCGTTTCTGTTTCTGGATTCAAGGGTTAATTACTACGACGTTTAGCGTAGTGGAATACATAGGGTCTGTCCTGGATGAATACCGGATGACCCCAGCTGATTTATGCGATATATTTCGCGCACAATATCACGAATATCTTTTCCATTTCGTTTTGCCACCGGTTCTGCTAAATGCCAAACCGTATCCCCTGCCCTGACGACGATCGTTTCCTCCTGCTTCAACGAAGCCGCGGAAGAGGATTTTTCGGAAAGGAAGCTGAATATAAAAGTAAGCCCCAGTGCCATGAGTAGGATGCAAAGAATGACAAAGGTATAAAAGCGTTTTGGGTGAATAATTACAGTGTGTTTCATAAGCCCTCCTGCAACGAACATTTGTTCTTTATGACCATAGTATAAAAGAACATTTGTTCGTTGTCAAGCAATATTAAAAAAAAGAAGGGGCGAATATCGGTCAGATTGACCGTTCCCCTTCTTTGCTACCTTATTTGTATAGAACTTTTAATGCGACTTCTTTTCGGATTGTGTCAACGCTTCTACACTTAGTAAACATGCTAATTTTGCTTGCTCATAAACCACGCCTCCCTGATAGTAGACAATATATGGCTCACGCATCGGCCCGTCTGCACTAACTTCAATGGAAGAGCCGTCAATAAATCCGCCCGAAGCCATCACAACCGGATCGCTGTATCCGGGCATATCCCACGGAAGAGGAACCACGTCTGCCCCTACGCTTGCCGCTTGTTGGACAGCTCGACAAAAAGCCTTAACTTTCTCCCCATCACGGAGTGTTATCGCCTCAATTATATCGCTTCGCGGATCTGTTGAAGAAGGCAAACAGGAATAGCCTAACGCTTCATAGACTTTCGAAAATAGAAGCGCACCTTTTAAAGCTTCTATCGTGACATGCGGAGCAAAGAATAATCCTTGTAAAGTGAGTCGAGTAGTACCAAAGCTTAATCCGGTATCGTCACCCAGTCCCGGAGCAACGAGATGATTTCGACAGCGGGTAACAAGTTCCTTTTTACCGGCAAGATAACCGCCGCTTATGGCAATTCCACCACCCGGATTTTTAATCAGGGATCCGGCAATGATATCAGCTCCCACTTCTAACGGCTCTTTTTCCTGCGTAAATTCTCCGTAACAGTTGTCCACAAAAACGATGGATTCGGGAGAATGTTTTTTAATTAGCGAAATCGCCTCACCCAGTTCTTCCACGGTAAAAGCGCGACGATCTGTATATCCCGTGGAGCGCTGCAATAACACAAGATGCGGATGACAAGAAAGCGCATCGGGAAGTGACGCGAGATCGATCTTGTCCTTTTTTAGCGGCAACATTTCGTAGTGTACACCCCGTTCTTGTAGTGTTCCTATTTCGCTCCCTTTAATGCCAATGACGGATTGCAGCGTATCATAAGGATGTCCGGTAACCGCTAACAGCGTATCGCCGCTTTTGGTTAGCGCATAGAGAGCGGTAGCGATGGCATGCGTTCCGGAGGTGATTCCAGCGCGCACAAGAGCATCCTCTGCGCAAAAAACATCGCGGAAAATACGTTCCGTTTTTTCCCTGCCGGTATCGCCGTAACCATATCCGGTCGGTGAGTAAAAGTCCGATTGACTAAGGCCATTTTGTTGCATGGCATGTAATACTTTAAGTTGATTGGCGCTGCGCAGCGCGTCCAGAGCAGAAAAACGATTTGCAAGTTGTTCTTCTGCGTGATCAATACGCTGTAGCGTTTCCGGATGAAGCGCATAATAGCGTTGATAACATTGATTATTCATCGTCTTTTCCTTCTTCTATCATAACCATCATTGCTTTACGTTGAGAAAGGCAAGAATTTCCTGTTTTGCCCGTTCTATACGCTTTTTAGGATTTTCTTCCTCTATCCACAGAGCTTCCTTCGTCTTTCTATACCACGTATATTGCCGCTTCGCGTATTGACGAGAAGCGCGTTGAATAAGACGAATCGTTTCTTCTTCAGTAAGTAAGCCGCGAAAATACCACACGTATTCACGGTAGCCAATGGCGCGCATAGCCTGTGACTCCGGCGGAACACCCTGATGAATCAGGGCATGAACTTCCCGAGCAAGACCGGCGTCCACCATGCGCAGTACACGGGCATTGATTGCCTCATATAGTTGTTCTCGTGGAAGGGAAAGAACCAAGACTAAGCTCTTCCAAGTTTCATTTTCTCGGTCACGACGAAGAAGAGACGGAGCTTGTCCGGTTCGTCGTAGTATTTCTACTGCTCGCAAAAGGCGAGGTTTATCGTTCGGCGTTAGTCGTTTTGCGGTTTCCGGATCATGAAGGGTTAGCTCCTGATAAAGAGCAATGCCCTGATCTTTTCGATATTCTTCTTCTAATACGCTACGCCATGAAGAAGTCGTATCCATGCCGCTAAATTGATAATTCATAAGAAGCGCATTCAGATAAAGCCCTGTGCCGCCAACAAAAATAGGAAGTTTACCTCGTGCGAAAACTTTGTCCTCTGCTTTTTCTGCGTCTCGTTGATAATCCGCAACCGTATACCGTTCACTCGGCTCTGCAATATCCAGTAAATGATGTGGGACGATATGCTGTTCTTCGATGGTCGCTTTAGCCGTTCCGATATCCATCCCTCGATAGATTTGCATAGAATCCAGCGAAAGAATCTCCCCTTGCAGATCTTTTGCCAGGTGAAGGGCTAATGCACTCTTCCCCACACCCGTGGGACCGACAATAAAGATTCGTTTTTTTTCCTGCTTTAGGGAAGTTATTTTATCCGCATGAACCATTTTTCAAAATCCTTTTTTTCGCGTCGAATAACAGTCGGACGACCGTGCGGACAGGTTAACGGATAACGACAGAGACACAGTTGTTCATAAAGAGAAAGCACTTCCGCATCGCTTAGCCTATCCCCCTGCTTTACGGAAGCTTTGCAGGCTTTCATCGCCATTTGATCGAGCAGTTGATCATAATCTTCCGCGTTATCAACAGGCAAGTCCAACAAATCTAAGAGAAGCTGTGCTTCATTCGCACAGCGAAACAGAGTCGGTACCGCACGAAGCACAACACGCCCTTCGCCGAACAACGCTACATCAAAGCCAAGATCAACAAGCACCTTATGTCGAGACGAAAAGAGGACTTCTTGCTCATCCGTTAACGGCACGACAAGGGGTTTTACCAGACGTTGCTGAACAATGGTTGCCGTTGTCGCCTGCTTGACGAAGCGCTCATAATTAATTCGTTCATGCGCCGCGTGTTGGTCAATAATAAGCAGACCGTCTTTACCTCGTTCTTCAAAAAGAAGGAATACATGGAAGAGGTTACCCAAATAACGAAGAGCGGTAAAAGGCGGCAAAAGTTGTTTATCTTTCGTATTTTCCGAAGAAAGAAAACACGACTGTTCAGGAAGGTAAGCATCCTGTGTCGCTATAGAAGACGATGTCTCTCGATTCTCGGTTTGCATTTGTTTATTCTCGTCGTCCGGGCGAAAGTGTTTCTCTTCTTCCGACACCGTATCGCATTCTTCTTCGATAGTAAGATCGGGTTCGCTTTCTTCCGCTTCTTGAGGAAGCGCATTCGTATTCGACGGAATCGGCTTTGTAGGACTCGTCCAAGCATATTGCGCAAGAATGCGACGATAACTTTCTTCCGGAGAAGAAAAGAGATCGTTTTTTTCCTCTCCGGGAAGCGAAGGCTTGCGATACAGTGCTTCTTGCACAGCTTGATGCACCATCTTTTGCAGTCCGTCCATATCGGTAAAATGGATCGTCATTTTATTGGGATGAACATTGACATCTATATTTTCCGGATCCGTTTCCAGAAAAAGCTGAAAAGCCGGAAAACGTCCATTGGGAATCATTGCACGATAACAGGATTCCACGCTTTCCCGTATCGCATCAGCCATAATGGCGCGACCGTTGACATAAAGAAATTGCATCTGCCGATTTGCGCGATAGTAGGTGTTGTTGCCAATGACCCCGGTTAGACGATACATTCCATCCCCTTTAACCGGAACAAGGGCTTCATGATAGCTTCGACCGTAGAGCACTAAAAGAGTTTCCTCTAAGGTCTGCTCCTTTCCTGTTTGCAGGATGCGTTTCTCATCACGATAAAACCGAAAAGAAATCTCCGGATGACCAATTGCCATGGTATAGAGATAACGCGATACGGCATTACTCTCTGCAACATCGCTTTTTAGGAATGTGCGACGAACGGGAATATCGGAAAATAAATGCGAGACAACAATACGCGTTCCTCTTGCCATAGCAACGGATTTTCGCTCTGTTATTTTTCCCTGTTCATAATAAAGCGCATGACCAGTCTCTTCCTCGGCAGTTTTGGATTGCGCTTCGACATTGGCCACCGCAACGATGGAAGCCAGTGCTTCTCCACGAAAGCCGAGAGAATGAAGTTGATACAGATCTGAAAAGGAGGTGATTTTCGATGTAGCGTGTGGTAAAAAAGCGGTCTCCATCTCCTCTTTGGCGATACCGCAACCGTTATCCGAAACGGAAATAAGTGTCCTTCCTCCGTCTCGAATTTGCACCTGAATTTCGTCCGCTCCGGCATCCACCGCATTTTCCACGAGTTCCTTCACCACGGACACGGGACGTTCAATGACTTCCCCGGCAGCGATACGTTTGATCGTTTCTTCATCCAATTGGCGAATCATGATGACGTTCCTTCCTGTTTAGCCTCACGAATTAAGGCATCTAATTCCATAAACGCCTCCATCGGGGAAAGCGTGTTAATGTCCAGCTCTTTCAATTTCCGAATGAGCGTGTTCTCTTCTTTCTTTTTTTCTATCTTGGGTGCAATTGGTAAGGAAGAAGCGTCCTTTGCAAACAAGGTGGCGGCAGAAATGGGCACATCTCCCTCGTCGATGGAAGGTGTTCCTTGCCGGTCCAAATGGAATAGAAGTTCTTCCGCGCGTGTAAGAATTTCCTCCGGCATACCGGAGAGGCGAGCCACCTCAATGCCGTAACTGCGATCTGCGGCACCTGCCTCTACACGATGCAAAAAGACCAACCGTCCGTCCTCTTCTTCAATTTGCACGCGACGATTGGAAAGATTCGGTAGGCTGTCTGCAAGGGTAGTTAATTCATGATAGTGCGTAGCAAACAGGGTTTTGGCAGGAAGAGATTGTGATAAGTACTCCAGAATCGCACAGGCGATGGAGAGTCCGTCATTAGTACTCGTTCCTCTGCCGACTTCATCTAAAACGAGAAAACTCTGTGCGCTCGCTTCATGAAGAATATCTGCCATTTCTTTCATTTCCACCATAAATGTGGATTCACCTTTGGCTAAGTGATCCCTTGCGCCGATACGCGTAAAAATCTGATCCACAATAGGCAAGTGGCAAGACTTGGCCGGCACAAAAGACCCCATCTGTGCCATAATAATAAGCAGCGCATTCTGCCGAATATAGGTAGATTTTCCTGCCATATTCGGACCGGTAATCACCTGAATGCGATTGTTGTCTTCTCCGATATGCAAATCATTGGCAATGAAATCCACATCCGGTTGTGCGGAAACCACCGGATGACGCCCGTCCACGATATGTATCGGTTCTTGTTCTGTCACAAAAATGGGACGAACATACGCCTGCTCATCTGCCACTTGGGAAAGAGAGAGTAAAGCATCCAGGTCGGCAAGCGTATCCGCGACGCGCTGAATCCGTACAGCCTCTGCGGCGACCTCATCGCGTAAAGCCTGAAATAAAGCAAATTCCATAGCTTCTATCTGTGCAGAGGAACCGATAATACGATTGGCTTGCATTTCCAAGTATGGTGTAGTATAACGCTCTGCATTTTTTAAGGTTTGTCGACGTTGGTAATCCTCCGGTATTTTATCCAGATTCGAACGGGTCACCTCCAAGAAATAACCTTGATTTTTACGATATACAATACGAAGATTGCGAATACCGCTGCGTTCCCGTTCCTGCTCCTCGTAGGCAACAAGGGCTAAACGGGCTTCTTCCCCGCCACATTTGAGTGCGTCAAGTTCTTTACTGTATCCATCTCGAATCATATTTCCTTCGTTGACCGAGATGGGCGGTTCTTCGACAATGGCTTCGAGAATATGCGCACGAAGACTTGTCAGTGGATCCAGCCCTTCCAACAGAAGGCTGACACAATCGTTCTTCTGCGAAGAAAGCGTGGAAATAATCCGTGGAAGTGTGGAAAGCGACTGTGCAAAACGAAGCAAATCACGGGCATTTCCACGGCGAAAGCTCAGTTTGCTCAGAAGGCGTTCCAAATCATAGACATTTTCTAAAGCCTCACGAAGGGTAAAGCGAGTTGAGAGTTCATGAGTAAACAGTTCAACCACATTTTGCCGCGCTTCAATAGCTTTTTTATCTACAAGAGGAAAGGCAATCCAATCGGCTAATTTTCGCGAACCCATGGCGGTTTTAGTACGGTCCAGAACAGAGAGAAGCGTATGCCGTCTTGTTGCATCCTCTAAATTGCGTATTAACTCCAGATTTTCACGCGTGGCAGCATTCATGCGCAGATAGCGGCGTGGCGTCACCCAGCTAACACTGGACAGGTGTTCAAGAGGTTTATTCTGGTAGGCATATACGGTTTCTAAAAGTGCATAGAGTGCAATCTGCGCAACCAAATGACGACGAAAAATCGAAGGAATGCCGCCGGGAAGCCGGTCACGTAATCCCTCATGGAGATCGCGAATATGAATATGTCCGCGATTCTGTCGAGAAAGAAAAACCTTTTTTCCCGAAAGATATTCGTGAATGGAATCATTAATTTCCTGATTTTCTTCATCGTCTAAGAGAATCACTTCGGCAGGTTGCAGAGATTCCACCCAGTCCAAAACCGTCAGCGCAAAACGTTCTACGGGCGCAATTTCTGTCGCTTCAAGGCGACCTGTTGAGAGATCTGCATAACATAGACCCAGTGTTTGATGGTAACTATAGACCAATAGAAGATAATTATGTTCCGACCGTTCCAGATTATCCGCATCGGTCACTGTGCCCGGCGTTATGATGCGCGTAATGCCACGCTTAACCAGTCCAACCGCTTCACGTGGATCTTCCATCTGTTCTACGAGACATACTTTGTATCCGGCGCGAACGAGTTTTGCTGTGTAGCTATCCACTACGTGATGCGGAACGCCTGCCATAGGACAGCGTTCATCAAGACCGCAATCACGACCGGTAAGCGTGAGTTCAAGGATGCGGGAACCAACGAGTGCATCGTCAAAGAATAGCTCGTAAAAATCACCTAAACGATACAGAATAAGGCAGTCAGGATGTTGTTCTTTAATTTGCACATAATGCTGCATCATCGGCGATAGCTTTGACCGATCAATGTTTTCCCAGACCATAGTCCCTCTCTTCTATGCATCGTGTTCGAAAACGCGAATATCTTTTCTTTATTATAGTCGAAATATGTTACTCAACCCGTTCCCCGAAGAGGGAAAAGGAGTTTGCCTCCTGGATGCGAACCGGAATCATTTTCCCTATAAGAGAATGATCGCCGTGAATGTGGACAAGTCGTCCCTGCGCATCACGGCCCGACAAGCGTGTCGCATCTGTTTTGCTGATACTTTCAATCAGCACTTGTACAGTATCCCCGATCGCCAAACGATTCTTTCGATTAAAAATAGGATACAAAACATCCAGCAATTCCTGAAAACGGCGGCTTTTCGTTTGTTCGTCGATATGATCGCTTCGTTCATACGCTTTTGTACCCGGCCGCGGTGAATACAGAAAGGTAAAAGCAGTCGTAAACTCGACTTCACGGCAAAGAGCAAGCGTCTGCGCGTGGTCTTCTTCCGTCTCGCCCGGAAAACCCACGATAATATCCGTTGACAGCGCAATATCCGGCATGGCCTGACGCAAACGACTCGCCAAATCCAAATAGTGTTCACGGGTATAATGACGATTCATTTCCCGAAGAACTTTGTTTGATCCGGATTGCAACGGAAGATGAAAATGACGTTCAATTGTAGGATGCTCCGCCATAACAGCAATCAGACGATCGGATAAATCTTTGGGATGCGAAGACATAAAGCGAACTCGCAATATACCGTTAATTTCAGCTACTTTGGCAAGCAACGTCGGAAAGTCCATGTTGCCATCGGAATAGGAGTTCACATTCTGACCAAGGAGCATAATCTCCCGGTATCCCCTATCCGCAAGCGTGCGCACTTCAGCAAGTATTTCTTCTGATGGACGACTCTTTTCTCTGCCTCGTGCATAGGGCACGATGCAATAGGAGCAAAAATTATTGCAACCGGTCATAATATTCACATACGCGAATGCAGAATCGTTGCGCACATAAAGCGCATCGCGGTCTTCCTCGTATGAGGATATATCCACGATTCGCTCTCCGGTTTCTTTCACCTGTTCAACAAGTTGCGGCAATCGAGCAATATTATGTGTGCCAAAAATCAGATCTACCTGTGGGTAGGATTGTAAAATGACATCCTTCGCACTGCCGGTTTGCGTCATGCAGCCGCATAACGCTAATATTCTATTTGGGCGATCTGTCTTCCATTTTTTTAATGCCCCGATTTGCCCAAAGACCTTCTGTTCCGCATTTTCGCGTACAAGACAGGTATTCATCGCAATGAAATCCGCTTCGTCGGTCTTTTCCGTAGCCTGATAGCCCATCGTTTCCATCAGATACGCCATACGCTCGGAATCATGTTCATTCATCTGGCAACCATGTGTAATAATTTTATACTTCATATCTCTCCTCTGCGTTCTAAGCTATTGTATCAAAGAGCGCGCAAAAAAAAGAGACCTTTCCGCGAAAGGTCTCTTTTTAAGATGGATCAAAGATTATTCTTCCGGCTTTTCTTCGGCAGCTTCTTCCGATTTTTCTTCTGCCGACTCATGCACCAGATCACCGATCTGCGCCGTAGTGTTGCTCTTTTCTTCCTTTTGTTCCGATTCTTCCAGCGGAGATTCTTCGACTAAGTTCATCTGCGCAGCAATCAGGTCGCCCAAATTCGTTCCAATGTCGTCGCTCTGGTCAAAATTGAGCAACGCTTGCGGTTTACGGCGTTCACGTGGCTGCTTCGGCTGTTTTGCTTTTGGAGCGGCTTCACGGCGCTCAAACTTCGAAGCATCAATTTGACG
>NZ_CABTXF010000003.1 GCF_902488755.1 uncultured Murdochiella sp. | reverse complement strand
TGTCGATAGCCAGGGTCGCCTCGCCCGAAATCACCCCTGGCAAAAGGCAAAAAAACGCATTTGCCAGGGTCAAGAATCAGCAAACGCCCCTGGCAAAGGGCAAAAAAACGCACTTGCCAGGGTCAAGAATCAGCAAACACCCCTGGCAAATGGCGAAAAGTGTCGATAGCCAGGGTCGCTTCGCCCGAAAACACCCCTGGCAAACGATAAATAAATGCATTTGCCAGGGTCAAGAATCAGAAAACACCCCTGGCAAATGGCGAAAAGTGTCGATAGCCAGGGTCGTCTCGCCCGAAATCATCCCTGGCAAAGAGCAAAAAGACGCATTTGCCAGGGTCAAGAAGGGTCAAGAACCCTGAAAGGCATTTTCCGACGAACCCTTCCATGATGAGCGCCGCTATAAATACCAGTGGCGGCGCGGTGAAATAAGGAACGCCGCCGAGGGCGGCGTTTTGAAATCGCCGACCGCAGGTCGGCACCGCTTTTCTTTAGCGTTCATTAAGGGTAGGCATCATTCGCAGATAACGATATGTGTGGATTCAAAGCCCTATGCATATACAAGGCGTTTCCGGCATCGATCTTAATGATTAATTAAGAAGTTCACGCAATATGCATTCTTGAGCACGATAGAATAAGATAAAGGTAAAGGAGGGGAAGATGAGCGAACAAAGACTTCACATTCTCGTCTGTGACGACGATTTTGAAATTGTACAGGCGATACAAATTTATCTTGAACGTGCCGGCTATACGGTGCATCACGCCTACAATGGCAAACAGGCGTTGGAAGTCTTGGAGAAACAGCCCATTCATCTCGTTTTACTCGATATCATGATGCCGTTGATGGATGGCATGGAAGCGTTGACGCATATTCGGGAAAGTCGATCACTTCCGGTCATTCTGGTATCCGCCAAAGGAGAAAGCAGCGATAAGATAGATGGTCTGCTGGGCGGAGCGGACGATTACATCACGAAACCCTTTAATGCGAAAGAATTGGTTGCGCGAGTGAAAAGTCAGCTTCGCCGCTACACGCAATTTCGCCCGTATGATCCGCGAGAGGATGTCGAGGGCGTAGTGCTTCGCCAAGGAACTCTCATTCTTAATCGCCGTAATCAAAGCGTCGAGGTAGATGGAACACCACGTTCGTTGACCCCGTTGGAGTTCTCCATTCTTTGGCTTCTGATGGAACATCCGGGCAGAGTGTATTCCAGCGAAGAAATCTATGAAGCCGTTTGGCAGGAAGACTCCGCCGGTTCGGTAGCCACGGTCGCCGTTCATATCCGCCATATTCGCGAAAAAATAGAGATTAATCCACGCGAACCCCGTTATCTGAAAGTAATTTGGGGAAGAGGATATCGCATGGAACCACAGTCGGATCCAAAGCAGACTTTGCAAAGAGAGGCGTTGGAGAAAGCAGATCACCCCTTGTATAGCCATGAGCAGCCGATACATCCGTCCATTTCACAAGAGGCAAGGGACACCGATGTAGAAACAGAAGAAATCGGGAAAGGAGGACAGCATGAATAAGCACATCCAAAACGCGATGAAACGGATGAAGGAGGGGCTTTCTGCCTTGCATACAAAAGAAGAAGTGGGACAAGAGGAACAAACGACTTCTCCAACGCTCAATGATGAGCAACCGAAAGTTCGACATCGTCGGGTATGGCCCTACTTGACACTGAATGTTCTTGCTGCCGTAGTGTTCGGTCTTTCTCTTTATGTGTTGGCACAATTGCAAACGGAGCATTTGAATGATTGGTCACGAGAAGGAAATGCGACGAGAGGTTTTGCGTACACGTTTCTTGATGAGGCGCGTAGTCTTGTCAACCACACGTTGATATCGCAGAGCCAAGCTGAGCTTTCTCAGTTACCGGAGGATACTCCTCTACCGCATACCTTTGGTTCTTGGTCTGCCATCCGTCAGTTGGACTACATGGCGACTATTTCGACAAAGAGTACTCCGACGGAGAAGTTGGAAACAGCAAAGACGTATATCCGTGAAAACGGGAAAGCGGAAGGGGACGCATATCCGCAAGCACCCACCATTTTCTACACCAAAGCGGATTTACAGAAGTGGATGAAAGAAGGGATAAGAACTGCGCCGAAAGATGTAGAACTGCGCTTTGGTAAGCATACAGACTTTCGTTTTGCTTCGTCAGAGTCGCCGAATTCCACGTCGTCGGCTTCTGCGCACGAGTCGTATGCACAAGCAACAGAGGGAGTAGACAAGGCACCATCTGTCGCGCCGGAGGAAGGCGAATGGTCATCGAAAGAAGAAGGCGAATGGACAGAGGATATTATTCATCAGGCGAAAGAAGTCGTCAAACCGTTGTCCGCCGATTCCCTTCTTGCCGCTGCGCAAGGGAATTTGGAATGGTATCGTGAGTCGTTGAATCAGCTGGAGATAACGTTAAATTTTCTGAAGATAGATGCGCGCACGCGCCAGTATGAAGAGAAACCGAGCAATTTGGAATATACGATTTCTATCTTGGACGGAACGAAAAAATTCACCAATGCGATGCGGTCAAAAAGCAAAACGCCGGCATGGAGTGCCCCGATAACGGTGGAGAACGGCTATTGCACCGTCGGAACAGGACTGTGGAACGATACGCTGATAAACGGAGTTCCGCCGATTAACGTCCTTTTGGCGCAGGATGAAAGCCTGAATGAACCGAGCATGAAAGTGACGCTGCGAGTGGATACGACCATGCAAGAAGAGGATTCGTTGCAGTTGTACTTGCAGACTTTTCCCGTAGCACAGAAAGTTTCCAAACTGAGCGTTTTAGCGGCGATCGTTTCCGGTGTTTTGTGGCTGGTGACGCTTTGTGTAACTCTCGTACGCACAACAAACGCATATATACCGTTTCTGCGCAAAGTGGAAGGCGCTATTCCTTTGGAATTGGTGCTTATGGCGTGCGTTCTGTTTCTTTGGTTCGTGTTCGCTATGGCGATAGAGCTACTGAATGTTCTTGATGGGCAAGCCATGACCCTCTTGCGTGACCCCATGCACAACCCGTATTGGCTTCTTCTCATTCCGTGCTTGATTGTGTTCGATCTCGTCGGTTGGCTGTTGTTATCCATGCTCTTCCGAAAAGCTCGTCAGGGACGATTTTTCCGCGGGAGTATTCTCTGGACGATTGGGCAAGCATTGCATACACTTTACCGCTCTTATCAAGAGGGGAAGAAGGCAAAGCATCGCGTGCTGGTGAAAGTTTTGCTATTTTATGTTGGCGTGTGTGGCACGGTCTTTTTATATGCGTTGCTTTCTTGGGATTTGCTTTGGGGATTGTTACTATTGACGGCCGCAGCAGTTCCTATCGTTTTTGCCCTACGGCAGGATCGGGATGACGCCCGTATTATTTCTTCCATGCAGCGTATTGCGGACGGCGACTGGCATGAACGTTTGGAAGAAGAGTCTTTTTATGGAGCACATCGCCGGATGGCAAGTGAAATCAACCGATTTGATCAGAGCTTGCAACATGCCGTGGAGAAAAGTCTGAAAAATGAACGGATGCAGACAGAATTGATTACCAATGTGTCACATGATCTGCGCACGCCCCTTACCTCCATTATTAACTATGTGGATCTTTTGCGCAGCCCCGACGCGACCGAGGAAGAACGCGCGCAGTATCTCGAAGTGCTGGCAAAGAAGGCGCAGCGCCTGAAAATTCTGATGAATGATCTTATCGATGTGTCGAAAGCAACGAGTGGCGCAGTGCAGTTGAATATGGAAGAGATTGATTATACGGAAGTCGTTCGTCAAAGTCTGGCAGAAGCAGATTCCGGCTGGAAGAAGAATGCACTCGTCCCGGTAGTGGATCTTCCCGAAGAGCCTTTGTATATTGAGGCGGATGGACAAAAACTTTCGCGTGTTTTGGAGAATCTCTTTAGCAATGCGCAAAAATACAGTCAGGAAGGCACTCGTGTGTATATTCAGCTGCAGCAGCAGGAAAATCAGGCAGTCTTTACGATGAAAAACACCTCGCGCTATGAGTTGAATATTCCGGCAGAGGAGCTTTTGGAACGCTTCAATCGATCGGACAAGTCCCGTACAACTGAAGGAAGCGGTCTGGGTCTGTCTATTGCTGAGCAGCTGGCAAAACGCATGGGAGGAAGTCTTACCCTCGATATTGATGGCGACCTCTTTAAGGCAAGCGTAGCGTTTCCGCACCACATCCTCTAAAAATAAAGAGAAAAAACATGATATCATGGAAAAAAACTTTCGATAGAGAAGCGACTTCTCGCAGCGAAGTATCGAAAGATGAGTTGAGGGGATAGAAATGATTGATGTCTGTTTATTGGGCACGGGCGGTATGATGCCTTTACCGGGACGCCACTTGACGGCGCTTCTGGTACGCCATCAGGGACATTCCGTGCTGATTGATTGCGGAGAAGGAACGCAGGTCGCCATCCGTCGATACGGATGGTCGATGCACTCCATTGACGCCATCTTGTTTACCCACGTGCATGGAGACCATGTTGCCGGCATCAGTGGGCTGCTCTCTTCCATGAATACTGAAGGACGTCGGGAACCGGTGCATATTTATGGTCCGGATGCGGTAGAAGAAGTAGTTGCCAATCTTTGCGTTGTGGTTGGCGTTAATTTTGACGTGCACTTTCATCGCTTGGGAAAGGCGCCATTTTCGGTTGGCGCATTACAGGTTACGCCTTTTCCGGTACGACACAATATTGTTTGCTACGGGTACCGTCTCGATCTCTTCCGCCGTCCAAAGTTTTTGCCGGAAAAAGCGAAGGCCTTGGAGATTCCGGTTATGGATTGGCGGAAATTGCAGGCAGGAGAGAGTGTCTTAGTCGGATTACGCCGGATTCATCCCGAAGAGGTTAGCGGACCGGCGCGTCGGGGGTTATCGGTCGTGTATTCTACCGACACGCGTCCGTGCGCGACCTTGGAGCGGGCAGCAAAGGATTGTGATCTGTTGATTACGGAGGGAATTTACGGCGATCGGGAAAAGACCAAGGGCGCAGAAGAAAAATGTCACATGACGGCGTGGGAAGCCGCAGAACTCGCCGCGCGTGCCGGCGCAAAGGAAACGTGGCTCACGCATTACAGCCCGTCGTTTCGCAATCCGGCGCAATATGCAGACGAGATGGCGAGGAAGAATGCCTCCGTGCGCTTCGCCTCCGATGGTTGGAAGCGCATACTGGATTTCGAGGAAGATTGATTTTCATGTCGTGTGTTATTTCTGTTGTTTTATCTCGGCTTTTCCTAAGCACCAGGGAGAGTGCGTAAAATGCGGTGAGGCAGAAACAGACAATACACAACACGATGTGAAGCGGTAGCGATATTCCACGAAGCGCATGCGGAATACTCGATACCAAAGTAGGAACACCAAGAGAAAACGTCCATGCTATGCTCCTTTCATGGAGGACAAAGCATGAACGTTTTTTTTATTTCCATGGGATGGCTGTTGCCGGCGCTCATCGCGATGGGTGTGTGGGACGAGCGGTATCGGCGCATTCCCAACCGTGTTTTACTGGTGTTGTTGCTGCTCTATTTGGCGGCTTGGCCCGTTCTGGCGTATACGTTGGACAATGTTTCTATAGATGACTATCTGCCACTTTTTTTCAAGCGCCTTGCGGAAGCGGGCGGGGTGCTTCTTGTTTCCGGACTTTTTTCTCTTTGGCGACCGGAAAGTCTGGGGATGGGAGACTGCAAACTGATGGCGGTCGTTGTACTCTATCTCGGTTTCATGGAAGGCATCACGTTACTTTGGCTGGCGTTATTTCTCACCGGATTGCGCGGTCTCGTTCAACGAATCGGACAAAAGGAAAAAAAGATTCGGACATTGGCCTTTGCTCCGCAAGTTGCCGCAGCCGGTATTCTATACTGTCTTCTCCATTTGGCATGGAAGATACCATAGAAATGGGAATTTAACAGAGCCTAACAGAGAAACCGATGCCTCTTCTTACGATTGTCCCCATATATTCCTATACAACATGAATATGTCTTGCGCTATGATTTGCATTGCGTGCGAACCAAAAAAATGACACAATAGTTGCGTATGGTAACGCAAACTAAGGAGGCATTATGATCGAACTGCAAGGCATTACGAAAACATTCGGCGACAAAACCGCCGTTGACCATCTTTCTCTGACATTGGAACCCGGTACCATTACCGGTTTCATCGGCCCGAACGGTGCCGGAAAAACGACCACCATCCGGATGCTTTGCGGCATTCTCCGTCCCGATGAAGGCAAAATCACCATTAACGGCATTGATCTGCAGAAGGATCCGATCAAGGCGAAAGAACAGTTTGCGTATGTTTCAGATGACCCGAATCTATTTACCGCACTTAAAGGAACGGAATACATTAATTTTATATGCGATATCTATCGCGTACCGAAAGAAGAACGTGAAGGACGTCTTCTGGAGCTGTTGGATACGTTTGAAATGCGTGAAGCGATTGGCGATCGCATCTCTTCGTATTCCCACGGTATGCAACAGAAGATTCATATTATTGCGGCGTTAATGCACGAACCGAACATCTGGATTATGGATGAACCCATGACGGGACTGGATCCGCAAGCCTCCTTTCTCTTGAAAAAACGTATGAAGGAACATGCGGCGAAGGGAAATGTCGTGTTGTTTTCCACACATGTCCTGGAAGTGGCGGAGAAACTCTGTGATCGCATTGCCATCATCAATAAAGGGCAGATAAAATACACGGGAACACTCGAAAACCTGCAACAGCAGTATCCGAATCTGACGCTGGAACAAATCTTCCTGCGCGTGACGGAATCCCGTGTTTTGGCAGAAGATGGTCAAGATGCGCAAGACGGTGGAAATCATGCGACGGGGCAAGATGCACAGAACGAACAGGAACCGCAGGAAGGACAGGAAGCATGAGCCGTTTTTGGAGTCTGGTAAAAATCAACGTCATCCTGTCGCTTAACCGCAGCGGCCAGACACTCAACCGCAACAAAAAATCGAAAAGCAACGGCTTGTTAGGAACGATTGCGATCTTCCTTCTCGCTGGCGTAGCGTTCTTTTTTGTCGGTCTCTCGATGGCAAAAGAATATGCGCAACAGGGGCTGATGGCGCCGTATTTCGCTTATGGTTGTGTGATGGGTCTCGCGATGACGACGGCGGTAATCTTTTCTTTTGCCTCCTCAACGCTATTTTATTCGTCGGATGCGCAGGTTTATTTAGCCATGCCTTTATCACCAAGAGAGATTTTAGGCGCTAAGCTCGTCAGTCTCTTGTTGCAATCCTATTTGATGCAACTGCTCGTCTTTTTGCCGTTTGCTCTTGCCGGCATTATTACGGCATTTTCTGTGCAAAGCCTTTTAGCATGGACACTTGTCTTCTTTTTGTTGCCCGTTGTTCCGGTGTGTCTGGTGACCGTTGTCCTACTGCTGCTTTTACAAGTTGCTCCTTTTTTACGGAACGAAAAACGCTTGACGTTTTTTACCGGCATTATCACAATGATTGGTTCTATCGCAGTCTCTCTTTCCATGCAATTTTCTATGCGATTGGCGTATGTAGAAGGCATATCGCAGACGACACCGAAATGGCTTGATTTTCTCTTTCCCATCATCCGTTATGGACAGGATATGGCGTTTGGCGAAGCGCAAGCCGCTGTCGGTGCGTATGGCATGATGTTCCTGACCAGTGTTCTCTGGATGGGCGTGACGTTCGTACTGGCTACGAAATTGTACTTTCCCATTCTCCTTTCCTTGCGAGGAGCAGACCATGGCAAAGCGCTTTCTGCAGACGCTTTGCAAACCTCCACAAGAAAAGAACGTGGCGCATTGCTGAGCTTGGTTTCCCGTGAAGCCAAGGGTATTCTGCGTGTTCCTGTTTTTGTACTCAATGCGGTTATCATGCCCTATGTTATGATCGGGGTCATGGCAGGTGGTGGGATTGTCGGTTTTGCTCGCAGCGGACATTCTGCGGATTTGTCCATTCTCCGTGAGTTGTTTCTCGCCTTTGCCGATACGCCATCAACTGCCTTTAGTATTGGGATTATTGCCGGTCTGTCGATTGCTCTCTTTGGCACCATGGGAGCGCTTGTATCCACGACCATTTCGCGTGACGCGGCGCACTTGGATTTTCTTAAATCGATTCCGGTGCCGGCATTTACGCTTTTCATGGGCAAGTTCCTGGGCAGTGCAATCTTTGGGCTTGTGCCGATGGTCTTTTTGTGGGTTATCTGTTTTGCTCTGTTTCCGTTCGTACCGTTGGTGCATCTTACCCTGGTAATCGTGTCTCTTTTTGCCGGCTACGGAATGCTTATGTGGGATTTATGCCTCGACATCTATTCGCCAAAACTGAATTGGATGGATGAGTTAGCGGTAATGAAACAGAACAAAAATGTAGTCTTTTCCCAAATGAAGTCCTTTGCGTTGATGATGCTGGCGATTCCCTTAATAGCGACTGGTCATTTGCAGGCGGCAGGTGCGGTTTTTGTCGGATTTTATGTGCTCTCCGGCTTGGTCTTGACGATGTGGATGAAAGGAAAAGCCGATAAGTGGCTTATGCGTATCGGCGAAGGAAAATAGGAAAAGCTATAGGAAAGGTTGACACACTAAAAACGAAAAGGGGAGGAGGGGAAGATGCTTTCGGTAATTATTCCTGCATATAATGAACAAGCAGGATTGGCAGTGACGTTTAAGACGCTGGAACAGGTGCTTGCTTCCTTGGATATGCCTTTCGAACTCATTTTCGTGGACGACGGATCCGTGGATAAGACGTGGGAGGTTATTCAGCATCTTCAACCCGTTGACGGAAACAATCGTGTTCACGGCATTCATTTCAGTCGCAATTTTGGGAAAGAAGCTGCCATTTTTGCCGGGCTTGAGGCGGCTAAAGGGGATTGCGTCGTGGTCATAGATGCCGATTTGCAGCATCCTCCCGAAAAAATAGTGGATATGGTTTCGCTATGGAAACAGGGCTATGAAGTCGTAGAAGGCGTAAAGGAAGATCGTGGAGAAGAGACCGGCGTGCACCGTGGCTTTTCCAAGCTCTTCTATCGCCTGATCAGCCGTTTTTCAGGTCTTGATATGGCGGACAGTTCTGATTTTAAGCTGCTGGATCGTAAGGTGGTCGATGCCCTGAATCGTATGCCGGAGCGCAACACCTTCTTTCGCGCATTGTCTTTTTGGGCGGGCTATTCGCGCGCAACGGTACGCTATCGTGTGCAGGATCGCCAATTCGGCAAATCCAAATGGTCAACATTTTCGCTTGTGCGCTATGCGATGCGAAACATTGCCTCGTTCTCCGTTCTTCCTATGCAGCTGGTTACTTTTATGGGGGCTGTTTTCTTTATTTTTGCCGGCATCCTCTCGATTATTGCTCTTGTCCAGAAGCTCTCCGGTCGGGCTCTGGGCGGCTTTACCACCGTCATTATTCTTCTGATGTTTACCGGCAGCATCATCATGTTCAGCCTCGGCATTATCGGTTTTTACATTGCCCAGATTGCCGAAGAGGTTAAGCGACGTCCGCGCTACTTGGTGTCAGAGGAATATACGTCGGAAGAGTAAAAGCAGAGAAGGGTAGTGAAAGGTAAAATTTCGTGTTCCGGTGATAGTTTTTCTTATTGTAATTTGTGCCCCTCCTTTACGCTTGCTCTTCCACGTCACCACAGGGCTACGGCTGTAATTACAAAAAAGGAAGCGACGGTTTCTTGTCGCTTCCTTTTTGATTTACAGGGCGTGTTGCTTTCTTCGTGTTACTTCAACACCGACTTTTCCCAGCAGTCCGGCTTTTCGTAACCCATCAGTTCCACGACGGTTGCGGCGATGTTGGCGAGACCGGCGCGATTGGATACGGATTCGTCGAGCACCACGTCGTTGTCGGGACTGACAACGAGGAAGGGAACGGGGTTCAGGGAATGCGAGGTTTTTGGCTCGACCGTGCCCGATTTGGTTTTCTGGAGCATATCATCGGAGTTGCCGTGATCGGCGGTGATAAGAACGGTATAGCCGTGCGCAAGCGCGACGGGCACAACGCGGGAAAGGGCTAAATCGACACTTTCGATGGCGATTTCGGCTGAACGGAAAACGCCGGTATGCCCGACCATGTCGCCGTTGGCGTAATTGACACGCAAGAAACCGTACTGTTCGCTTTGTATGGCTTGCAGAAGCTGATCCGTCACTTCGGCAGATTTCATCCAGGGACGCTGGTCGAAGGGAACATTATCGGAAGGCACTTCCACCCAGGTTTCCAGCGTTTCGGAAACTTTTTCGGAATTGTTGCCGTTCCAGAAATAGGTAACATGACCGAATTTTTGGGTTTCCGCACAGGCAAATTCGTTGATGCCCTGGGAAACGAGAAATTCCGTCAAGGTATTCGTGATTTTGGGCGGATTGACCAGATAGTGATGTGGAATGTGCAAATCGCCATCGTATTCCAGCATTCCGGCATAATAGACCTTGGGACGGACACCGCGGTCAAAGGCGCTAAAGTCCTCGTCTTCAAACGCCATCGAGACCTCAATCGCGCGGTCGCCACGGAAATTGTAAAAAATCACGCTGTCGCCATCTTGCATGGCTCCGACGGGACGACCGTTTTCGCCAATCACAAAAGCGGGAAGATTCTGATCGACTTCGCCCGTTTCTTTGCGCAGCGTGCGGTAGGCATCCAGGGCGGAAGGGAAGAGCCGACCATCTGCCGTTTTTCCATGTACTTGGGCATTCCATCCACGCTCTACCATGGACCAATCCGCTTTATAGCGATCCATGGTGGTGGTCATACGACCGCCGCCGCTGGCAATCGCTGCGTGAAACGTGTCATCCTGGAGCGTAGACAGGAAATTTTCCAGTTGGGTGAGATAGGTTTCGCCAGACGTCGGCGGCACATCACGACCATCTAACAGCGCGTGAATAAAGACACGCTGAACGCCGGCAGCCTTTGCGGCGGTAATCATCGCCATCAGGTGATCCATGTGGGAATGCACATTGCCATCGGAAAGAAGTCCGATGAAGTGCAATGCACCATCATGAGAAAGCGCATAATCAAGCGTTTCTTTCCATGTATCCGAGGCAAACAAGGAACCGTCGGCAATCGACTGGTTCACGAGCTTTGCCCCCTGCGCATAAATTTGTCCGCAGCCGATAGCATTGTGGCCGACCTCCGAATTGCCCATATCGTCATCGGTGGGAAGTCCGACGGCTACACCGTGCGCACGAAGCATAATCCAAGGATACGTTTCGCGCAGTTGATCCAACACGGGCGTGTTTGCGGCTTTTACCGCATCCCCTTCTTCTTTATCAATAGGACTGATGCCCACGCCGTCCATGACGATAAGCACCACTTTTTTCTTTGGTGATTCCATATGTTGTGGATTCCTTTCTCTCTGTATCGCTGCGCCGCAACGCCAAAATGTAGCGCCTGTAGCGCAAAAACGCCGCGTCATAGCGCCAAAATGTTACACGCCACAGCGCCAAATCATTGCGCCGCGTTGGCACGGCACAGGACTTATTCGCCGATATGGGAATAGTAATGGACGTCATCCGTGTCGGCGTGAGATGCCAGATTATCTGCCATGGCTTGTGCAAGCGCACGCAGTTGGTTGAGCTCTTCTTCCTTTGCAGCGCTCTTCGCTTCGACAACGGGTTCTACAAATTCAAACGGTTGTTTTTCCAGCCACGCCTGCATCTCTTTTACGGCGCCGCCGCTCCAGGAGTAGTTGCCGACGATGCCCATGGTTTTATTCTGCATTTTGTTTTCGGACAAAATATCCAACAAATTGCGCATGGGCAGGAAGAGCGCATTATTATACGTCGGTGCGCAGGTGATGAAACCGCGGTATTTCCATATTTCTGTGGAAATAATCGACGGATGTGTTTTGGTAACATCAAAGAGATGAATATTTTTTACGCCTGCTTCCGACAGGAAGCGCGCCAGCATATCTGCCATGTGTTCGGTGTTGCCATACATGGACCCGAAAGCAATGACGACACCATTCTGGGAACGGCAGTTGGCAAGATTCGAATAGAGCGAAACAATATGCTCCGGATGCGTGCGCCAAATGGGACCGTGGACGGGGCAGATCATGTTGATGGTCAGACCTTCTACCTTTTTCAATGCTTTTGCCGCCATGCGGGAATACTTGCCTACAATATTGGTGTAATAGCGGCAGGCTTCCGCATAGACGCTCTCGATATCGCCGATTTCATCGTCGAAAATCTTGCCATCCAAGGCACCGAAGCCGCCGAAGATGTCCTGCGAGAAGAGAATGCCGTCGGTCTCTTCGTAGCTGACCATGGATTCGGGCCAATGGGTCATGGGGGTCATGTGGAAAGTCAGCTTGTGTTTACCAAGGGAAAGCGAGTCGCCCTCGCCGACGATAATGGCGTTTTCTTCGTCGATATCGTAGAACTGGTTGAGCAGCGTGAAGGTTTTTTTGTTGCCTACGAGCGTAACGTCGGGATAATAGCGACGAACCAGCGGAATAGTCGAAGAATGATCCGGCTCGACGTGATGGATAACATAGTAATCCAGCGTGCGGTCGCCGAGGGCAGTGCGCACTTTGGTCATGAAGTCATCCGCTTGATGCGCATCCACCGAATCGAGCAGGGCAGTTTTTTCATCCTTTGCCAAATAGGCATTGTAGGCAACGCCTTTTGGTAAAGGCCATTGGTTTTCAAAAAGGACTTTAAGACGATCGTTCACGCCGACATGGGTCAGCCAGTCCGTAATGGGTGTACAATAGGTATTCATGAATCCTCCTGTAAGGCGTATCGTTTTTGCATTTCTTCTTTATTGTAGTGCATAAGCCGAGGAAGGGAAAGACTGTCGCGCAGGAGCGAGGAAAAGTGATAAATCGGGTAACAAATACACGCTGCAGGATGGCACTTTTTGCCTTACGGGTATATGATGAGCCCATACCATAGAGAGAAGAAAGAGGAACTATGCTTTATCATGCAGGATTAGATGTCGGATCGACCACGGTGAAGGTCGTCTGTCTCGACGAAGAGGATCGAATCTGTTTTTCGGTCTATCGCCGGCATAAAAGTGATGTTAAGCGGACGGTGGAGCAGGTCATGCAGGAACTTGTCGATACCATCGGAAATCAAGCGATACAGCTTGCCGTCACCGGTTCCGGAGGCATGTTTCTGGAGGATTACCTCCACATTCCCTTTGTACAGGAAGTGATTGCGGAAACCAAGGCGATTCGCGCGCTTCTTCCCCATACGGAAGTGATTATTGAGTTGGGTGGGGAAGATTCTAAGATTACGTATCTTTCTGGCAGTGTAGAACAGCGCATGAATTCCATCTGCGCCGGCGGTACGGGTGCATTTATTGATCAGATGGCAAGCCTGTTGGATACCGATGCTTCCGGGCTGAATGCCATGGCGAGCGAGTACGAAAAAATCTATCCCATCGCGTCGCGCTGCGGCGTGTTTGCCAAGACGGACGTACAGGCGCTTCTCAATCAGGGTGCATCCCATGAAGACATTGCCATGAGCGTCTTCCAGTCCGTCGTTAACCAGACCATTTCCAATCTTGCCTGCGGTCGTCCCATTCGTGGCAACATCACCTTCTTGGGTGGACCTTTGCATTTTTTAGATCAGCTTCGTGTACGTTTTATCGAAACGCTTGGCAGTGAAAACAACACGTTTACTACGCCGGAGGACGGACAACTCTTCGTTGCCCGTGGAGCGGCGTTGCTTGCGCAAGAGGAAGCCGATGTCCAAGATTTGCAACGTATTGTGGATCGTTTTTCGTCGGGGAAAGAGCTCGTCACCGAAGAACGCAAGCTCATGGAACCGCTATTTATCTCTCCAGAAGAATACGAAGCCTTCCGTAAGGATCACGAGACGAATAAAGAGGTTTACGGGTCGCTTTCGGACTATCACGGGCCGACGTATTTGGGCATCGACTCTGGCTCCACCACCGCCAAAATGGTGCTCATCGGCAAAGAGAATCAAATTCTGTACACCCATTATTCGTCCAACCGCGGACGTCCGTTGGAGCATATTATTGCGCATCTGCAAGAGATTTATGCGCAGCTGAATGACGATGCTTATATTGCCTGCTCCGGCATTACCGGCTATGGAGAGGACTTTATTCGCGCTGCGCTTTCGGTGGATACTGGAGAAGTCGAGACGATTGCCCACTATACCGCTGCGCAGTACTACGACCCGAATGTCGATTTCATTTTGGATATCGGCGGACAGGACATGAAAGCCATGCATATTTCGGATGGCGTGATCGATTCGATTCAGCTTAACGAAGCGTGTTCGTCCGGCTGTGGATCGTTTCTCTCGACCTTTTCCGCCTCGGTAGGCATGAATATAGAGGAGTTCCAGCAGGCGGCGCTATTTGCCGAGAAGCCCGTGGATCTCGGCAGCCGCTGCACGGTATTCATGAACTCCAAGGTGAAGCAGGCGCAAAAAGAAGGCTCTGATGTGGGCGATATCGCCGCCGGACTCTGCTATTCCGTCATTAAAAATGCCATTCAAAAAGTCATTAAGGTGCGCGACCCGAAAACGCTCGGTAAAAATTTAGTCGTGCAGGGCGGTACGTTCTACGGCGACGCCATCTTACGCGCCTTTGAAAAAGTGACCGGCCGCCATGCGACACGCCCTGCCATTGCAGGCTTGATGGGCGCGATGGGGATGGCGCTCATTGCCAAAAGCCGTTCCACCGGCAAGAGCACCATCAAGACGGTACAGGAGCTGGCGGATTTCACCTATACACAAAAGATGGCGCGCTGTGGGCGTTGCACCAACAACTGCGCGCTCACCATTAATGTGTTTTCCGACGGTATGCGCTATATTTCCGGCAATCGCTGCGAGCGTGGAGCAGGTGTAGTGCGCAAGGAAAAGGGGTTGCCGAATCTTTACCAATACAAATACAACCGGCTTTTTCACTATTACAGCAGCATCGGCGAGGAACAGGCGAAATTCCCGACCGTAGGCTTGCCGCGCGTGCTGAATATGTATGAAAATCTGCCTTTCTGGCATACCTTCTTCAGTCGATTGGGCTTTCCGGTTGTCTTATCCGACGAAAGCTCACGCGCCATGTACGACAAGGGGCTGGCATCCATTTCGTCCGAAACGGTGTGCTACCCTGCCAAACTTGTGCATGGTCATATTGAAGACTTAGTAGAAAAAGGGGTACGCCTGATTTTTTATCCGAGCGTATTTTATGAAACCAAGCAATTTGAAAAGGCAGAAAATCAGATAAATTGTCCGGTGGTGATCGGTTTTCCGGAAGTCATCAAAAATAACGTCTCTGCGCTGGAAGAAAAAGGGGTGACGTACCTGCATCCGTTCCTGTCTTTTGCGGAGGAACGAACGCTTACCGAGCGCCTGACGCAAATCTTTCGTCGATTTACCGTGGACGGAGAAGTCATGGAGATTTCTCCTGCTGCCATTCGTCGCGCCGTTGGTGCTGCGTGGGAAGAGCAAAAGAATTATCATCGCGATATTCGTCGCGAAGGACAAGCAGCGTTGGAATGGATGAACGAACATCACGCAAAGGGTATCGTTCTTGCCGGTCGCCCGTATCATGTGGACAAAGAGGTCAACCATGGTATTCCGGAACTCATTAACGGTATGGGACTGGCGGTGTTAAGTGAAGATAGCATTGCGATGAACCAGCAGGATGTCTCTGAGGAATTGCGCGTGCTGGATCAATGGGTGTACCATAGCCGGCTTTATCGTGCGGCAGAATTTGTGACAAAACATCCGGATTTGGAGCTGATTCAGCTTAATTCTTTTGGCTGCGGACTGGATGCCGTCACATCCGATCAAGTACAGGAGATTCTTGAAAGCAAGGGGAAGCTCTATACGCTGCTAAAGATTGATGAAGTGTCCAATCTCGGTGCGGTGAAAATTCGCATTCGATCCCTTTTGCAGGCGCTCTCCGACAAGCAAGGGGAAGAAAAGCGTGCATTAACCGCACCGAAAAGAAAGGATTCTTATGCGCCTGTGAAGGCTCCGTTTACCAAACGGATGAAAAAAGAGGGGTATACCATCTTGGTGCCGAACATGGCGCCGGACCATTTCGCCATTTTGGAACAAGCGCTGGCAGGAGAAGGCTATCATTTCGATTTTCTCACCCGAGTCGATCCGTCGGTGATTGACGCAGGCTTAAAATATGTCAATAACGACTCATGCTATCCGTCCATTACCGTGATTGGGCAAATGCTGGAAGCGCTGGAAAGCGGAAAATACGATCCGGATCGCACGGCGCTTTTGATGACGCAGACCGGTGGGGCGTGTCGTGCCTCGAACTATGTTGGCTATATTCGCAAAGGATTGGCGGACATGGGGTATCCGCAAGTTCCGGTCATTGCCCTTTCTGTACAGGGGATAGAAGTATCCGAAGGATTTTCTCTCCGTCCCTCGCTCATCAATAAAGCCGGTTATGCGCTGGTAGCAGGGGATCTCGTCATGCGATGCGCGAATGCGACACGGTCCTACGAGAAAAACGCGGGGCAGACCGACCGTCTGAAAGACCGATGGATTGCACGCTTTGCGGAGTTTGTTGTGCGTCCGCATCGCTCACTGTTTAAGCAGCTCTGTGCCGATTGCGTCCACGAATTTGACACCGTGCCGCGTGTGGATCGGACATGCCCCAAAGCAGGCATTGTCGGCGAGATATTGGTGAAGTATTTACCGGAGGCAAATAACCACTTGCAGCAATTGCTGGAAGCGGAAGGGGCAGAGGTAATCGTTCCCGATTTAATGGACTTTATGGTGTACTGTTTCCGCAATGCGAAGCATAAAAGCGAGCTGCTCGGCAAAAGTAAGTTGTTGGGATTTATTTCCAGCGGATTGGGTGTTTCGGCGATTGAATACTATCGTAAACCGGCAAGAAAGGCGCTTCGTGCATCAAAGCATTTCCAAGAACCGCCGGTTGCCAAACAGATTGAACGCTATGCGCAGGAAGTGGTTTCGCTGGGACATCAGTATGGCGAAGGATGGCTTTTGGCAGGGGAGATGGTTGAGCTCATTGAACAGGGTGCGCCCAACATTGTCTGTATACAGCCGTTTGGCTGTCTGCCGAATCATATTACAGGGAAAGGGGTAATGAAGGCGGTGCGTGAAAAGCATCCGGAAGCCAACATTATTGCCATTGATTATGATCCGGGCGCATCGGAGGTGAACCAGGTGAACCGCGTTAAACTGATGATGAGATCCGCTTGGGATGTCTTAGGCGGAAGAGGAGACCGAAACGCAGCGAAGAAAACCGCCGTTTCCCATACAACGGATGTGGTAGGCGTGGATCCACCGGTCATTCTGCGACGCAAAGAGCAAAACGGGGAGGAGAATTATGCGCAAAGAACGCAAAGATGAACACATTGAACAGGTGTTGCGAACCGAACCGTATGGCGGTACGCTGTTGGATCAAGTCGTTTTGGAGCCGGTATCTTTTCCGGAGCTCTCGCTTTCTGAAATCAATACCTCGGTGACGTTTTTTGGGCGTACCATTCCGGTGCCGTTAATGATTAATGCTATGACGGGCGGTACTGACATGACAAAGGGAATCAACCGTGATTTGGCACAGATTGCCAAAGACTTTGGTTTGCCTATGCAGGTCGGTTCACAGGTGATTGCGCTTGAAGATTCGGCGGCGGTCGATTCCTTCCACATTGTGCGCGAAACACTCGGTCAGGATGGCTTAATCATCGGCAATGTTTCAGCGGGCGTTTCGGTGGAACAGGTTAAACGCGCAATGGAGATGATCGATGCGCAGGGCATTGGCGTGCACATCAATCCTTCGCAAGAGATGGCACAGGAAGAGGGCGACCGCGATTTTCGGGGACTATACGATAACCTTCGGCGCATTGCGGAGGCGTTTCCCGAAAAAGTCATCGTGAAGGAAGTGGGCTTTGGTATGAGCCGTCAGGACGGACGTCTTCTTCGTGATATTCCCGTGGAATACATTGATGTATCCGGTTCGGGCGGAACCAACTTTATGGAAGTGGAAGATCAGCGTTCCATGCGCCGCGACCTGACAGAGTTTTATTCGTGGGGCATTCCGACGGCAAAAGCGATCTGGAATGTACGAAAGGAATGCCCAAACACCAAGCGCATTGCCTCGGGCGGAATAAAAACAGCGACGGATGTGCTGCACGCTCATGTTTTAGGGGCGGACATGAGTGCGATTTCCGGAGAACTTTTGCGCTATCTTATGCATGGTTCCTTGGAATATGCAGAAGAGTATCTGCAAGGCGTGATAGATAATATTGCGATGGGGCTTCTGCTTCTGGGATGTCGGACGATGGCGGATTTGCACCGTATTCCGTATCTGATGGTCGGACGGCTGAAGGAATTAGTGGATGCGGAAGAGCGCACGGAAGGACGAAAGGGGAGAGCATGAGCGATAGAATGACGGTTTCTGCCGAATCGTCCGCGCAAGATAGCGCAGAGCAAGAAAAAAAAGAGAACAACGAGCAAACGGCGGGGAAGGGAAAAGCGCAACAAAAACGCAAGATGCCTGTATTTTATAAGGAACCGCACGAGAAGAGCCGTATCCGTCACGTGGTGGCGGTGATGTCCGGAAAAGGCGGCGTGGGCAAATCCATGATCACGACGATGTGTGCACTTGCGATGCAACAGACGGGACGAGAAGCGGCGATTCTGGATGCCGATGTGACGGGGCCTTCCATTCCTCATGCTTTTGGATTGGATGGGGGCTTGGAGCGTCGAAATGGCGTTCCCTACGCGCGACGCACGAAAAGCGGTATTCAGGTGGTTTCCACGAATTTGCTTTTGCCGCATGACACCGATCCGGTGCTTTGGAAAGGCGCACTCGTCGGCAGTGCGATTCAGCAATTCTGGACGGAAGTTGTATATGAAGATGTGGATTACCTTTTTGTCGATATGCCTCCGGGAACGGGCGATGTGCCGTTGACGGTCTTTCAGATGATTCCTGTGGACGGTGTGCTCATTGTTACTTCTCCGCAGGAGCTGGTCAGCATGGTGGTGGAGAAAGCTATTAACATGACGAAGATGATGAGCCTTCCCGTTTTTGGTATCATGGAAAATATGAGTTACTTTGAAGCGCCGGACACTAAGCGACGCTATGAAATTTTCGGCAAAAGCCGTATCGACGATGTCGCCAAACGCTATGACCTTCCCGTGCTGGCGAAGATTGCTATCAATCCGGGTTTAGCGACGTTAATTGATAGCGGTCGCGTGGAAGAAGCCGATACGAGCCCGTTTGCCCCAACCATTTCTGCCATTCTGGAAAACGAAGCCGAGTAGTGCGTTGTGCAAAAGACGAAACGGCTTCCGAAAACAATCGCGTTCTGCGCAAGGAGGAAAAATGAAATCCATAGAACAGCTTGCCATTCAAACCATACGCATGTTGAGCGTTGACCAAATCAATCAGGCAAATTCCGGTCATCCCGGTCTTCCACTGGGCGCGGCGCCCATGGCGTATACGCTTTGGACGCGGTTTTTACGGCAAAACCCAAAAAATCCGGCGTGGTCCAACCGCGACCGCTTCATTTTATCGGCGGGGCACGGCTCGGCACTGCTGTATAGCCTTTTACATCTTTCCGGATACGATCTTTCCCTTGCGGACTTGAAACAGTTTCGTCAGTTGGATGCGAAAACACCGGGACATCCCGAAGTACACCATACGCCGGGCGTGGAAGCCACTACGGGCCCGCTTGGGCAGGGATTTGCCAACGGCGTGGGAATGGCGATGGCGGAAGCCCATCTGGCGGCACGGTTTAACCGCGATGGGGAAGTGCTCGTGGATCATGACACGTATGTTCTTTGCGGTGACGGCGATCTGATGGAAGGGGTTAGTGCCGAGGCGGCATCCCTCGCCGGTCATCTGAAATTAGGAAAACTCATCGTCCTTTACGATTCCAATGCGATTTGTTTGGACGGAAAGACCGAGCAGGTCTTTACCGAAAGCGTGGCAGAACGCTTCCGTGCATATGGTTGGCAGGTGTTGGATGTTGCCGACGGAAACGACACAGAGGCGATTGCGGAGGCTATTCGGGAAGCACGTGCCGATAAAGAGCATCCGACGCTCATTGAAGCACACACTATTATCGGTTATGGATCGCCCAAAGCGGGCACGAACAGTGTGCATGGCGCACCGCTCGGAGAAGAGGCGACGGAAGCATTAAAACAGACCTTGGGTTGGGATTATCCCGCATTTACCGTTCCCGAAGAAGTGAAAGCTCATTTTGCGGAGGTTGTCGGAAAACGCGGTGAGCAAGAAGAACGCGCTTGGCAGGAGCGCTTTGACCGTCTGTCGGCGAAGAATCCGGAGCAGGCAAAAGCCTATGCCGATGCCTTTGCCGGAAAACTGCCGGAAAACTGGACGGATGCGCTGCCCTCCTGGAAAGAAGGCGATAAAGCCGAGGCAACACGCTCAACATCGCATACCGTCCTGCAAGCCATCGCGAAGGAGCTGCCCAATTTCTGGGGCGGATCGGCTGACCTCTCTGGCTCCAATAAAACACAGATTGCCGGCGAAGGTGCTTTTCGCGTAGAAGACGATGCCTATCGCAACATTTGGTACGGTGTGCGCGAGTTTGCCATGGCGGCCATCAACAACGGCATTGCCTTGCACGGCGGTACAAAAGTCTTCGGCGCTACCTTCTTTGTCTTTTCCGATTATTTGCGCGGCGCGGCGCGTGTCGCTGCTTTGTCCAAACTGCCGGTCATCTATGTCTTAACCCACGATAGTGTTGCCGTCGGAGAAGACGGTCCTACGCATGAGCCGATCGAGCAGTTAGCGAGCTGGCGCGCCATGCCGAACTTGGATGTTCTGCGTCCGGCGGATGCCAACGAGACCGCGCAGGCTTGGCGGCTCGCAGTAGAGAGCACCGATCATCCCACGATGCTCGTGTTAACCCGCCAGAATATTCCGGTACTGCCGACGACGGACGAAAAAGCGGAGGAAGGCGTTGCCCGTGGCGGTTATGTGCTTTCCCCGTCGAAAAAAGAGATACCGGACGGCATTTTGATGGGCACGGGTTCAGAAGTCCAATTGCTCATCGAAGCGCAGAAGATGCTTGGCGAAGACGGTATTGATGTTTCGGTGGTTTCTCTGCCGAGTACCGCGCGTTTTGACCGTCAGGATGCCGCCTACCGCGAGAAGGTGTTGCCTTCGGCGGTGCGCAACCGCTTGAGCCTCGAAGCGGCGACCACTTTCGGGTGGGAACGCTACGTCGGATTGGATGGTGTTGCCTTGGGCATTGATCGCTTCGGTTTGTCTGCTCCGGCGGAGGAAGTACTGCGTGAATTGGGTATAACTACGCAAGCGGTGGTCAAGGCATACCGCGACACGTTCACACGATAAGTCGCAGCCTCGCCGAAGGGCGAGGCTTTTACGTAGGAAAGAGGAAAACATGTCCGCATTACTGGAACTGAAAAACTTACATGTTGGTGTTGATCAGAGCGACATTTTGAAGGGCATCGACTTAACCATTAACCCGGGCGAAATTCATGTCGTGATGGGACCAAACGGTGCCGGAAAATCGACGCTTGCCAACGCCATCATGGCGCACCCCCATTATCACGTGCATCAAGGGGATATTCTTTTTGAGGGCGAGAGCATTCTCGAAAATAGCGCGGATGAGCGCGCCCGAAAGGGCATCTTTTTGAGCTTTCAAACGCCGCAGGAAGTGCCTGGTGTAAGCGTCGAGGATTTTCTGCGCACGGCAAAAGGGCAGCGTGAAGGAAAAACCCCATCGGTTCTGCAATTCAAGAAAGCGCTCGCAGAGAAGATGGAAGAACTGTCCATGGCACCGGAATACGCAGAACGCTATTTGAATGTCGGCTTCTCCGGAGGCGAAAAGAAAAAGACGGAAATTTTGCAGATGCAGGTGTTGGATCCGAAGCTTATTCTGTTGGACGAAACTGACTCCGGCTTGGATGTGGACGCTGTGCGCATTGTCAGTCGGGGTGTCGCCGATTTTCTGGATGACACCAAGGCGTGCCTCATCATTACGCATATCAGCGGTATTTTGGAATATCTGCATCCGGATTTTGTGCATGTGGTGATTGACGGCAGAGTCGTGAAAAACGGCGGCGCAGAATTGGCAGACCGTATTAACCGAGAAGGATACGAATGGATTCGCCGCGAGATGACCGAGGAGGTCACCGATGAACAGAAATGACGACGCGGCGCTGCGCCATGCGCGGCGAAAAGCGGAACGGGAAGCGCGTCTGGCGGCCGGTGAATTTCAGGCGGCGGAAAAATCCGACGTTAAGGAGCTGCCGCGCGGCGTGTACGACCAGAAGAATGCGTTTGAATACGATGTAAAAGTGGAGAATGGCTTGACGGCGGATATTATCCGAGAAATATCCGCCAATAAAGAGGAGCCGTCCTGGATGTTGGACAAGCGCCTCGAAGCACTGGAGATTTTTAACGCCTCAGAGAATCCGAATTGGGGACCGGATTTGCATGAGGTCGACATGAACCGGATTTCGACTTACGTGCGTCCCAAAGCACAAATGGCAAGAGATTGGCAGAATGTGCCGGACGAGATCCGCGACACCTTTACCAAGTTAGGCATTCCCGAAGCGGAGTTAGAGTCGCTTGCCGGCGTGGGCGCACAGTATGACTCCGAAGTGGTTTACCACAATATGCGCAGCTATCTTTCAGAACAGGGGGTAGTGTACACCGATTTTGAGTCGGCGGTGCGTGAGTATTCCGATATTATTAAAGCGCATTTCGGCAAACTCATTACGCCGCGTCTACATCGCTATGCTGCGTTGCATTATGCCGTGTGGTCGGGCGGATCGTTTGTTTATGTGCCGAAGGGCGTGGACGTGGATATTCCGCTGCAAAGTTATTTTCGTCTGAATGCGCCCGGAGCAGGGCAATTTGAACATACGCTCATTCTGGTCGAAGAGGGTGGATCGGTGCATTTTATCGAAGGCTGCTCCGCGCCAAAATACAATACGTTAAATCTCCATGCCGGCGCGGTTGAACTGTATGTCAAAGAAAATGCGCATCTGCGCTATTCCACGATTGAAAACTGGTCGCGAAACATGTATAACCTCAACACAAAACGAGCGCGGGTGGAAAAGGGTGGTTCCATTGAATGGGTTTCCGGGTCGTTCGGTTCGGCTTGTTCCATGCTCTATCCGTCAAGTCTCTTAGTCGGGGAAGGCGCACGCAGCGAGTTTACCGGCATCACTTTTGCCGGCAAGGGACAATATCTCGACACCGGCGCACAAGTGATGCATTATGCGCCGAATACCTATTCTACGATAAACTCCAAATCCATCTCCAAGTCCGGCGGTGTCGCCATCTATCGCGGTACGGTGGATGTCAACGAAAAAGCAAAAGGGTCGAAATGTTCGGTTTCCTGTGAATCGCTTATGTTGGACGCAGAAAGCCGTTCGGACACCATCCCTGCCATTCGCATCGCTACCGATGACGTGGATTTAGGGCATGAAGCGAAAATCGGGCGCATCGATGAAACAGCTATCTTTTACCTGATGAGTCGCGGCATTCCCGAAGAAGAGGCGAAAGCCATGATTGTGCGTGGCTTCGCTGAACCGATTGCGAAAGAGCTGCCGATGGAATATGCAGTAGAAATGAACAATCTGATCACTTTGGAACTGAAAGGAGCGATCGGATGAGCGTTCTTCATACGGAAGAGACACGAAAAACCAATATTCAACAAGATCGGGGAAGCGAGCTGCCCGCAAGAACTTGTCGGTGGCTCAAAGTCAACGATGTTCCGACCCAGATAGAAGAGTATCCGAAAACGGTTCCTTTTGAAGGCGTAACGACCGAAGGACTTACCGACGCGCAGCGTACAGAAGGAAAAGTCCAAGAGCAGAGCGGTGTCGATTTCGGCAACGTGGGACACGATGCACAGGGTATTTCTGAAGCCGTAGCAGCAAAAAATGCCCAGGAAGCGAACGTATCCTATTCGTGGGCAGTAGAAGATGGCGCAGTGCAAACCCTGCATTTTGCTCTATCGAAAGAAAATCCGGTTCTGCAGGATCGGCTGCAGCTGCGCGTACCGTGCGGACATTGCGCAACGGTCGTGTTGGACGTAAAAAGCGACGAGGATACAAAGGTCTCCCGAAACGGTATGCTGGATATCGCAGTGGAAGAGGATGCCGATTTACAGCTTGTGCTAATTAATCGGCTCAACAGTAACGCCATAAGCAACCAGCGTGTCGCCTTTACGGTCGCCGATGGTGGAAACCTTCGGGTTGCCCATGTGGAACTGGGCGGCGCACGAACGAATTATCATCTGTCCGGTGATCTGTTAGGTGTGGAAGCGAAGATGGAAGAATATGTCGCCTACCTCGCCCAAGAGCAGGAGAAGATCGATCTTTTCTACCATGTCCGTTTTCATGGTTTGTATACCGAAGGGGTAATTCGCGCAGATGGAGCGCTCCTTGATCAGGCGTACAAGTCTTTCCGCGGAACGTTGGACTTTTTAGAAGGTGCGCGCGGCGCGGTAGGCGACGAAGAAGAGGTCACGGTTTTGATGAGCGACGAAGCGCATTCGGTCGCGGTGCCGGTTCTCCTGTGCCACGAAGACGCTGTCGAAGGAAATCATGCAACTTCCGCCGGACGTGTCGATGAAGAGATGCTTTTCTATCTCATGAGCCGCGGATTGAGTCGAAGCGAAGCGGAAGGGATGATTGTAGAATCGCGCATGGCAGAGACGTTGGATCGTCTCCCCGATCCGGTTTTGAAGGAGAATATTCGACAGGCGATTCATGAGCGTTTGATAACGAGAAAGAGATAGGAATGAACGAACAGCAACGACAACTTTTGCGCCATCCGCATTTTTCGCTCGATACGGTGCGCCGCGATTTTCCGTATTTGGACGAAGAAAAGCCCGTCATCTATTTGGATAACGCGGCGACAACCCAACGTCCCCGTCCGGTTTTGGAACGGATGGAACAGTTTTATGCGCACGAAAACGCAAACCCTCTGCGCGGTAATCATCGACTGTCGCTTTACGCTACGCAAGCGTATGAGAAGGCGCGTGAACATGTTGCACGCTTTATCGGCGCTAAGCGTTCCAAAGAGATTATTTTTACGCGCAATGCGACCGAATCGCTCAACCTTATTGCGTATGATTATGCACTTCGCATCTTAAAGCCGGGCGATGAAGTGTTGATCACCCGCATGGAACACCATTCCAACTGCGTCAACTGGCAGTTTGCCTGTCAACAATCCGGCGCTACCCTGCGTTATATCGAGCTGGGCGAAGATTTTCAGCTGGATGAAGCGGACTTTGAAGCGAAGCTAAGCGAGAAGACCAAAGTATTGGCATTTAGCGCCGCTTCCAACGTTATTGCCACCCTTCCGCCGGTGAAGGCGATGATTGCTAAGGCACATGCCGTCGGCGCTGTCGTCGTGGTGGACGGCGCACAGTATGCACCGCACAGCCCTGTGGATGTGACAGATTGGGACTGCGACTTTTTTGCCTTTTCGGGACATAAAATGGGCTCTCCCTTTGGGATTGGCGTTCTGTATGGAAAAGAATCGCTCCTGGAGGCGATGTCGCCGTTTTTGTACGGTGGGGAAATGATCGAGTACGTCGAGGACATGTCCTCCACTTTTGCCGAATTGCCTTATAAATTTGAAGCAGGTACCATGAACGTCGGAGGCGCAGTGGGACTGGATGCGGCAATAACCTATCTCGAAACGATTGGCATGGAGAATATCGAAACCTATGAAAAGGCGTTAGCGGCGTATCTTGCTGAGCAACTGGAACATCTCGGCGGTGTAAGCATCTATCGTCCCCGACACCATGATTGCGGCACGATGGTCGCCTTTAATCTTAACGGAATACATCCGCATGACGTGTCAACGATTATGGATGCCTCAGACGTTGCCATTCGTTCCGGTCATCACTGCACGCAGCCGCTGCATCGCGGCTTGCATATCAGTGCCAGCTGCCGCGCCAGCGTCGCCTTTTATAATACGGTTGACGAGGTGGATGCGTTTATCGAAGCCATCAAGGAGGTGCGCCGTATAATGGGTGTTCCGGCGACCGAAACGCAAACGCCGTACAGTGAGGAACTTTAACATGGATATGAAACAAATATACACGCAAATCGTCATGGAACATGCCCGTGCGTCGGCGCATCGCCATGATTTAGCGGAGGCGACAGCGAGTGAACGCGGTCATAATCCGAGTTGCGGAGACGATATTACCCTGCATATCAAACGGGAAGAGAATCGCATTGAAGAGCTCTCTTTTACCGGACACGGCTGCGCTATCAGCCAGGCATCGACATCTCTTCTTTGCGAATTGGTCGAAGGAAAAACCGTGGAGGAAGCAAAAGATGCCATTGAAACGTTTTTAGCGATGATTCAGGGCGAGGAACAGGATGACGAGATTCTGGAAGAACAACTGGGTGATGCTGTTGCCTTAAAAGATATTTCACATATGCCCCAGCGCGTGAAATGCGCTGTTTTGGCATGGCGCACATTACGTGATATGTTGGAAAAGGAGAAAGAAGGAGAATGATGAAGAGGCAAACAAAGATAGGCATTCTGTGTCTCGCACTGCTCTTTGCGTTGAGTGCGTGTGGGAAGTCGCCGAATCCGGAAAGCAGCGCGAGTGAAAGCTCCTTACAAGTAGAGGCATCGGTAGTATCCTCGATGGAGGAAAGCGAAAGCGCCTCGCAGGAAGAGAGCATTTCTGACAGCGCAGAAGAATCCTCCGAGGAATTGACGGAAGAACAGAAAACGTATGAGAAGATTATTGCGACGTATCCTGCCATCACCATGCAGGATGTCAAGGACGCCATCGAAAGCAAGAAAGAGCTGCTTTTTTACGCCGGACGAGTCACCTGCCCTTACTGTGTAAAGTTTACGCCGACGATGCAGAAGATTGTCAGCGACAACGAGTTAGCTCTTTCGGCGCTGGATACGATAAAGGATCCGACTTTTCTTGATTTTGCTGACAAACACGGTATTGAGTACATTCCGGCGTTAATCTATGTGAAGGACGGAGAGGTGCATCCCGTAAAAATGAACGATCCGTATCCTCGCGCAGAGGTCGAAGAGGCGCTAAAAGAAGCAGGTGTTTCCCTAAAATGAATTTTCATTCATCGCGATGATTGATATTGCGCTTGAGTAGAAACGGAGAATGGGTTATAATTACGGAAATTGCGGAACGTTTTCAAAGAGATCCTTTTTCTTTGAAGGCGAGGAATCGGCGCATGTCGGTCGTCTTCAGCGTTTTCAAGACGGTAACCGCAGTTAAAGTCGTACTGTTGTAGGAAAGAAGAACCGGTAACCAAGGAGAGTAGGAGGAGAAAGATGAACAGCAAGAAATTTGCTGCCCTGGGTTTGGCCCTGTTATTGGGTTTAACCTCATGCGGAGCTCCGGCCAACAATGATTCACAAGCCGGCGGTGATGCTTCGGCAAGTGACACCTCGGGCGCAGGACAGACAGGAGAAGCGTTGGAATCGGCGGATAAGGAAATTACCTTGCCGACTGACCGCGAAGTGCAGACGCTGGACTACGTCGTTACAGCGCTTGCCACCGACCATGAAATTAATGCGAACTTGGTAGATGGTCTTATGGAGACAGACCATTATGGCAAATTACAGAACGCATTGGCGGAATCGGTTGAACCGAACGAAGACTTTAGTGTTTGGACTTTTAAGATTCGTCCGGGCGTTAAATGGGTCACCAACCAGGGCGAAGAATTTGCCGAAGTAAAGGCGGAAGACTTTGTAACCGGTGTTCGTCATGGCGCAGAATTCGCCTCTGCAACAGGAGATCTGTTAACGGGGTTGATTGATGGTTATTCCGATTATCTGAAGAGTGATTTCAGCGACGCTGCTTGGGAAAAGGTCGGCGTCAAAGCGCTGGATGACTACACGGTACAGTTCACTATGCAAAAAGGCGAAGATGGCAAGTCGATGTCGATTCCATATTTTCACTCTCTGACGACCTATACCGTTCTCTATCCGATTAACAAGGAATACCTTGAATCCAAAGGAAACGGCTGCAAACTCGGTGCGCCGAACAAAAAGGATTGCAAATTCGGTTCTAAGGAATTGGATTCGATTTTGTATAACGGACCGTTCATCCTGAGCGAGAATGTCGAGAAGTCCAAAGCGGTTTTGGTCAAGAATGAAGACTACTGGGATGCCGAACATGTTTACCTCGATAAGGTTACTCGTATTTTTGACGCTGGACAGGATCCCTATTCGACGATTAACGGCTTTGAAAAAGGCGTTTACTATTCGGCTGCGCTGAATCCGTCATGGGAGAATTTTGCGGATTATGCGAAAAAATATGAAGGAAAGACATCCTATTCGCTGCCGAATTCGTCGGTCTTTGGAATCGTGTTCAATTTTAATCGCAAGTCCTTTGAGCATACCAATTATGCGACAGACAAAGCAATGGCGGAAGCTACGCATAATGCGATCTTGAATGAGAATTTCCGTAAAGCGCTGCGCGCGGCGTACGATGTGAAGTCCTATTTGGGTGTCGGTATGCCGGAAGATTTAGCTATCGGAAGTATGCGCAACATCAACAATGTTGCCGAAGCGGCTGAGACTTCAGACGGAAAGAACTATTACGATTTGGTCAATGAAGCTTACAATAAAGACACGGGTGAAAACCGCAACCTGAACGATGGACAGGCTCCTTTCTATAGCAAGGAAGAGGCTATGAAATACATCGAAGCGGCGAAAGCAGAAGGCGTACAGTTCCCGATTCACTTGGATGTTATGGTCAACAGCTCTGCCGATACGCTGACGAAGAGAGCCCAGTCGATGAAAGATTCCGTCGAAAAGAATACCGAAGGCAACATCATCATCGAATTGATTTTACGTGATTTAGAGACCATCAAAGCGGTCTGCTATAACAATACAGATCCGGAGAAGATGGACTACGACATCTCCACCTACACCGGATGGAGCCCGGATTATCATGATCCGAAGGCGTTCGTTGATATTTATAACGCAAAGAACGGCTACTACCTGAAGTCAATGGGCTTGGGTGAAGTTGGCGAAGATGGCAAAATCGTCGATGAAGATATCAAAAAGCAAGTAGGTTTGCTGGACTACGATAAGCTGTATCGTGAGGCAGATGCTATTACGGACAATCTGGATGAGCGCTATAAAGCGTTTGCGAAAGCGGATGCCAAGCTGATCGAAAGTTGCTTCTATATCCCGACATCGATGCAGACACGTTCAATGCGTGTGACCAAAGAAGTGCCATTCTCAAGATTGATGGGCGCTTATGGTGTGTCGGAATACAAATACAAGGGTCTACGCACGCAGGCGGATTTGGTCACAACCGAACAGTATAATGCCGCCATTGCGGAGTTTGAGAAGAATAAATAAAGAGAAGAATGGAGAGGGAAGGGGATGAGAAATCTCATCCCCTTCTTTTCATAGTAAGGAGATAATATGGCAAGGTATATCATTACGCGTCTCATTAAATCCGTAGTCTCCGTTCTTGTCGTTGTCAGTTTAGTCGTGCTCATTGTTTTTGAATTGATTCCGAAGACGAAGTCTTTTACGCAAGACGGCGGCTGGCAAAAAATTTCGGGAAATGCGAAGACAATTTACTACTACGGAAAACTGGAATCTCTTGGCTATTTGGAATTTATTCCCAATAACAAGATTTTCAGCGATTTGAAACCGGAAGAAATAGGCAATGACAAAGAGGATAGTCCCGCACAAAAGAAAGTCATCGAGGATTTAGAGAAGCGTGGATTTACCGTAGAGACACTGGATAAGTTTGATGATCTGAGAGGGGAGAGAATTGCCTATCGCTATTACAATCCTCTTGAGCTGATTGGGAATTTCTTCGGTCGCTTAATTGTTCGCGACCATAAGAACTATATTCAGGACCCGGAAAATCCGGACTTGGAGCGCGGGTATCGCATTGAGAAAGACCATAATGGGCTTCCGGCGCTTGTCGGTTCCGGTACCTTGCATAAATATATGATTTACCTGGACGGTCATTTTCCGTTCATTCACCAGAACTTTTTTACGCTGAATTTTGGGGAATCTTTCCCTGTACAACCCGGCGTGATGACGTTGGATGTTATTACCGACGGGCAGGGTGTCGATAAAAAAATCGAGCAAACTTTCCCTACGGGTGTAAAGATGAAGTCGCCGCTGAATCAGCACACGCTGAAGTATAAGCCTAAGCTGACATCGATTGATACCAAACGCTTCAACGATCACTATGCAGATGGTAAGACGTTCAAAGAATCGATGTCCATGGTGCAGGTTTCTTATTTCTTCGGCATCATTTCGCTCCTCATTACCTATGGCTTTTCCATTCCGTTCGCGGTGGCTATGTCCAAAAAGCCGGGCGGATTGTTAGATAAAATCGGAATCGGTTACATTAACTTGCTGATTTCGGTACCTTCTTTGGCGTTTATTTTCTTCATGAAGTACATCGGGATCCATCTCGGCTTGCCGGATATGTTCACGCATCTGGGACCGCATGATCCTCGTTCGTACATCATGCCGATCCTCATTCTCGGTTTGCTGAGCACGCCTTCTTTAATGATGTGGATTCGCCGTTACATGGTGGACCAATCCACCGCCGATTACGTGAAATTTGCAAAGGCGAAGGGGCTTTCCGGCATTGAAATTTCGCGCCGTCACATTTTCAAAAATGCGATGATTCCCATTGTCAGCGAGATTCCGTACTCGGTCATCTTGGCGATTTCCGGTGCGGTGTTAACCGAAACGGTTTTCGGTATTCCGGGCATGGGCAAGATGCTGCCCGATGCGATTAATGCCGGCAACAACAATATGATTATCACCTTGACGTTTATTTTCACGGCGTTAGCGGTTGCGGCGGTCTTTATCGGCGATATTCTCATGACGATTGTGGATCCGCGTATTTCGCTGCAGGCGAAGAAAGGAGGCCGTTAATGGAGACGAAGAGTACCTCTGTACAAGAAACGAAGGCAACGGCTGTAGCCTTGGATTCGATTCCGGAGCTTCCGCCCGATGCGTTTGAACCGCATGTGGTTGACGAAACGGCTTCTGAACACATTGTCGCTCCCGCATATTCCTATTGGCGAAGCGTATTTCGTAAGTTTTTCTCCTCGAAAGTCGCCATCGTTATGCTCGTCATTATGCTGGCGGTATTCCTGCTGGCGTTTATTCAGCCGATGCTTTCCGGTTTTCACAACATGGACGCACCGAATATCAATAACCGCGCAGCATGGTACCAACGGCCTTCGTGGCAATATCCGTTCGGCACGAACGACATCGGACAGAATCTTTTTGATGCGGTTTGGGCGGGTGCGCGCACCAGTTTGTTCATCGCCTTCGTGGCGACGGCAATTGTTATGGTGATTGGCGTCATTGTTGGCATGTTTTGGGGCTTTTCCAAAAAGATTGATGCCGTGATGATTGAGGTCTATAACGTCATCTCCAACATTCCGTTTACGTTGGTGGTCATGGTCTTGGCATACACCTTCGGAGACGGTGTTTGGTCTCTGATTTTCGCCATGACGTGTACCACATGGATTAGTGTGGCGTACTTTATTCGCGTGCAAGTCATGATTATTCGTGACCGCGAGTACAACTTGGCGTCGCAGACGTTGGGCTCCAGCACGCCAAAGATTATCCGCAACAATATCCTGCCGTACCTGGTATCGGTTTTGATGACGCTTCTTTCGCGTTATGTACCGATGTTCATCTCCACGGAAGTGTTCTTGAGCTTCCTTGGTGTCGGTTTGACATCCGCCATTCCGTCTTTGGGACGTATTGTGCAAAAGAACGCGCTCTATATGACTTCTGCGCCGTATTTGTTCCTTATTCCACTCGCGGTAACCGCGTTAATCTCGGTTTCGCTCTATATTGTCGGGCAGACCCTGGCAGACGCCAGCGATCCTCGCAATCACATGGTATAGGAGGAACATCATGACCAATAACATCCTGTCCATTAAAGAATTGCAAGTGAAATTTAAGGTGCGTGACCGTGAATTGAGCGCGATTCGGCACATTTCCCTCGATATTGAAGAAGGCAAGGTTCTTGCCATCGTTGGGGAATCCGGCTCCGGAAAGTCCGTCTTTACGAAGACGTTTACCGGAATGCTGGAAAACAACGGGCGCGTCTCAAACGGTGAAATCTGGTTTGAAGGCAAAAACCTGATGGAGCTAAAGTCGGATAAAGACTGGGAAAAGATTCGCGGCAAAAAGATTGCGACCATCTTTCAGGACCCGATGACTTCTTTGGATCCGGTGCGTACCATCGGCTATCAGATTAGCGAGGTCATCATCAAACATCAGGGCAAGAGCAAGAAAGAAGCGAAAGCGCTGGCGATTGAACTGATGGGTCGTGTCGGCATTCACGATCCGGAAAAACGCTACGATGAATATCCGTTTATGTATTCCGGCGGAATGCGGCAACGTATTGTCATCGCGATTGCGTTGGCGTGCCGTCCGAAGATTCTTATCTGTGATGAACCGACGACCGCGTTGGACGTGACCATTCAGGCGCAGATTATTGAGCTGATTAAAGAGCTAGCGAAGGAATACCAGTTCACGACCATCTATATCACGCATGATTTGGGTGTCGTGGCAAAGGTAGCCGACAAGGTTGCCGTTATGTATGCCGGTCAGATTATTGAACATGGTTCAGCGGAGGAAGTGTTCTTTGATCCGCGTCATCCCTACACATGGGGATTGCTTTCTTCGTTGCCACAGCTGGGAACGGGTGAGCAGGATCTCTTTGCCATTCCCGGTACGCCGCCCTCTCTCTTTGAGACTATCAAAGGGGATGCCTTCGCACCGCGTAATAAGTACGCCATGAAGGTGGATTTTGAACTGGAACCGCCGATGTTCCAGGTTTCTCCTACGCATTATGTGAAATCGTGGCTTGAACATCCGGATGCGCCGAAGGTCGAGAAACCGGCGGTCATCCAGAATCTGCATGAGCGCATGGTGCAAATGACCTCGAAGGGAGGAGACTACAGTGACGACAACTATTGATAACACGAATCAGCCGCAAACAAACAAGTCGGAAAAGGATCGTGAAGTTCTCCTCGATGTACGCGGGTTGGAAGTGACGTTCCGCAATAACGGCAAAAAGTTTCGTGCAGTAAAAGATGTTTCCTTCCAGATTTTCAAAGGAGAAAAATTCTCTTTGGTCGGAGAATCCGGTTCCGGAAAAACGACGATCGGACGCGCGATCATCCGCTTGCATCCTACGTCCGCAGGCGAAGTGTATTTTAAGGGAAAAAAGATCAACGGTAAGTTATCGCGCAAAGAGGAACATGACCTCGTGCGAGATATCCAGATGATTTATCAGGATCCGGCCGCTTCTTTGAACGAGCGTGCTACGGTCGATCACATCGTCGCCGAGGGGTTGGATAACTACAAGCTGTATAAGGATACGACCGACCGTGCTAACAAGGTGGATCAGGCACTGTCTTCGGTTGGACTGTTGCCGGAACATAAATCGCGTTATCCGCATGAGTTTTCCGGCGGTCAGCGTCAACGTATTGGCATTTCGCGTTCCATCGTCATGCGTCCGGATTTCATCATTGCGGACGAGCCGATTTCGGCGTTGGATGTGTCTATTCGAGCGCAAGTGCTGAACCTCATGAACAAGTTCCGCGAAACCGAGGGCATTACGTATCTCTTCATCGCCCATGACCTTTCGGTGGTTCGCTATTTCTCCGATCGTATCGCCGTCATTCACAACGGTCGCATCGTGGAAATTGCAGAAACGGAAGAACTTTTTGCGCATCCGATGCACCCCTATACACGATCGCTCTTGCAGTCGGTTCCGATTCCGGATCCGCTGATTGAGAAGGAAAAGAAGCTGGTCACCTATGATGAAAGCACGCGCGATTTCTCCGGTGAAAAGCCGAAGCTGCGCGAACTCGTCCCCGGTCACTTCGTCTTTATGAACGACCGTGAAAAAGAGGAATACCTCATCTCCTACGAGAAGCGTACCAAAAATAGGTAACATTTACCGGATGGTACATTTGCCGCCGAAGCGTTCCGCTTCGGCGGTTTTTTATCGCTATAAGGAATTTTTCATGGCGTTCGAAATCAGGAAAATGGAGATGACTAATTTTCATACAGTATTTACCAACACATCATTTTTGCCGGAAATAAGGAATACTATATGAGGCGGAGAAAAAACGGTCTACCACAAGAAAAACGATAAATATCGGGATGGACTGCGTAACTTTTCATCCACTATTCTGACCTGCTGAATGGAGAACGAATGTCAAGCGCGCCGATTCTTTTTATTTATCCACAGGAATGTGGATAACTTGTTGATAAAAAAGGCAATAATTAGAGAAAAAAAGACTTTTTCCACCGGATTTTTCTTCCTTTGTCCACATATCCACAATTCGCATAGGGTGTATACTGAATGGGAAAAGAAACCATATTTATTCATTCGTTGCTATAGGGGCAAAAGAAGAAAGAAAATATGCACTTATTCATTACAGGAAAATTTTCAAAACAAGCGAACGTTTTCATGAAAATGGGGTAAACACGTGATAAACAGGAAGGGGGAAGTTATGAAGATTGTATATTACGGAAAAAACGTCACTTTGCGAGATAACACGAAGAACGACATCGACAAGAAAGTATCCCGCCTGAACAAATATTTCCAAGAGGACGTTGAGGCGAGAGTGACCGTGTCGCAGGAGAAATCCGGAATGCGGTGTGAAATCACCATTCCTATTCCGGCATCGGGAACCATTCTTCGTGCCGACCAGGTCGAGGACGAGCTGCTGGTCGCTGTAGATGACTGCATCAGCGCTTTGGTTTCGCAAATTCGCAAATATAAGACAAAATTGGAACGTCGCCGTTATGTGAAGAACGCTATCCGCTTTGCGGAGGTAGAGGAACCGACTCCCGAAGAAGCGATTCCGGAGGATGTGGATATTGCGCGCACAAAAGAAGTCGAGATCCTGCCAATGGGTGCAGAGGAAGCGGTTGACCAGATGGAATTGCTTGGACATGACTTTTTTCTCTATTTCGATATGGATCGCGATCGAATCTGCTGTGTGTATAAGCGTAAAGCGGGCAATTACGGATTGTTGATCCCCAAGAAGTAAGGGAAATATCGCAGCACAGTACGTGTAAAACAGAGAAGAATGCCAAGTCAAGGCACCGTTCACGGTGCGTGAAGCATCTGGGTAAAGGCAGAAAATAAGAAAAGGCAGCGCACCGGTTAGTGAACCGGCGCGCTGCCTTTCTTATATACTTTGCTTAGCTATTTTCGTGGACACGACAAATTGAATCAGCCGATTCCGCCGAGGATGGCACCTGCGATGAGCGCAAGTAACGCTGCAGCGCAGTAGAAATATTTGCCCAAGGGATAGAACCAACCGGCAATGGGTTTCTTGCTGCCTTCATTCACCGCTGTAAGCGCAGTTTCCTTTTTGAGGATCCAGAAGAACATCACACCTGCCAAGAGTGCGCCAAGAGGACAGAGGTAGATGGAAACCATATCCATCCATTGCGATGTCCAAGGCTGGATGAGTATGGCAACCACCGCACCGAGTATGCCGATGACGGCGACGGCTTGCAGACGCTTAAAGCGGAATTTCTCTTGCAGGAATGCAACCGGCGCCTCATAGAGATTGATTTGTGAGGTGACACCGGCAAAGAGAACGCAGATAAAGAAGATCATTCCGACGATGCGACCGCCGGGCATTCCGTTAAAAACGTTCACCAGGTAGACGAACATCAGTCCGGGGCCTCCCTTGACGTTGTTAATTTCGGATCCGAGCATTACCGCCATGGCAGGGATAATGACGAAGGCGGCAAGGTGGGCGGCTATGGTATCAAAGAGCGCAACATTAAATGCGGAGGAGGGGATGGATTCTTTTTTGGACAGGTAGGATCCATAAATGACGGAACCGTTTCCGGCAACGGATAGCGAGAAGAACGCTTGTCCAAAGGCAAAAATCCACACCTTCGGGTCGCCAAGACCGGCAGGATTTAAGGTGAAGATGAATCGATAGCCTTCGCCTGCTCCAGACAGCGTACCGATGTAGATCGCTAATCCCACAAAGAGGATGAAGAGTAGCGGCATCATAATTTTATTTGCTTTTTCAATGCCGCCGGCAACGCCAAGACTCATAATCGCAAGCGATACGAAGAGTCCGACTAACAGCCAGATTCCGTTTCCTACACCGAATAAACCGCCGGAAATCATCATGTGCAACGCTTCGCTGAAGGTTTCTGCTTCCGGCGCAATGGATCCAAATGAGCCGCCAATGGCGGACATTTCCGTTCCCAACGCATACAGTTCGCCGTTGATGCCCATCCAGCAATATTTGAAAATCCAACTCATGACGACAGTATAGCCAATGGCGAGCATGAGGGCGCCAATGATGGGAATGGCACCGAGCATTTCACCAAGATGGCGACTTCCGGTACGCTCTTTTGTCGCCATGCCGAAAGCGCCGACCGGACCGGCGGATGCCATGCGACCGAGCGCAAACTCTTCGATGATGCCTGTGGAGCCGATAAGCAGCACGAAGAGCAGGTAGGGCAGAATGAAGGTCAAGCCGCCATATTTTTGTACCAAAATCGGGAAACGCCATATATTTCCCATGCCCACGGCGGAACCGATGCAGGCGAGAATGAATCCCCAGCGAGAGGCAAATCCGTCGCGTTTTTCCACCGGAGCAGCATTTGTTGTGGTATTTGGGTTTGTCATAAGACACCTCTAACTATTTCTTCGTCATTTTCCTTTATTTTTCTTCATTCGGATAGGGTTCAAGGAAGGCGTGGAAGTGGCGCATCGGCAAATTGTGTCCCCAGGTGATGCGCATATTCGGGATGCTTTCTCGATCTTCATACAGCTGCTTGACCGCGGCAATGACGTAATCCAGATGTTCCTGCGTCAGACGGCTGCGGTCGATGGCAAAGCGTACGACGTTGGCTACTTCGGCTTGCTGTTCCGGCGTTTTCAGGTCATATTCCATAGAGAAATCGCCCAATTCCGCCACGCGGATGCCGTAACGACGGATGAGCTCCAGCGAGAAGCCTTCACCGGCAAAGGATTCATGGTCACGCTTGCCGTCAAAGAAAGTATCCATGTTGATGTACACGGCATGGCCGCCTGCCGGCAGGACGACACCTTTTACACCGGCGTTGTAGAAGCCCTGTGCCAAATATTCCGCTTGTTTTACGCGCTCATCCATATAGTAAAAATTGCAGCTTTCATAGAGCCCGACCGCCAATGCCATAATGTCGCGTCCGCTCATTCCACCGTAAGAGTCGTTTCCATAGCAGGAAATCTGTTTGACTTTTAGTAGTACGCCGACATCGGTTTTCACCGTTCCATCTTCGTTGAAGTCGCAGAATTTTTGCCAGAACAGTCCTTTGTCACGGAAGGCAAGCATACCGCCCATGTTGGCGTGCCCGTCTTTCTTGGCGGACATGGCAAATACGTCGCAGTATTGGAACATTTCTGTCGTAATCTCGGCTATGGACTTGTCGGCGTATCCTTCTTCATTCATCTTAATGAAATAGGCATTTTCCGCCCATCGTGCCGCATCGAAAACAACAGGAATATCGTAGGAATGCGCGACTTCGTTAATGGCTTTCAGGTTTGCCATGGAGACCGGCTGGCCGCAAACGGGGTTATTTGTGATGCAGCAGAAGACCAAAGGCACATTTTCCGGACCTACGCCTTCAATGAGTTGTTTTAACTTTGCAATGTCCATATTCCCTTTGAACGGATTCTTTTCATATTTTCCGCCTTCAGGCACTTCCCACAGCAGTTCCTTATTGTATAGATTGCGCGGAATGGATCCCATCTGTTTGATATTTCCCTCGGTGGTGTCGAAATGACCATTGGATGGAATGGTGAATTTCTTTCCGGGATGGCGTTGATTCAGAATGTTACGCACGATTTCCATCAATACCGACTCGGCAGCGCGTCCTTGCTGGATGATAAAGCTGTTCGGGCGTTCCATTTGTGCCGCTCCGCCATTAAAGAAGTTGCCTTCGTACTCTTGCAGATAGACTTCGTCCATCATTTTTTCGACATCACGGCAGTCCGTGCGCACCAGATCCAGCACCTTCTTCCAGTTCTTTTCTCCACCGCGTTCAAAAATATCGCGGAACGTATCCAATAGCACATAGTAACCGGTGTTGCGTCCATACGCTTCATCCCCAAGGAAGAGTGCTGCCCACTGGGTATTGGTCATTGCCGTCGTGCCGGAATCGGAAAGCATATCGACGCTGAGCATTCCCGAAGGAAAGGCGAATTCATTGTAATGGGTGGCTTTTAGGGCTCGTTCGCGCTGTTCGATGGTCACTTCCGGCAAATCACGAACAACGTACGAAAAATGGTGTGGTACAGGAACGGCTAATTCATACTTTTTCATGGATAATACCTCTTGTTTCCATAATGCTTATTTCACGTGATGCAATGCTTATTCTACGTGATGCAATGCTTATTTCTCGTGATGCGCATGACAGGGCACGCAGAAAAGATGGGAATCGATTTCCCTTTATTAAGCAATTCCTCCTTTCTAAGATGGTTTTGACCATGTTTCACGATTTCATTTTAGACCATCTGAAATTCCTTCGTCAATGAAACCATCAGGGCGCAAAGCACCGCGTCTCTTTGCCGCCCGCTTTTCTTCATCCCTTCTATTACGGGAATTAAGGATGGGATTTACAGGAATTAAGTATGGGTTGTCGAAACGGCGTGGGGCTTTGCGATAAGTAGGTTCTGTGGTGCGGAGAAGGATGACTGTTGAAGTAGAGCGCCGCTGGAAGTCGGGATGGCGGCGCAGTTGAGGCGGAGCGCCGCTGGGAATGGAGATGGCGGCGCAGTTTTATTCATAAATGTTGCCCCTGGCAAACGCTGAAAAATGTAATTTGCCAGGGTCATGCATCCCAGTTCCGACCCTGGCAAGGTTGAAAAAATCGCATTTGCCAGGGTCAAATTTCGCACTGAACCCCTGGCAAACGTCAAAAAACCGTATTTGCCAGGGTCGCGCAGCCCCATTCCACCCCTGGCAAAAGTCAAAAAACCACGTTTGCCAGGGTCGCGCAGCCCCATTTCGCCCCTGGCAAACGTCAAAAAAACCGCATTTTCCAGGGTCACACATCCCTGTTCCACCCCTGGCAAAAGTCAAAAAACCGCATTTGCCAGGGTCGCGCAGCCCCGTTCCACCCCTGGCAAGAGTCAAAAAACCACATTTGCCAGGGTCAAATTTCGCACTGAACCCCTGGCAAGGTTGAAAAAACCGCATTTGCAAGGGTCACGCACCTCCATTTCACCCCTGGCAAACGTCAAATAACTACATTTGCCAGGGTCAAATACACCACAACAACCCCTGGCAAACGCCAAAAAACCACATTTGCCAGGGTCGCGCACATCCTCGGCATAATCGTATAGTCCATTTTCGCTCCACAACCAGATTAGCCAGAGTCGCACGCAAGTCAATCACCCCAATCGCCCTTGGACAATGCCCATAATCCCTCTTGTCCCAATCGTTACTAGCCCGCCTTTATCCCCAGCTTACCATGTTAGACAAAGCCGAAAATCGTCTTTCATCAGAGCTGTAGAAAGAGGAATCGATAAACATTCGCCATTTCGCCCAGAACGACTTCGCCCAGAACGACTTCGCCCAGAACAACTTCACACAGAACGACTTCGCACAGAACTACTTCGCACAGAACGACTTCGAACTTCTCCAAAGTCTTTACACGAATGGCCGCTAAAATGCTATGATAGGAGTGTTGTAAAGCAACGTACAAGGGAGTAGATATGGGATTATTTGATTTTTTAACGAAATCCTTCAGCGACAAGGAAATTGATAAAATACGTCCTCAAGTGGACGCGGTGTTGGCGTTGGAAACGGAGATGAAAAACCTCTCGGATAGCGCTTTGCGGGAAAAAACGGAGGAGTATAAAAAGCGTTATCAGGATGGCGAGACGCTGGATGTGCTTTTGCCGGAGGCATTTGCCACGGTGAGAGAAGCCGCGTGGAGAGTATTGGGCATGAAGCCCTATCCCGTCCAAATTATCGGCGGTATTATTTTGCATCAGGGACGCATCGCTGAGATGAAGACCGGAGAAGGAAAAACGCTCGTAGCGACGATGCCGGCATATTTGAATGCGTTAGCGGGCGAGGGTGTACATATCGTCACCGTCAACGACTACCTAGCACAGCGCGATGCGGAATGGATGGGAAAAGTTCACCAATTTCTGGGGTTGAGTGTAGGCGTGGTTTTGCAGCCCATGGAACAAGATGAACGTAAACATGCCTATAATGCCGACATTACCTATGGTACCAACAACCAGTTCGGCTTCGACTATTTGCGTGATAACATGGCGATTTATAAATCGGGTGTGGTACAACGTAAATTGCATTATGCCATCGTCGACGAAGTCGACTCCATATTGATTGACGAGGCGCGTACGCCGTTGATTATCTCTGGCATGGGCGATCCGTCCACCGAGATGTATTCGCGTGCAGATGTGTTCGTGCAGACCTTGGAAGGACGTGTGCTGGATCCGAACGAAGAGCTCAATAAACTGGATTCGCTTTTGGAAGAACATAAGCTCGAAACGGTTGATTATGTTGTGGATGAAAAGCGTAAAACCGCGAACCTTACCGAACAAGGGAACGGAAAGGCAGAAGCCTATTTCCATGTAGAGAATATCTCCGACCCGTCCCACATGGAGCTGATGCACTATATTAACCAGGCGCTCAAAGCCAGAACCACGATGCGCCGAGATATTGACTATGTGGTGGACAACGACGAGGTCAAAATTGTTGACGAGTTTACCGGTCGTATTATGGAGGGCCGTCGTTATAGCGAAGGTCTTCATCAGGCGATTGAAGCCAAAGAAGGTGTAACCATCAAGAGTGAGTCGAAAACACTGGCGACGGTTACTTTCCAGAATTTCTTCCGCATGTATGAAAAACTCGCCGGCATGACCGGAACGGGTCTTACCGAAGCGGATGAATTTAGCGAGATTTATCATATCGATGTTATTGAAATTCCAACCAATAAGCCCATTGCTCGCGTTGACCGCGAAGATGCGATCTATGCCCGTGAAGAGGAAAAATTCCGCGCCATCGTGCGAGAGATTCAGGAAATTCATGCCACAGGGCAACCGATTCTGGTCGGTACGGTAGACATCGAGACTTCGGAGAAAATCTCCAAGATGCTCAAAAAAGTCGGCATCAAACATCATGTCCTCAATGCCAAGCAACATCGTCACGAAGCGGAGATTGTCGCGCAGGCCGGTCGCTTCGGCGAAGTGACCATCGCGACGAATATGGCAGGTCGTGGTACCGATATTGTTTTGGGTGGTAACGCCGAGTGGATGGCGAAGAAGAAGATGGAAAAAGAGGGCGATAGCGCGGAGCTCATAGAATGGGCCGACAGCTTCCGCCATGTGGAGCCCGAAGAAACCTTTCCGGCAAATAGTGCCGGCGAAGAGAGTGAAGAAGAGGTCTGGATTACCGGACGTGAAATTCTGGATGCCCGGGAAAAGTTCCAACGCCTGAAAAAAGAATTTTCTATTGAAACCAAAGAAAATGCGGAAAAGGTGAAAGCCGTCGGCGGACTGTTCATTCTGGGAACGGAGCGCCACGAGGCAAGACGTATTGATAACCAGCTGCGCGGTCGATCCGGACGACAGGGCGACCCCGGCACATCCCAATTCTTCATCTCACTGGAAGATAAGCTCATGCGTCTTTTTGGCAGCGAGCGGATGCAGAAATTCGTGGAATCGGGTGCCTTCCCGGAAGATGAACCTCTCCAGGCGGGTATCCTGACGAAATCCATTGAACGCGCACAGAAGAAGGTGGAATCCAACAACTTTGCTACGCGCAAACAAGTGTTGGACTACGACAACATCATGAATATGCAGCGTAACACCGTCTATACCGAACGAAATCGCGTATTAAACGGAGAAGATATGCGCAGCGAAGTCGTCGAGATGATTCACGGCGTAGTTTCGGATGCGGTTGATAGTTTTTGCGGAGAAAATCTGCCACCGGAGCAGTGGGAGATGGAAGGGTTGTTTACCTATCTCAACAGTGTTTTCTTGCCAAAAGGGGCAGTGGCTATTGGACAACTGCAGGGCATGACGGCACAAGACCTCAAGGATCAGCTTATGCACATTGCGGATGATCTCTATGCTCGCAAAGAAGAGGAAGTCACGCCTTCGATAATGCGTGAAGTGGAGCGCATGGTGTTATTGCGTGCGGTGGATACCAAATGGATGGATCACATTGATGCGATGGATCAGCTCCGCAAAGGAATTGGTATCCGCGCGATGGGCAATGAAGATCCGGTACGTGCCTATGCTAACGAAGGCTATGACATGTTTAATGCCATGAATGAGTCTATTCGGGAAGAAACGGTGCGTATGCTGTACCATATTGAACCGCCGAAGCGTGAAATCGTGCGCACAGCTGTTGCTACGCCGACCCGTGCGATTGGCGCGGGCGATGAAGCGGAACCCGAAAATCGCACCTTTGTGCGCAAGAATAAAAAAGTAGGACGAAATGATCCCTGCCCGTGCGGCAGCGGTAAGAAATACAAGAACTGTCACGGAAGGTTTGACAAATAAGGCTTCTCGGCGGAAAAGGCACACGATAGTGTGATAGTGTTGCCATAATGCGGTAAGAGAGCGACGAATGGAGGCAAGGAAGCCAAAAAGTCGTCCGAGCATGAGGAGGAAGTATGGAATTATATGAAATGCGGCAGCATCTGGAAACTGTCCGGGTGCATTTGAGTGAGTTAAGGAGCTCTCTTTGACATTGCCGGTTTAGAAGCATCGGTTCAGCAACTAAATCAAAAGACGACAGAAGCGGATTTTTGGAATGATTCCGACGCGGCACAGAGCGTCATGGTCGAGTTGAACGGAAAGAAAGCGAACGTTGATGCGTATCGCGAGATTGAAACGGCGTACGAGGATTTGAACGGACTGGTGGAACTTTTCAACGAAGAGGAATACCAAGAAGAAAAAGAAGATTTGACCAAAGCGTTGACCGGTATGGAAGAGAAGCTGGCGGCGCTTTCCAAAAAAGCATTGCTTTCCGGAGAATATGACGCGAATGACTGTTTTCTTTCCATTCATGCCGGTTCCGGCGGAACCGAAGCCATGGACTGGGCAGGAATGCTTATGCGTATGTACGAGCGCTGGTTCCAGACCAAGGATTGGAAGGTGACGTTAACCGACATCAATACAGAAGAAACCGGTGGCATTAAGTCGGTGCAATTTGAGATTAAAGGCTACGATGCCTACGGCTATTGCAAAGGCGAAAAGGGTGTACATCGCTTGGTGCGCATCTCGCCATTCGACTCACAAAGCCGCCGACATACCTCATTTGCCAGTGTGGATGTATATCCGGTCTTAAAGGATACGGGGGAAATTGAGCTGGACGACAAAGACATCAAGGTGGATACCTATCGTTCGTCCGGGGCGGGCGGACAGCACGTCAATACGACCGACTCCGCTATCCGCATTACGCATTTGCCGACCGGCGTGGTCGTCACGTGTCAGAATGAACGTTCCCAGATTCAGAACCGAGCCAAAGCGATGGAGATGCTTATCGCTAAGCTCGTGCAGATTAAAGAAGAAGAACACCGCGAGAAGATTGAGGACATTCAGGGATCGTACAAGCAAATTGCCTGGGGGTCTCAGATTCGTTCCTATGTGTTCCAGCCGTACACGCTGGTAAAAGACCATCGCACCGGTGAAGAGACCGGAAATATCGAGAAGGTGATGGACGGCGATTTAGATCCGTTCGTAGAGGCGTACCTAAACTGGAATGCCCAGCAGGAAGCGAAGGGAGAATAACATGAGAATGAAACGCTTCTATATGCCGACGCTGCGTGAAGTGCCGGGGGATGCGGAAGTCCCCAGTCATCAGCTGCTTTTGCGTGCAGGTATGATCCGCAAAGCCGCTTCGGGCATTTATACGTATCTGCCCCTGGGATACCGCGTCGTGCGAAAAATTGAAGAAGTGGTTCGACAGGAGATGGATCGGGCGGACGCACAGGAAATTCGCATGTCCAATTTGCAGCCCAAAGAAATTTGGGAAGCCTCCGGTCGCTGGGATACATTCGGCCCGGAAATGTTCAAATTGACGGATCGTCATGATAAGCAATTCGCCCTTGGTCCGACGGCGGAGGAATACTTTACCGATTTGGTAAAAGAAGAACTGCGCAGCTATAAGCAGCTTCCGCTCAATCTGTATCAGATTGGCTGGAAGTATCGCGATGAGAAGCGTCCGCGTTTCGGCATCAATCGCTCCTGTGAGTTTCTGATGAAGGATGCGTATAGCTTCGACATGGACCAAGAAGGACTGGAAGCTTCCTATCAAGCCATGTGGGATGCCTATGTGCGCGTTTTTGACCGTCTGGAAATCAATTATCGTGTCGTCCAAGGCGATTCCGGCGCTATGGGTGGCCGTGTGTCGCATGAATTTACAGCGCTTTCCGAAATCGGTGAGGGCGTTATCGTTTACGCCGAAGGCGGCTATGCCGCGACGGATGAAAAGGCTTCTATGCAAAAGCCGTCGTATCCGGCGGAAGAACCCTTGCCGGTTGAGCAACTCGATACGCCGAACGTCCATACCATTGAAGAGTTGGAAAACTTCTTGCATATTCCGGCGCATAAGATGATGAAGGCGATTTGCCTGCGCGTTAGCGGCGAACCGGTATTCGTCTTTATGCCGGCGGAGCGTGAACTCAACATGTCCAAGCTCATCGCTTATTTGCAGAAGCCGGAGCATGAAATCGAGATGCTCGACGAGGAAACCATTATGCGCGTGACGGGTGCGCCGGCAGGATTTACCGGTCCGGTGGGGCTTCCCGATACGGTGCGCATCATTGTGGATGCGGCGGTTACTACGCGCGCGAACCTCGTCTGTGGGGCGAACAAAGCGGATACGCACCTGAAGAATGTAAACTTCGGTCGTGATTTTGACGGCGAGATTGCGGACGACCTTTGGATGGTGGCAGAAGGTGACCTCGACCCCGTTCATGGCAATCCGTTGCAGTTTGCCCGTGGCATCGAAGTGGGCAACATCTTCCAATTGGGAACGAAATACGCGGATGCCATCGGTGCAACGGTATTGGATGAGAACGGCGTTGCCCGTCCACTCGTGATGGGTTCCTACGGAATTGGCATTACTCGTGTGGTGTCCGCTCTCGTCGAACAGAATCACGATGAAAAAGGCATGATCTGGCCGCTCATCGCTGCCCCGTATCATGTGATGATTACCGTGATGAAAACCAAAGATGACACCCAGATGCAGCTTGCCAACGAGATCTCTTCGCGACTGGAAAAAGAAGGCATCGAAGTGCTTCTGGACGACCGTGACGAGCGTCCGGGCGTGAAATTCAATGACCGTGACCTTATCGGTATCCCGCTGCGCATCACCGTGGGGCGCAACGCCGCCGATGGCATGGTAGAATACTCCACGCGCCGTGAAATGACCAATGAAGATGTGTCGGTGGATGAAGCTGTTGCGCGCGTTATTGCCGCCATGGAGACGCTACAGAAGTAGCTGAAATTTGCGGGTGGAATCTTATAAATAAAAAGGAGTTAACAGGGACTATTAATTAGGGTTTTATTTTCTTAAAATTTAATCGGCATGAAGGTATTAACCTTTGTGCCGATTTTTTGATGTCAATTTTCCCTATAGAGTTTCAAAAAGTCCGTCTAAAGAAATATATAAAGACTACGTTGTAAAACGTGGTATAATATTATAGAAAAACTATATAAAGTGAAACAAGCTAAAGAGGTGCAATATGGGATTTTCCTATGATAAATTATGGAAAAAATTAATAGACGAAAAGATGAATAAACTTGACTTACAAAAAGCCATAAATACAACTCCGCGAACCATAGCAAAAATGGGGCGGGATGAGAATGTTAGCATGGTAATACTTGGTAGAATTTGTAGGTATTTTAAATGCGATATATCCGAGATATTGGAATATAAGTTATAAGGAGATTCTCTAAATGGCAAAGAAAAAGAATCAAAGCAATAGATTAACTTCTCAACACAAAGAGTCGCATGGTGTTATTGGTATATTTGGGGATGAAGCAAAAAGACATGACTTGTCAGTTGGACAAATATCAAAAATAGTATTAGAAAAATTAGAAGAAAAATATCCAGAATTAACTTTTAGATATAGAAGTAGCATACGTAAATCAGAAATTAATAAATCTTTACAAAAAATAGATAGCGAGCTTGGTCAAACATTATTCTTAGAAAACTCTAGAATAAAACCGGATGGAGGAATAATAGAGGTAAGAGATGATGAAAATAATTGGAGAGTTGTTTTAGTATCGGAAGCTAAATTTCAAGGTAAAGACATAGAAAATATTAAGAATGGAAATCTAGTTGGCAAGAACAATAATCAAGACTTAATGGCTGCGGGAAATGCTATAGAGCGCTCGCATAAAAATATTTCTGAAATAGCTAATTTTATGCTATCTGAATCACATTTTCCATATGTTATTTTTTTAGAAGGATCAAATTTTTTGACTAAGACTATTGAAGTAACAAGACCCGACGGAAGAATAGTTGTTTTAAATTATAATTCTGGAATATTAAACCGATTAGATCGGTTAACTGCTGCGAATTATGGGATGCCATTTAATACGAATCTTTGTATAAACAAAATTATCAAAAGTGATGATAAATCATTTATGCTCCAAGCTGCTTCAATGTACACAAAAGGGGACGGTAGCAGATGGTCTAACGAAGAAATGTTTAATATTTTAGTTGATATCGCAGACACATCTTTAAAGATGTTAGGGAGAGATATTTTTGAACAAATAACGAATAATCGGGGAGATTAAGTATTGATGAGAAATAACAATAACGTTCATTTGAGAAAAGCGAAGAAAAACAAAAACGACGAGTTTTATACGCAAATGATCGACATTGAGAGAGAATTAAAGAATTATAAAACTAAATTTAAAGGAAAAACCGTTTATTGCAATTGTGACGACCCAACTAAAAGTAACTTCTATAAATTTTTCGCCAAAAACTTTCATGAATTAGGTTTAAAAAAAATAATATCATCTTGCTATGTCGAGAATGATATTAATATTTTTAACTACCATGATAAAAATAATTATAGTGGATTTTACTATGAATTTTCAGGCGGAAAAGAAGAAAAAATGATACCAAATCAATATGATGTTAAATATTTTAAAGGCGATGGAGATTTTAGAAGTCAAGAAAGTATCGAGATTTTAAAGAAAGCGGATGTTGTAGTAACAAATCCACCATTTTCTCTCTTCAGAGAACACATTGAACAAATAATAAAGTTTAAGAAAGAATTTCTTGTAATTGGAAACATCAATGCAATTACTTATAAAAGTATTTTTAAATTAATACAAAATAATGAGGTCTGGATGGGCATTAATATGGGACGTGGCATATCTGGATTTATAGTCCCAGAGCATTATGAATTATATGGGACCGAAACTAAGATAGATGATGAAGGTAACAGGATAGTCTCGACAAATAATAATTTATGGCTAACAAATTTAGATAATGAAAAAAGGCATATAGATATACCGCTGACTCAAACATATAAAGGAAATGAAGAAAAATATCCGAAGTATGATAATTATGAAGGAATAAATGTAAATCGAACAGTCGATATTCCTAACGATTATGATGGAGCCATAGGTGTTCCGATTACATTTCTTCATAAATTCAACCCAGATCAGTTCGAAATATTAAAATTTAGGAAAGGCAATGATAATAAGGATTTATCAATAAATGGTAAATGCCCTTATTTTAGAATTCTTGTAAGAAATAAAAGAATATAGAGAATGATCTTTTATAAATCTAAAGGCTGTGAGCATTGAATTCACAGCTTTTCCTTTTGCCACCAAAGGCTCTCTGAATCATTTTTTCTAAAATCCCTAATTCAATGACCGTTAACGGCTCCTTTTTTGTTTCGTTTATTCGATTCTGTTTCGCGTTACGGAATCAGCAGGCTGATCGTGTAACTCACCAGATTGGCAAGTACGGCATAGCGAACGGGATGCTGTTCTTTCGGCAATTTTCTGCGGTAGAGAAAAGCTTCGATGCCGAGGACAAGAGCTTCCAGGGGAAGCAACAAGACAGGGCGCATGACCTGCATGATGCCGGTTGTCCCCAGTCGGAAACCGATAAACCATAAGCCGAGATGGAGAAGCGCCTGCGTGCCGAGATTCACAAGGGCGATGTAGCGAAGTGCCACCGCCTTTCGGATTCCTAGCAGGTAGGCGACGGCGAGCTCAATCAGGATCGTGCCGACGATCAGCGCCAAAAGCTTCGGAACATCCGCCAGATAGTCATAGCGGAACTGAATGTCGGTGATGCGGTCTTCTTTTACAGTGACAGTATACTCATTTTGTAAAGCGTGACGCGTGAGCGGCGCACTCAGCAAAAAATGATCCGCTTTCTCGTCATAAAGGAGGATGCGAAACGTTTCCGGTGGATAGTAGCCCCAACGAAAATCGCGAGGAGCCGCTTCCGCTACATAGCCTAAAAAATAATAGTCTTCGGGAAGTGTAAACTGCTGAAATTTTTGTTGAATGGCATCCGGCGCATCAGTGGTCCAGACTGTATTCGCTCTCCATGGACCATACTCTGCAGGGGAAGATAACAAGGTTGCGTAGTAGCGTGTGTCCGATCCGGTGATATGCACCGAAACGTATGGCTTAGGACCCATATCGGCGTGGGATAGGGAAGGACAGAGCAGAAAGAGAAGCAGCAACACAACAAAAAAGCGACGTTTCACGGCAACCTCCTTTTCCGCATTCTTAAGATTATTATATCCGTTTTTTTAGGATCATTATAACGGAAGGGGAACATGGAGAAAACCGAAAACGTCGCAGTTTCTTAGTTTGTTCAGGCGCGCGCATTGGAAGCATCGGTTCGCTGCTTCATGGGCAGGGCAAGAGTTCCCGACTTCGGCAGGCGCAGCTCAAATTGTCCGACCACAAAGGATGAGATGAGGGTCGTAAGGAAGGACCACAGCAGGTTTTGCGCCGGCAGATAGACAAAGAAGGACAACCCAAGAACCACCGCATCGCTGATGAAGTACGCTCCGCTTAACGACAGCGACGTGCGCTTTTTGAGGATTAAGGCAAGGCAGTCGTCGCCACCGGCAGCGCCGCCTCGGGTAACAACAAGACCGCATCCTGCACCCAGGAGCAATCCGCCGACGATGGCTGCCAGATAAGGTGCATTTTCAAGGGACGGCAAAACCGGACCGATCGCGGAAAAAATCTTCAAGGAAGTGGCATAAGAAAGTGTTGAGAACACAGCCTTTTTCAAAAATCCCCGTTCCAAAAGAAGAATGCCTAATCCGTAAAGGGTAAAGTCCAAAACAATGCTCAACATGGCAGGATCCAGCCCGAAAGCCTTATTCAGCAGGACAACGCCACCAAGTACACCGCCTTCGGTAATTCGGGACGGCATATGGATGTTATAGAGGGCAAAGGCCATTGTCAGATTGCCCAGAACCATTAAAAAAAGATCCAACACGGATAAGTTCATCCACGCCGCAAATCGGCGCAGTAGCTGCATGGGCTGATTTCTCCATGACTTTTTCGACAAGCATTTCATAAAGACACCTCGTTTTCATGGACACGGTGTCTTCCGAACCAAAAAAAGATTGCCTTGGCCGTGAGAAGACTCCGTGCTGTACAATCGTGTGGTGTTTGATGCTATTGTTTGCCATTCTTTCTTGTAAGAACTCTGTCTGCCTCGCCGTTTAATGATTCATCGTGCCACATCAGACAACGTATGAACCCGCTCACAGCAAGGTGCGCAGATAAAAACTACCGCTTAGCGGCACCCACAGGATATTACTATTACTAAAGCATCGTCAGTATAGCATAAAAAGAAGTGCGCTGCAGAAAAAAAGAACATGTTCGTTTCACAATTATGGCGTATACTCATACAATCCTTTTTGCCGAGAATAAAAGTTGCGGAAAAAGGGTAACACCATCAAGAATCGATAAATGGAAAAGAGGTGTACAGTGAATCCGGACGGAAGCAATAAGAAACGACCGATAATTTACTATTATCTGGCAGTATTTGTGGTGCTGTTGATTATTCAGCTCATCATCAGCCCGATGATTACCGAGTCCCGCATAAAAGAAGTGTCCTATTCGACTTTTACGAAGTTGGTGGAAGAGGGACAGGTAAAGAAAGTGCAAAAGAGCGCAACCGGTTATACCTTTGTGGTGAACGACAAAAACGGGACTGCCGTCAAGATGAAGACCGGCCCGTGGGAAAGCGATACATTGACCGAGCTCCTGGATAAGAAAGGTGTGGAATACAGTGCGGAAATACCCACTACACCCAATCCGATTTTGGGATTTTTGATTACCTTCCTTATTCCCTTGGCTCTTCTGTGGTACATGGGTCGCCGCATTATCACCCAGATGCAGGGTTCCGGCGCAATGAGTTTTGGCAAGTCGAATGCCAAGGTGTATGTGAAAGCCAAGAGTGGCAAGAGTTTCCACGATGTTGCCGGACAGGATGAAGCGAAGGATTCCCTGTTGGAAGTGGTGGATTTTCTGTCAAACCCTGCAAAGTATCGCGAGATTGGTGCGGTATCGCCAAAAGGGGTTCTTTTGGTCGGCCCTCCGGGAACGGGGAAGACGCTTTTAGCGCAGGCGGTCGCCGGTGAAGCGCATGTGCCGTTTTTCTCCATCTCCGGATCGGAATTTGTAGAACTCTTTGTCGGCATGGGTGCGGCGAAAGTAAGAGATCTTTTCAAAGAGGCAAAGAAAAAAGCACCTTGCATTGTTTTTATTGATGAAATAGATGCCATCGGCAAGCGTCGCGATACCGCCGGAATCGGTGGAAATGACGAGCGTGAGCAGACGTTGAATCAATTGTTAAGCGAAATGGACGGCTTTGAAGGCAACAGCGGCGTGGTGATTTTAGCAGCGACGAATCGTCCGGAAATCCTTGACCGTGCGCTTACGCGTCCCGGCCGCTTTGACCGCCAAATTCGTGTAGAATTGCCGGATATTCGCGGACGAGAAGACATTCTGCGCGTTCATGCCCGAAAGATTAAGACCGACGCACAATTGGATTTCCGCCAGGTAGCCAAAATGACTGCCGGTACATCCGGCGCAGATTTAGCCAATATTGTCAACGAAGGTGCCCTTAGAGCCGTCCGCGAAGGTCGTAATGCGGTAACGACCGAAGATTTGATAGAGTCGGTGGAAACGGTGATTGCCGGACAGCAGAAAAAGAATGCGGTCATTACCGATCGCGATAAAAAAATCATTGCGTATCACGAAGTCGGACATGCTCTCGTTGCCGCCATCCAGAAGGGGACCGCGCCGGTCACAAAGATTACGATTATTCCGCGTACTTCGGGTGCCTTGGGCTACACGATGCAAGTGGACGAAGAAGAAAAAGTCATCATGACGCAGGAAGATATTTTTCGCGAAATTGTCACGTTTACCGGTGGCAGAACAGCGGAAGAATTCGTGTTTCAGACCAAGACGACCGGAGCATCCAACGATATTGAACGGGCGACACAAATGGCACGCGCCATGGTTACTCGTTTCGGCATGAGCGAAGACTTCGATTTTATGGCGCTGGAAACCGTGAACAGTCCTTATTTAAGCCAGGATACGTCCTTGATGGCGGCGGATGCTACGGCTGCGGAAGTCGATAGCCGCGTCGCGGAGATTCTGAAAAAAGCGCATCAGACCGCACGGAAAATTCTGGAAGAGAACGAAGAGGAAATGCACGTCATTGCCGCATTTCTTTTAGAGCGCGAGACGATTACCGGCGAAGAATTTATGGAACTGCTCAATAAGACGCGCAGGGAAAATGGAAAAACCACTTTACCGGAACAGTCTGCTGCGGATGCGGACAATGCCGCCTCCGAGGAAGGCTTTTCCTCGGAAGAGGTGGATTTGTCGGTGGAGCAGTCGATTGCGTCGCAACCGTCCGATAGCGCAGAACAGGAGGAAGAATAATGGGCGGAAAAGAGATTCTTTATATTTCCGGACATCAAGTGCCGGATACCGATTCCATTTGTTCGGCGATTGCGTATGCCGAATTGAAGAATCGTACTACCGATTACGATGCCATCCCCATTCGTTTGGGCGACGTGAATCAGGAAACGCAGTTTGCGCTGCAGTATTTTGGTGTAAAAGCGCCGGCGTTTCGTGATACCATGCAGGCTCAGCTTTCGGAAATCGAGATTGATACGAGTTATGGCATTTCACCGATGACTACGCTTGCGCGTGCGACCCAGATTATTCAAGAGAATCATCAAAACTCGCTTTCCATTGTGGACGATGACCAAAAGCTCATGGGGGTCATTTCTCTTTCCAACATCACCAATTCCTATGCCACGATATGGAATGATAATATCTTGGGACGATCGGATACCCCGCTGGAAAATATCGTGGAAGTCTTATCCGGACAGGTCGTCTATCTGCCGGAACATCCCCGTGAGCGAACCGGATCGATTCATATTCATGCCATGGATCACATTAACGAGGTGATTGGGGAAAATGACATTGTCGTGGTGGGCGATCGCGAAAAAGCACAGGAAGAAACCATCCGCATCGGGGCATCGGTGCTTATTTTGACGAATAATGCGCATTTGGCGGAAGGCATGGAGGAATTGTGCAAGACGTATCGGGTAACGGTGCTGCGCACGCCCAATTCCACGTATTCGACCGCGCGTCTTTTGCCCCAAGCCGTTCCCGTGCGGTTCCTGATGACCTCTGAGGGATTGGTGACGTTCCATCGTTCGGAATATCTTGATGAAGTGCGTGAAATTATGGCGACAACCCGTTTTCGTTCGTATCCGGTGCTGGATGGACAGGGGCGTGTCGTGGGTTCCATCAGTCGGTATCACTTGATTAACACGCCCAAAAAGAAAATTGTGTTAGTGGATCATAATGAATCGACCCAATCCGTTCCGGATTTGAACCGCGCGGATATTCTGGAAATCATCGATCACCACCGGGTAGCGAATGTGAATACACCGGGGCCGATCTATTTTCGGGTGATGCCGGTGGGTTGTACCTCGACGATTGTCTCCCAGATGTACTTTGAACAAGGTGTTCGTCCCTCTCGGACGGCAGCGGGCATGATGTGTTCGGCGATTATCTCCGACACCCTTTTGCTTCGTTCCCCGACGACGACGGCGCTGGATCGCTTGGCACTGGAACGTCTTGCCCCCATCGCTGGCATCAACATTGAAGAGTATGCCATGGAAATGTTTCGCGCAGGGACAGACTTAACCGGCAAAGATCCCATCGATTTGTTGACCGGTGACGTCAAGCCGTTTGATATTGAAGGCTCTAAGGTCAAGGTGGCGCAAGTGTTTACGTTAAACAGCGAGAGTCTGGTGAATATGGAAAAAACACTGATGGAGACCATGCAGCAGCTTCGCCGTCAGCAGGGGTTGGATACCTATCTTTTGGTGGTAACGGACATCTTTGCGGAAAACTCGCTTATTTTTGTGGATGGCGAACACGCCGAAGAAATTGCCGAAGAATTTCATCAACCGTTGAAAAACAACAGTTTCTTGGGCGTGGGCTTGCTCTCGCGAAAAAAGCAGTTAGTGCCTAAGCTGACCGCAGCGATCGGACGGGCGAAGGAGAAGACGCGATGAATCATTTTTCGGATAGAGAACCGATGGGAGAGAAAGGAGCCGCCGAGGAGCACCGGTTTACGACGCAGGTGCTGCCTGCCGTGAAGGCTTCTGCTCCTGCCATTACAGAAGCTGCCGAATGGATTCGTCGAGGAGAGATCGTTGCTTTTCCGACAGAAACGGTCTACGGATTAGGCGCAGACGGTCTTAATGAAGAAGCGGTAGCAAAGATTTTTGCCGCGAAGGGGCGTCCCCAAGATAATCCGCTGATTTTGCACATTGCTACATTAGATATGTTAGATACCCTGGTAAAAGAGGTTACTCCGGCACAGTACAACGCTTTGCAGCGCCTCTGGCCCGGCCCGATTACGTTTATTTTTGAAAAATCGGATCGGGTTCCCGATCGGGTGACGGCAGGGGGATCGACCGTTGCCATTCGCATGCCGACCAGCGAAGTGGCGCGATCGCTCATTGCGCAAGCGAAAACGCCGATTGCCGCTCCTTCCGCCAATCGCAGCGGAAGACCCAGTCCGACGACGGCGTCGGATGTTTTAGAGGATATGGATGGTCGTATTCCGCTTATTCTCAATGGCGGTGCTTGTGATATCGGCGTGGAATCGACGGTCGTGGATGTAACGGAAGAGCCTGCCGTGGTGCTTCGTCCAGGTTATTATCCGCCCAGTATGCTGGAAAAGTTTTTTCCCGGCGTACACATCGATCCCGCATTGGACCTGATGAATAACCCTTCGCCGGTCACGACAGAAATGCAGGCAACGCCTGATGCAGGCGTTGCGCCCCCCAAGTCACCGGGCATGAAATATCGGCACTATGCGCCGTCCGCAGAGGTGACCATCTACATCGGCGAGGAAAACGCCGTAGAGTCTCGCATGATTAGCGACTTTTATTCCCTTGCCGAAAAAGGAAAGAAAGTCGGCTTTATGGTGTTTGCCGAAGCGGCGAAAGAACTTTCGCTGCTGCTTCCGCCGGAAGAAGCGGTGATTCGTTCTCTCGGAACAGAAGGAAGGATTGATACCATGGGGCAGCGCATTTTTCAGCTGCTGCGTGAATTAGACCGTCATCATTGCGACGCTATTTTTGTCCATGGAATTGAGCCGGTGGGATATGGCGTGGCGATTATGAACCGCTTGATGAAAGCGGCTGGCGGAAAGAGCATTTATGTGTCGTAAAGCCTCGTTTACGGGTTTTATTCTACGGGGGATTCTGTGGTAGAATAAAAAAAATGCCCGGAAAGGGGGACGAGATGGGAAAACTGGTTGTATTAGATCATCCATTAATTCAGCATAAGGTATCCATTTTGAGGGATAAAAATACCGGAACGAACGAGTTTCGTCATCTGGTGCAGGAAATTGCTCTTCTTGAGGCGTATGAGGCTTTGCGAGATTTGCAATTAGAGGAATATGCACTGGAAACACCGATGGAGTCGACTACGGGATATCGACTGACCGGCAAGAAACTTTGCATCGTTCCGGTTTTGCGTGCCGGCTTGGGAATGGTAGATTCTTTCCTCGATATCGTACCGACGGCAAAAGTGGGGCATGTCGGTCTTTATCGTGATCCCGATTCGCATTTGCCGGTGCAGTATTACCTCAAGCTGCCACAAGATGTCGCTAATCGTGATGTGTTTGTCTTGGATCCCATGCTGGCAACGGGTGGATCCATGGTTGCCGCCATCGACTTTTTGAAAAAAGCGGGATGCAAAAAAATCACGGCGGTCTGTATCATCGGTGCGCCCGAAGGCGTAAAGACGGTGCAGGAGAGCCACCCGGAGGTAGATATTATCATGGCGGCATTAGACCGCGAACTGAATGAGAACGCCTATATTCTGCCGGGACTGGGGGATGCCGGCGATCGCCTTTTCGGCACAAAGTAAGGAGTTTTTATGGAATATATACGGGTGCGCAATCGCGGTCCGTTAGAAGGGCGTGTGACCATCAGTGGCGCTAAAAATGCAGCGCTGCCCATACTTGCTGCGTCTTTGCTTGGCACAGAAGAGATTGTGTTAGAGCAGGTGCCACCGCTAAAAGACGTGGAAGTGATGGTGGATGTGCTACGTGCGCTGGATGTCAAGGTGGAATATCTTGATGCGGAAACCATTCGCATTGATGCTTCACAAGTGAACAAAACAGTAACGCCGGGCGAGTTAATGAACCGTATGCGGGCTTCTTTTGTGGTAATGGGTCCCTTGCTCACTCGTCTGGGGCGTACGTTCACCCAAATGCCGGGAGGTTGTAACATCGGGAAACGACCGGTGGATCTGCATTTGAAGGGCTTTAAGGCGCTCGGTGCGGAAATTGACGAAGAACCGGATGCCGTGGGCGCAAAAGCACCGGACGGCGGTTTGGTAGGCGGAAAAGTATACCTGGATTTTCCCTCCGTGGGTGCGACACAAAATATCATGATGGCTGCCACGATGGCGCGTGGGGAATCCATTATTGAGAATGCGGCGAAAGAGCCGGAAATTACGGATTTAGCGAATTTTCTGAATAAGATGGGGGCAAAAGTACGCGGAGCCGGCACCTCTACGATTACCGTACAAGGGGTAAAGAAGCTCCACGGCGCACGCCATGTGATTATTCCCGACCGCATTGAAGCGTCTACCTTCATCGTTGCCGCAGCGATGACCGGCGGTACGGTGGAAGTGCAGAATGTGCTTTCTGCGCATATCCGCCCGATTTTGGCGAAGATTCAGGAAGTGGGCGTTCGTATCGAAGAAAATGACGATGATACGATTCTCGTTCAGTCCACCGGCAGGCTCAAAGCGACCAAGATTCGCACGCTTCCCTATCCCGGATTTCCGACGGATGTGCAGGCGCAATTCATGGCACTAATGTGTATCGCCAAAGGACAAAGTCATGTCGAGGAGACCGTCTTTGAAAATCGGTTCATGCATGTGGATGAGCTGAACAAGATGGGGGCGCTCATCGTGACCGATGGCAATGAAGCGGTTATCCGCGGCGTGGAGCATTTAGTCGGCGCAAAGGTGAATGCTACCGATTTACGTGCCGGTGCGGCACTGGTTCTTGCCGGATTAGTTGCAGACGGAGAGACGCAAGTGCATAATGTGTTCCACTTAGACCGCGGCTACTATCGCTTTGAAGAAAAACTCAAAGGATTGGGCGCAGACGTCGAACGTTTTGTCGAATAACAACGAGGTGCGCCAGCTGCTTCATGCGTTTCGGCGTTCACGAGGTCGCCGATAAAGCATCTTTTAGGAGTGCATCGAAAAGAGGTGTTCTATGCAAATTAAGGGGACGGTTTCCACCGTACGCTTTCATAAGGACGAGAGTGGGTGGACCGTCTTTGTGCTGTCCACAGAGGACGGTCCCTTAACGTGCGTAGGCACTTTTTTTTCGTTGACGGAAGGGGAAGATTGGGAATTGGAGGGCGATCTCGTTTTTCATCCCAAATATGGCGAACAGCTGCAGGTGAAATTGGCGCGCAAAGTGGAGCCGACGACGGCGGAACAGCTCATACGGTATCTTTCGTCGGGGGCGGTTCCGCATATCGGGAAAAAACGGGCGACGCAGTTGGTGGAAGAATACGGCGTAAACGTGTTAACTATTTTGCGCGAGGAGCCGGAAGTGTTGCTTTCGCTTCGCGGCATAGGGCCGGTGAAGGCGGCAGCGATTCAGGAAGCGCTGATTGCGCAGGAAGCCTCTTCACGCACCATGATGGCGTTGCAGAATTTAGGTGTGGGGCCAAAAACGGCACAGGAGATTATGCGCGTTTTTGGTTTGGATGCCGTAGAGAAAATCAAAGAGAATCCTTATATTTTGGTTGAGCGAGTTGAGGGGATAGGCTTTCTTACGGCAGACGCGATAGCGAAGAAGATGGGCATAGCAGAGGATTCTCTTCTGCGCACAAAAGCCGCTATTGCTTTTTTTTGTGAACATGCCGCACTTTCGGATGGAGCTTGCTATGTGACCGATGAGGAGCTGGAACGCGGCTTGCGGCATCTGCTGGGGCGTGTGCCGGAGACTCTTGACGAAGCGATTTTTTCGTTGACGGTGGACGAACGTGTCGTGCGAGATGCCGCTAAAAAACGGCTGTACCTGCGTCGTTTTGATGTGGCAGAACACGATGTGGCGATGCGTCTCGTTTTGCTTCGAGAAGATGCAGGCGAGCCGTTAACGGTGGATTATCCGGCGATAGAAGAGAAACTCGGACTGGTGGCGGATGACTTGCAGAAAGCTGCTATTGCACAGGCGGCACAGGAACGGGTTGTTGTGATTACCGGCGGTCCCGGTACAGGAAAAACAACGATTGTGCGAGCCATCTTAGAGCTGTTTGACCAAAACGGACTGGTGAGCGCCCTTGCGGCACCGACGGGACGCGCAGCGAAGCGATTGGAACAGTCAACAGACAGAGAAGCCTTGACCGTGCATCGTTTGCTGGGCTATCGTGGAGGAGAAGAGATTTCCGGTCCAAGTCGCAATGCAGAGAATCCGCTGGAAGCCGATGCGGTGATTATAGATGAACTGAGTATGGTGGATCTGCCGTTGATGGCACATTTGACCGACGCCCTCAAGGATTCGGCGCGTCTTGTATTGGTGGGGGATGCCGATCAGTTGCCGTCGGTCGGCGCAGGAAACGTCTTGCATGATCTTATTGCCTCCGGCGTGATTGCGACTGTCCGACTGGAACACATTTACCGGCAATCCGAACAATCCGGTATTGTACGCAATGCGCATCGTGTGCGACATGGGGAAATGCCGGTAGCGAACGAAACAGGCGGCGACTTTTTCTTTTTGCCGACGAAAAATGTGCGCGATGCAGCGGATTTGATTGAAGATTTGGTTACGCGTCGTCTTCCCGACTACTATGGGCTTTCGCCGTTTCAGGATATTCAGGTGCTTTCGGCGATGAAGAGGGGGGAGTGCGGTGTAATTAGCCTAAACGCCCGTCTGCAGCGTGCGTTGAATCCGCCTCGCGAAGCGAAACGAGAATGGGATGTTGGCGATAGACATTTTCGCGAAGGCGATGCCGTCATGCAGGTAAAAAACGATTACGATTTGGCATGGACGACGGCAACGGAGGAAAAAGGAGAAGGCGTTTATAATGGCGATTTTGGCGTGCTTTCTGCGATTGATGAACAGGGAGCGTCTTTTGAAGTCGATTTCGAGGGTCGCCGGACGCACTATGAACCAAAACAATTTCACGAACTGGACTTGTCGTATGCCGTCTTCTGCTTGAAGTAACAAGGATCGGAGTTTCCTTGCGTTGTGATTGCCGTTGTGCCGGGCGCGCCGATGCTCTTAACGCGCAATATTCTGTATACCGCTATGACACGCGCGCGAAATTTGTGCCTTTGCGTTGGGGATAGGCAAACCCTCAAGCGTATGGTGGAGAACAACCACATCCGACGGCGCAATTCTTCGTTGGATGAACGGCTGAGCCAGGCGTTGGCATTACGTCAGGAACTATTTTAAGGAGGAAGGGTGTCCTTTTTGTTTGTGGAGAAAGATCGCTGTCCTTTTTGTCATCGTCCGGCAAACGGGCGGTTCGGTCTGTGTCGCGATTGCTTGGACATGTTGGAAGCGCCGGGCGCGTGTCACCGTTTTTCTTCCACAGACGATGTTCCCTTTTATGCCTACAGTGCGCTGTTTTATAATCGCTTTTTGCGCCACTACTTTGGAGCCTATAAGTTTCACCAAAGAACGGCGTATGAATTTGTTTTTCAACATCTTTTGAGTGCCTATGCGAAACAGCATCCCTTGCTTTCACGGGCATCTTGGGTATCGTATATTCCACAGCATCATCGCCGGGAAGTGCTTCGCACATCTAATCCGGCAAAAGCACTTGCGGAGTCGGTTTCCTCTGCGCTTGCTATTCCGCTGCTTCCACTGTTGCAAAAAGATTCTTCACGCAAGGCGCAGAAGACAATGGCGGCCTCGGAGCGACTAAGGAATGTGAGAGGGGCGTTTTCCTTATCTCCTTCTGCTTTGCGCACTTCGCCATTTGGCGTGGGCATTGTCTGTGACGACTTTATCACGACAGGAAATACACTTTGGGAAGCCTTGCAAACTCTAAAAGAAGCGCAATGGTATGCCGTGGGGCTAACATTGGCGTGCGTCGACTTTCCAACCGAAGAAGAAAACGAAGGTGGCTGGTTACAACAGAAGGAGGAAAGATGAAAACGGTCTTGGTAGAACCGCTGGCAATAGCGGAAGAACGTTTGAATGCGCTGTCTGCGCCGCTTCGGGAGAACGGCAATCAATTCGAAGCCTATACCACGAAGCCGAAAACAGAAGAAGAATGGCTTTCTCGTATTGAGGGCGCCGAGCAGGTTATCTTGGCAAACACCCCTATGCCGGAAAGCATCCTGGACAAGACTTCCGCCCTTCAATATATCAATATCGCCTTTACCGGAACGGACCATGTGCCGGTAGAAAAAGCGCGCGCTAAAGGGATTCGTGTCACCAATGCCGCGACCTATTCGGATGAAGGTGTTGCAGAGTTAGTGATGGGTATGACCATTTCTCTTCTTCGTCATCTCAAAGAATGTGATGGCGAAATCCGTCAGGGAGGAAAGGCGGCCGATTTTTGCGGAGGAGAGATTGCCGGTCGAACGGTCGGGATTATCGGAACCGGTCGTATTGGAACGCGTGTAGCACAGCTGTTTCATGCCTTCGGGGCGCGACTGATTGGCTTTAATCGTTCGCAAAAGGAGGCGCTAAAAGCACTTGGTCTTACCTATCTTCCGCTCGAAGAGGTGCTTCGGCAAGCGGACATTCTTACGCTGCATCTGCCGAGTACGCCGGAAACACGCGATTTTCTCACCGCCCGTCATTTTGCTTTACTGAAACCGAGTGCGATTCTTCTTAATTGTGCCCGTGGAGCGATTGTCAATTCGCACGATTTGGCGGAAGCCCTGAAACAAGGGAAACTTGCCGGTGCAGGCGTGGATGTTTTCGAGGAAGAACCACCCCTTTCTTCCGACGAACCGCTTCTTTCTGCTCCGCATGTTCTTCTTACGCCGCATATCGCGTATTTTACACAGGAAGCGATGGAAAAGCGTGCGAAAATTGTTTTTCGTAACGCTTGCGCCTTTTTAGACGAAAAGAACCGAGAATAATCCGTTGCTGCTGCCAAAGTCGGTGGTTTTTCTTTGAGGCATCGTTTCGTAACACTTTTTTGTTCTTCGTCATGGCGTATCTCGTTTGGGGAAATCAAACGGCATTCTGCACGAATCCGCTATAATGGGAAGGAACAGGAAGGAAGGATCGATGACGAAGAGAAAACACCCGGTGGTGGACGTGCGTATTGAAGAGTTAGCGTATCCGGATCGTGCAAGTGGCGTTGTGCTTTCGCCCGTGCCGCATGATCCTGTGGGAGAGATGCTGGAGATTCCCGTAGATCATAGCGGACGAAAAGGAATAGCCCCCATGCGGATGAAGGGAGGACTTCCCGGACAAGTTTGGCGTTGTCGCGTGAAGCGTTCGCATGGTGGCGTGCGCGAAGTTTTGCCTTTACAACTGCTTTCTCCATCCCCTATGGAACACTATCCCTCCTGTCCGCAGGCGGGCTTCTGCGGCGGTTGCAATTACCAGACGATTAACGTGGAAACCGAGCTTCTTTTGAAAAGTCGGCAACTGCGTGCATTGTATGCGCCATTGGGCGTATCCTCGTCGATTTCTTTGTATCGCAGTCCAATCACCGAAGGATACCGCAGTAAGATGGAATACACGTTTGGGGACAGTACGCCGGGCGGACCGTTGACGCTTGGTCTTCACCGTCCAGGTCATTTTTACGATATTTTGCCGACCCCACTTTGCAACATTGTGCCGGAGGATTTCAATTCTTTGCGCAAAGCCGTGGAGCGTTTTTGTCGTGAGCGTGCGTGGTCGTTTTATCATCGTGCGACGAAAACCGGTTATTTGCGCCATTTAGTACTTCGTGCCGCCTTGACGACGGGAGAACTGATGGTCAATCTTGTGACCACCTCGGAACATGAGTGGTCTGCCATGGATACCTCGGAATTTTTGCGCCTTCTGCACAATCTTTCTCTTTCTCTGCCTATAGTCAGCGTTTTTCATACCACTAACGACAGTGTCGCGGACGTTGTTCAAGCGGATACGCTTACCCTCTTGGAAGGGCGTTCGTATCTTGAGGAGCGCCTTTTCGATCTCACGTTTCATGTGGGACCATTCTCTTTCTTTCAGCCCAATGTGCAAGGCGCAATCAACCTTTATACGAAGGCGCTTGACCTTGCTGGCGATTTACGTGGCAAAACGGTCTACGACCTCTATTCCGGCACCGGTACACTTGCCCAAATTGCCGCAACGCGCGCCCAGCGTGTGGTCGGCGTGGAGATTGTGGAAGAAGCCGTCGAGAAAGCGCGAGAGGCTTCCCAGCGCAATCATCTTGCCAATGTGCGTTTTGTTGCTGCCGATGTCTTAGACGAGCTTAACCGCCTCGCCGACCTCGGCGATCGTCCCGATGTTGTTCTTCTCGATCCGCCTCGCCAAGGCATTCATCCCAAAGCCATCGCCCATATTCTTTCGGCTGCTCCCGAACGCATCGTTTACATCTCCTGTAATCCCACCACGCAGGTTCACGACCTTTCCCTTTTCACCGCCGGTGGTTACCGCATAGAGCAAGTGGTCGCTTTTGACCAGTTTCCGCGGACGAAGCATGTGGAGTGCATAGCGTTGATACAAAGAGTGAAATCGTGAAAATCCTGCATTTTAAGCAGTTTTACAAACATTATGTATTTGTAGAAGACGGAGAGGGAGGACGAAAAAAAGTCTTAAAAAATTATATGGATGTGAATGTTTGCATTGATATGGTGTGTGGAGATACAAAGAATGTTTTTGAAAGTGAGGAATAAGAAATTATGAGATGGATAATAAAAATAATCTTATTCCCAATTAGCTTGGTGTTAAGTATCCTCACAGCATTTCTGACATTTCTACTTGGTATCGGAACAGCCCTACTATATTTGCTGATGATGTTTTGTATATTTGGAGCAAT
>NZ_CABTXF010000002.1 GCF_902488755.1 uncultured Murdochiella sp. | reverse complement strand
GTAATGAATCTCGTAAGGGGTTTGATATCCGTTTGCCGCTGGCCTTCTTTTCTTCAAATAGACGGTCCATGCATATTCATAGATTGGTTTATATGTTCCTTCATTTGTAGTATTCCATGCTTCCCATACGCATGGGGCAATTGCTGCACCGTTCCCAAAGGAGTACAATAAACACAGTTGCAAAAGAGGATGATTGGGCTTCGCACGCCTATCCTCTGATAATGCAAACGTATCGACTATGACCGGTGCTCGACAATTGCTTTCTATTACGAATCAGGAGAAAATAACGATGAAAACGACACGCAACAACATTCTGTATTATTCATCCACTGCGCTTATTATTACATCAGCTATTTCACTCATTATGCCCTTCTTCGTCTCCATAGTTGGCGGTCTGCTGGCTGCAGGGCTCACTCGCAGTTACGATCTGAGCGGCTATTTTTTGGGCACACTGGGGGCTTCCCTCTTTTTGGTTAACTTGCTCGCGATTCTCATCCATCTTCCGTTTTTCTATGCCGGATTCATCGGAAGGAAGAATGCGGATAATCCGCAAATGGGCGGACGACTGTATACCTTCGGTATCATCATGCTCGTTCTATTTATTCTGTTTCTGCTAAAAAAATTAGCCTTGTTTACCCTGGTGCAATGCGTCATCGTCGCCCTATATACCATCGGTGCGTACGAATTAAAAACCGGAAAAGTGGTGCTATCGCAATACTTCGGACAGGTTTCGAAGGTGGATATGGATAACGAGGATAGGGATGATGCGCAGTAACTTGCAAAACCATTGTCATAGTGCATAACCTAAAAAAACGGATTGTCTCCTGCTAAGAAGACAATCCATTTTTCTATTCGCCATTCTATTGGCAAGGAGAAAAAATCAAGAATCCTGCTTCGCCTACTCGCAAGAGGAAGCCACTTCTTCGACATCAAAAAGAATAGTGCCATCAGCGAAAAGAAAACAGGGGATTCCGATCTTCCCCTCGTCTTTAACGGACGTAAATTCTTCTCGATCGTCCCGAAGGTGCAGAAATTCTTTCAGGTTTGCCGTGTTTGCAGTAATATCCACGGCATCATAAGAAACCCGTCGTTCTGCAAGAAGCGTTTCCGCGTGTCGGCAGTCCTCACACATCCTTGAAAAATACATTTTCATGCTACACCTCTCGTTCTCCACAACCTTGCTGTTCCAAAGACTGTATGTCCTTCATTCACCACTTGGAATAATCCACTACTTAAGATTATCCCCGCTACATAGGATAGCCCACCACTTTACGACAACAAAAGCGTGTCGCTTTCTGCGCCGGTAGCCGAAACTTGACGGAATTTTTCAAGCAGATCATCTACCGTCAATCGCGCCTTTTCTTCTGCGCCTACATCAAAAATGATACGCCCGCGATCTAACATAAGAAGGCGATTGCCCATGCGCAACGCATCACGCATGTTATGCGTAATCATGATCGTCGTCAAATGGTCACGACGCACGATGCGATCCGTAATGCTCAGGACGGTTGCTGCCGTATTGGGATCCAACGCCGCCGTATGCTCATCCAGAAGAAGCAGCTTCGGCTTTTGAAGCGTAGCCATCAGAAGGGTAAGCGCCTGACGCTGTCCTCCGGATAACAAAGCCACCTTCGTTTCCATGCGGTCTTCAAGACCAAGACCAATCTCTTTGAGCAGCGTGTAATAGCGTTCGCGCTCTCCCTTGGCAACACCCCATCGCAGCGTGCGACGTTTTCCGCGACGCGCGGCGATAGCGAGGTTCTCCGCAATTTGCATACCGGGGGCAGTTCCCACCATGGGGTCTTGAAATACGCGTCCAAGAAAGCCGGCACGCTTGTTTTCCGGAAGGCGCGTAATATCTATCCCATCCAGAAGAATACGTCCGGAATCAATCGGAAAGGAACCCGCAATAGAATTAAGCAAGGTCGATTTTCCCGCACCATTTCCGCCGATTACGGTGACGAAATCACCGTCGTTTAACGTGACAGAAATGCCGTTTAGAGCGCTCTTAGCGTTCACCGTTCCGGCATGAAAGGTTTTGTAGACCTGTTGAATATCAAGCATCACGTTCTCCCTTCTCCGTTGTCGCAGAAGTCTGCGAATTGATGACCGTCGCCGGTTGCGGTCGGAACAACTGCATCTGCCTTCTCCAGTAGGGAACCGCCAGGAAAATAGCCACGATAGCTGCGGAAATCATCTTCAGGTCATTGGTGTTCAACCCGAAAAGAAGAACAATCTGCAAAATCAGGTAATACGTAATAGAACCGATGGCAACAGCCAACATTTTCAGAGCAAAGTTCACAAAAACGCGTCCGAAAAGCACTTCCCCGATGATGAGGGCTGCCAAGCCAATGACGATGGCACCGCGTCCCATGTTAATATCTGAAGCTCCTTGGTATTGCGCAAGAAGCGCGCCAGAAACGGCAACCAAACCATTAGAAAGAGCAAGTCCCAGAATAATGTTGCGCTTGGTATCAATTCCCTGTGCGCGCGCCATGATGGGATTTGAGCCAGTAGCGCGAATGGCGCTTCCCCGTTCTGTGCCGAAGAAATAATATAAAACAACAACGACGACCAAAACGAAAAAGGCTGTTAAAAAGAGCGGATTTTGCAGCGATAAGTCGCGCACATAGCGTTGTGAGACAATGAGATCGTATTTGTCCACGCCAAGCGGCTGGTTGGCTTTTCCACCCATGATGCGTAGGTTGACAGAGTAGAGGGCAAGCTGTGAAAGAATGCCGGCTAAGATGGCTGGTATCCCACAGCGCGTATGCAGAAGCCCAGTGATAGTGCCGGCAAGATAGCCAACCAGAAACGCCAGTGCCAGCGCCAACCACGGCGACAAGCCGTTGCGCATGAGCATGACCATCGCCGCTCCTCCGGTAGCAAAAGAACCATCCACGGTCATGTCCGGAATATCCAGAACGCGAAATGTTAAATAGACCCCGATGGCGAGAATCGCCCAGATAAGCCCTTGACTAATCGTGCCGGGCAGGGCATTAAGAAGTACGGACAACATGTTCCCCTTTCCTTGTTCTCCTGCGCATCAGCTGTGCAAAATCGCGCAACCGACGGCAGCATCAACACCATTTCCGCTTGTTATTTAGAAGAATCCGCCGTTCCTTCTATGACGTCGTAATCTTGCGGAATCTTCACACCCAGCGCTTTTGCGTTCTTCTCGTTAATCTTCTTTTTGATTTCTTTCGCGGAAGCGATGGGCATCTGTGAAATGGACTCTTCTCCACGCAGCACCTTTGCTGCCATCTGTCCGGTCAGCTCGCCCAGCTTGTAATAATCGACCGCAATGGACGCTACACCGAGAACCTTGGCGGATTGTTCTTCTGCTGCGATCATAGGCTTCTTTGCCGGTAAAACAATATTTGCAATGGCTTCGGCATTCGAAGCCGCAACATTATCCGTTGGCATATACAGAATGTCCGCTTCGGCGACCGCTTTCTGTACTACCGCTTGAAGGTCATTGGAGTCGGTAAACGAATAATCCTTAACATCATATCCGGCTTGGACAAGCAATTCCGTCATATTCTTCACTTGGAACACGCTGTTCGCTTCGGAGGAAGAATACAAGATCCCTACGCTATGCTTTCCGGGAAATAAATCTTGAAAAATATCGACTTGCTGCGCAAACGGCGCAAGATCCGTCGTTCCGGAGACATTCGTTCCTACTGTTCCCTCAAAGTTAGTAAGCTCCAGGGCAGAAGCATAATCGGTCACCGAAGTGCCAAGCACCGGAATGGTTGCCGTTGCGGCTGCCGCCGATTGCAGCGGTGCCGTGGCATTTGCCAGAATGAGGTCAACATTTTGCGCGACAAAGCCGTTGATGATGGTGGAAACCATGGCGGTTTCTCCGGACGCATTCTGTACATCAAAGGACACTTTATCGCCCAATTCTTTTTTGAGAGCATCCTCAAACCCCTGCGTCGCTTTATCCAAAGAAGGATGCTGCGCAAGCTGTGCAATGCCCACTTTCCAGGGACCTTGCGTATTTACGGAAACCGTCGTAGCATCGTTCCCACTTTCGTTTTCTCCCGAAGAGGCCTCCGTCGCCGAGGAAGACGCCGGCGCATCCTTTGCCCCACACGCAGTAAAGACGAATAACAACGCCATCAGCCAAAGTACTTTTGCCCAAGTGGATCGCCGCGATGTTGCGGAATAATCATCTGAAATGGAATAGTTCATCATGTTCTCCTTATCCTACATATCCGTCAAGAAATCTCCCGTGCTTGTCTACACGGTAACTTGCCGATTTATTGTTCTTTTGATGTCGACAGTTCTTCGTAGCCTTCCGGAATCGACAGTCCGAGGGCTTCGGCATTTTGGCGATTGACCATCTTTTTTGCCGAGGGAGCGTATTCAATAGGCATATCCTGTATTTGTTTCTCGCCCCGTAGAATGGCGGCAGCCATTTTTCCGGTCGCTCGTCCCAGCTCCTCATAATCGATGGATACCGTCGCTATGCCAAAAACTCTTGCCGGCTCGGCTTCCCCGGTAATCACCGGACATTTCGCCGGTAAAACAATATTGGCAATCGCCTCCGCATTGGAACTGGCGACATTGTCGGTCGGCTCGTAAAGCACATCGCTCTCGGCAACCGCTTGGGTAACGACTGCCGGCAAATCGTTGGAATCGGTAAAAGAGAAAGGCTTCACGGTATATCCCATGGCAACCAGCCTTTTGGTCATTTCCTGCACCTGGAAAACACTGTTCGCTTCAGAAGTGGAGTAAATAATGCCTACCGTTTTTGCGTTGGGAAACCATTCATGCAACACCTCCGCCTGTTCATCCAGTGGCGCTAAGTCGGATGTACCGGACACGTTTGTTCCGATGGTTCCGTTGAAGTCCTTCAGTTCCAACGCCGTAGCATAGTCCGTAACCGACGTTCCCAAAATGGGAATGGTCGATGTCGCCGAGGCTGCAGCTTGCAAGGGTGCTGTGGCATTTGCCAAAATTAAATCGGGATTCGCTGCCACAAATCCATTGACGATCGTCGTGACATTCGCGACTTCGCCGGAGGCATTTTTAACGTCAAAGGTGACCGCATCGCCAAATTCTTCCTTAAGCGCATCCTGAAAACCGCGCGTAGCGCTGTCCAATGCCGGATGTTGTGTCAGCTGGACAATCCCGATGTGATAGGATTTTCCCTCTTTTGCGTTAGCCTGCGTATCGCTTTGCATTCCGCCATCCGCAGAGGTTGCCGGTGTGTCGTTTGTCTTGGCGCACGCACTAAAAACGAGTGCTATCGCCAATAGAAAGCCGAACATCCAAAATCGCTTTTTCATTTTCTTTCCTTTCCGTTTCCTTACACCACCTTGGCACATTTCCGGCACAGACGAACCAAAAAAGCGGCTCGTCCGAAGACCGAGCCGCTTTTGTCGACCACTCTTCCTCGGACGTTACCGCACACAAAAATAGGTAAAGTAAAAGTAGGTAAAGTCCGACGCGAAAACAGAGAGCGTATTTTTGGCAGAAAGAGCCTGTTGTGCATTGCCCATCAAGTTTCGATTGTCCATCGATTTTTGCATCCTGCTCCCTCTCCATTCGTTTTTATAACCATAGCGGAAAACGGAAGAAAATGCAAGACCATCTCTCGCAATTTCTCCCGTTTTGACGACCATCTTAACGACTTATTTATCCTGACTGCTGTTATCTTGATGCGACTGATCTTCTTTTGTCCGTAGACTCTCCTCGATGAAGCGCTCCTCCCCCGTCGTATTTAAGAGACTAATCACGTACGAGTATCTATCCGGCATCGGTTTTTCTACTGTCGGCGCAAAATCAAAGGTAAGATCAAACTCGTACAACTCGTCCATCGGAAAGTCTTTATGGGGATTGACAAAAGTGATCTCAAACGGCTTTCCTAGCGCCATATTCATCTGAAAATTCTCACTCTCCGTCGTTAAGGGATACGCCTCATGCTGGTCGCGCTTTTTGATTTGTGCACTGACCATCGTCGCATACATACTGTTGATCTTGCCCTCTGCCATCAACTGATCCATACCGGAAAACACATGTGTTTCCAACTTTGCCACAAGAGTGTTCTTCTCTTTGTTGTAGCGCACTTCTATCAAGTCCACGCCTGACAATACGGAGCGCGCCGGCAGCGTTACCTTCTCCTCTTTTATCGTATCTTCCGATGTCGTATTCTCTACCGCTTTGGATTCTTCAACACTTTCTGACGGCGTCGTCGCCTCCTTCGGTGCACTCTGCCCTCTCCAAAAATAGCCTGCCGCAAAGGCGCATACGACCAGGACAATACTGAACAAGATGAAATAGCTTTTATTCTTCGTCATAATTTTCATCTCCTCACTTTACTGTTCTGCATTCGGAGACTCTACATTCTTTGCCCGTACAAATGCAAAGTAAAAAGCATCCCTTATCTCAACTATAACACTATTTTTTTTGCTGTCAATCGTTTTCCTTTTATCGTTGAGCGAATAAATAGCCTGCTCCAAATTGCCAATTTTCTGGCAAAATTGACCATTCTGATGCGCACGAAAGAATAAAAAAAAGAAGAGACGTTTCCGTCTCCTCTCTTCTGTGTGTTTGGACTGTGCGATGCCCCGTGTGATTATGCTTCGTCGGTCACCGTTTCTTTCGCCGAGGCCGCCGCATCGTCTTCGACTTCATTTCGCTCACCGGCTACCGGTGCATCCTCTTCCTCATCATCAATGGATAGTGGCTCATCGTCCGTTAGAAGCTCATTTTTACGCGCTTTCAGTCCGGCGATGCGTTCAATATCCTCTTCCATGCCATCATAGGTGATCCCACTCTGGCGATAGGATTTCATCCCGGTACCTGCCGGAATAAGCTGCCCGATAATGATGTTTTCTTTTAAGCCGCGCAAGTCATCGACTTTTCCCTTGATGGACGCATCCGTAAGCACGCGCGTCGTCTCTTGGAAGGAAGCGGCGCTGAGGAACGAATCCGAAGCGATGGAGGCTTTTGTAATACCCAAGATTTCATAATCAAAGGATGCCGGCGTTTTGCCCTGCTCTTCCAGCTTCTTATTTTCCACTGCCACAAGGCGCTGGTTGACCATTTGCCCCGGAAGGAAATGCGAATCGCCGGATTCGGTGATGCGTACACGCTGCAGCATCTGCTTGATAATGATCTCAATGTGACGGTCATCAATGTCAACACCCTGAATACGGTACACCTTCTGCACTTCACGGGTGATGTAATCCTGTACCGCCTTTACACCGAGAATCTCCAGAATATCGTGCGGATTGAGGGAACCTTCCGTCAAACGATCCCCCTTAGCAATGACATCGCCGTCATGCACCACAATGGTCGTACCGAACGGAATCGCATAGGTTTCCTGATGTCCGTCTTCGGACGTTACTACGACATCCTGACGCTTCTTATTGTCCTGAATCGAAACCGTACCGCCGTTTTTGGTGATGGTGGCAAGTCCCTTTGGCTTACGCGCTTCAAAAAGCTCTTCAACACGCGGAAGACCTTGGGTAATTCCCGTTCCAGCAACACCGCCCGAATGGAAGGTACGCATGGTCAACTGTGTACCCGGTTCACCAATAGACTGCGCAGCGATGATACCGACCGCTTCGCCGATATCGACCGTCTTGCCGGTGGCAAGGTTTCTGCCGTAACATTTTGCGCAAACACCATGCAGCGCATCGCATTGCAAAACCGAACGCACCTTAACTTCATGGATGCCCGCATCCACAAGAGCATCGGCCATAGATTCCGTCACCATTTCATTGTGACGCACCAACAGTTCTCCGGTTGTCGGATGCAAAATGTCCTCAAAACTTGTGCGCCCAATAATGCGGCTCTTGAGCGACTCAATCATTTCATTGCCTTCCCGAATATCCGAAACGGTAATGAAACGATCGGTTCCGCAATCGTCCTCCGTAACGATGACATCCTGCGACACATCGACGAGACGACGGGTCAGATATCCGGAGTCCGCCGTACGAAGAGCCGTATCCGACAAGCCTTTACGTGAACCATGCGTGGAGATAAAGAATTCCTGTACCGACAGCCCTTCACGGAAATTCGCACGAACCGGAATCTCAATGGTCTTTCCCGTTGCCGTCTGCATCAAGCCACGCATACCCGCCAGCTGACGAATCTGCTTCATAGAACCACGCGCACCGGAGTTCGCCATGATAGCGATGGAATTGTGCGGATCCAGCGTCTTGGTGATGGCTTTTTCTACATCATCCGTCGCCTTCGTCCAAGTATTGATGACAAATTCATAGCGTTCATTTTCCGAAATCAAGCCGCGACGCGCCATGCGATCGTAACTTTCAACATCCTTTACCGCTTGGTCGAGAATATCCTTCTTCTCCTCCGGAATATGCACGTCATTCATCGAAACCGTTAACGCGCCGATCGTGGAATAGCGATAGCCCGTCGATTTGATGTAGTCCAGAAGGCGGGAAGTGCGAATGTTTCCATGTTTGCGATAGCAACGATCCAAAATATCCGTTAACTTCTTTTTATCGACCAACACGTCCACTTCCAGACCATAGGGATCTTCCTTACGGTTGACGTATCCCAAATCCTGCGGAATGCCTTCGTTGAAGATAAAGCGACCAACGGTGGAAACCACGGCTTTTCCGTGATCTTCGGCATTCAAACGATGCTTTACCGCCACTGGCGAATGCAGGGTGATGTAATGGTTGGCAAGCGCCTTATTCATCTCATCCAGATCTTCATAGTAGGCGACCGGCTCTTTTTGGCTCGGTTCTGCCGTCAAATAGTAGGAACCTAAAACCATATCCTGCGTCGGGGTCGTAATCGGCTTGCCGTCTTTAGGCGCCAGAATATTGTTCGTGGACATCATGAGCAAGCGTGCTTCCGTCTGCGCTTCGGAGGAGAGCGGAACGTGAATCGCCATTTGGTCCCCGTCAAAGTCGGCATTGTATGCCGTACACGCGAGCGGATGCAGCTTAATCGCTTTTCCTTCCACCAGCACCGGCTCAAACGCCTGAATACCGAGACGGTGCAAAGTCGGTGCGCGGTTTAAGAGCACCGGATGGTCTTTAATGACTTTTTCCAACGGACCCCAGACATTCTCGTCTTTGCGTTCCACCATCTTTTTGGCGTTTTTAATATTGTGCGCCAGCTCCTGCGCTACCAGTTCACGCATAACAAATGGCTTGAATAGCTCTAACGCCATGTCTTTCGGCACGCCGCACTGATAGAATTTCAAATTCGGACCGACGACGATAACCGAACGGCCGGAATAATCCACGCGCTTACCGAGAAGATTCTGACGGAAGCGTCCGGTTTTCCCTTTCAATAAGTCGGAAAGACTCTTTAACGGACGATTGGAAGCACCCGTTACGGCTTTTCCACGACGCCCGTTGTCAATTAATGCGTCCACCGCCTCTTGCAGCATACGTTTTTCATTGCGCACAATAATGCTTGGCGCCCCAATGTCCAATAAACGCTTTAAGCGGTTGTTGCGGTTAATCACACGACGATAAAGGTCATTCAGATCGGAGGTGGCAAAACGTCCGCCTTCGAGCTGCACCATCGGGCGCAAATCGGGCGGCATAACCGGCAGTACCGTCAGGCACATCCACTCCGGACGATTTCCGGAGCGAAGAAAGGCTTCCACCACTTCCAGACGGCGCAAAGAACGCACACGTTTCTGTCCCGTAGCCTCCTCCAGTTCCTTCGTCAACAGACGCTGTTCTTCTTCGAGATCCACTTCGCTAAGCAGCTGCTGCACGGCCTCCGCGCCCATCTTGGCAACAAAGCCGTCACCGTATTGTTCGTAGTAGCGGTTATATTCGTCCTCACTAAGCAGTTGCTTTTTATACAGATCGCCTTCTGCTTCGCCCGGATCTAAAACCACATAGTTGGCAAAATACAGCACCAATTCCAACGCTTTCGGACTCATGTCCAAAAGCAACCCCATGCGGGAAGGAATGCCCTTGAAATACCAAATATGCGAAACCGGCGTCGCCAGCTCAATGTGCCCCATTCGCTCACGGCGTACTTTGGACTTGGTCACCTCAACACCGCATTTTTCACAGATAACGCCCTTAAAACGGATGCGCTTATACTTTCCGCAGTTACATTCCCAATCCTTTGTCGGACCAAAAATCTTCTCACAGAATAAGCCATCTTTTTCGGGCTTCAAGGTACGATAGTTAATCGTTTCCGGTTTTTTGACCTCACCATGCGACCAGGAACGAATTTTCTCAGGCGAGGCAATCTGAATTTTAATGGCATCAAATGCATTGGTTTGTCTCATGTGGATAGCCTCCTCTATTCCTCATCGTCATCCGCATCATGAATCGAAAAGCCGAGCGCATTGAACGCATCCTCATCGTCCTCGACATCCTCTTCATCCAACTCGTATTCCTCATCATCGGAACCGAGCATGTCATTCTCTCCCGCGCGGTGCAGGAAGGAACGCGGCGTTTCTTCGTTCTGGCGTTCGTCCAAATCGTCAATCTGCGAGAAACGGGTCACGTCATTAATGTCGTTGACCAGGGTTACTTCTTCCCCTTCTTCATCCAGCAGTTTGATATCCAGTGCGAGCGACTGCAGTTCCTTAATCAGTACCTTGAAGCTCTCCGGAATACCCGGCGTCGGGATATTTTCCCCTTTGACAATGGCTTCATACGTGCGCACACGTCCGGTCACATCATCCGATTTCACTGTCAGCATCTCCTGCAGGGTGTGCGATGCGCCATACGCTTCCAACGCCCATACTTCCATCTCACCGAAACGCTGTCCGCCGAACTGTGCTTTGCCACCGAGTGGCTGCTGGGTAACCAGCGAGTACGGGCCGGTTGAACGCGCGTGAATCTTTTCTTCCACCATGTGATGCAGTTTAAGAATATACATGTAGCCAACCGTCACCGGATTGTTAAACGGTTCGCCGGTACGCCCGTCACGAAGCTGGAGCTTACCGTTGATAGGATATCCCGCTTTGGTCAATGCCTCTTCAATATCTTTATCGGATGCTCCGTCGAAAACCGGCGTCGCAACTTTCCAACCCAGCTTTTTCGAAGCCAGACCGAGGTGGACTTCCAACACCTGTCCAAGGTTCATACGCGAAGGAATACCTAGCGGATTCAAACAAATCTGAATCGGCGTACCATCCGGCAGGAACGGCATATCTTCTACCGGCAAAATACGAGAAACCACACCCTTATTGCCGTGACGACCGCACATCTTATCGCCGACCATAATTTTACGTTTCGTGGCAATGTAGACGCGAACGACCTCGTTGAGCCCCGGCGCCAGATCATCGCCATTGGCGCGGGAATACTTCTTAACGTCTACAACAATACCCGACTCGCCATGCGGCACTTTCAGCGAAGCATCGCGTACCTCACGCGCCTTCTCTCCGAAGATGGCGCGCAGCAGACGCTCTTCCGGCGACAGCTCCGTTTCTCCCTTCGGCGTGACTTTGCCGACTAAAATATCTCCGGCTACGACCTCTGCGCCGATGCGAATAATGCCGTCTTCGTCCAAATTGCGACGCATATCTTCGCCGATATTGGGGATGTCGCGCGTAATGTCTTCGGGACCGAGCTTGGTCTCACGTGCCTCACAACTGTGTTCTTCAATGTGTACCGAGGTCAGCGTATCATTAATCACCAACTCTTCATTGATGAGCATAGCGTCTTCGTAGTTATAACCTTCCCAGGTCATGAAGGCGATCAAAATGTTTTTGCCCAAAGCGATCTCGCCTTCTTCTGTAGAAGGACCATCCGCGATGATTTCGCCTTTTTCCACCGTATCCCCTTCATCGACGATGGGGCGTTGATTGAAACACGTACCTTGGTTTGCGCGGCGGAATTTGAAGACTTTATAGCTCTTCTCTTCGCCGGACTCGTCTCCACGAATGACAATATGGTCCGCATCTACTTTTGTAACCACGCCGGACTCGCTTGCGGTAATCACTACACCGCTGTCCAATGCCGCCTTGTGTTCGATACCCGTACCAATCATCGGTGCTTCTGTCTTAATCAGCGGCACCGCCTGACGCTGCATGTTCGTTCCCATCAAAGCACGGGTAGCATCGTCGTTTTCGAGGAACGGAATCATCGCCGCTCCCACGGAAACAATCTGCTGCGGCGAAACGTCCATAAATTGCACGACTTCACGGTGATAAATATCGTTCACCGCATTGATTCCTCGACCGGAAACGCGCTCATTCAGAAAATAGCCGTTCTCATCCAGCGGCTCGTTCGCCTGTGCCTTAATGTAATGGTCTTCCTGATCCGCCGTGAGATACACAATTTCATCGGTCACCCGACCGGTTCCGTGCTCCACCTTGCGATACGGCGTTTCGATGAAGCCGTATTCATTGATGCGTCCATATGTGGTAAGGGACGTGATCAAACCGATGTTCGGACCTTCCGGAGTCTCAATCGGGCAGATACGACCGTAATGCGAATCATGCACGTCGCGCACTTCCGCGCCGGCGCGATCACGAGAAAGACCGCCCGGTCCAAGTGCCGACAAACGACGTTTATGGGTCAGTTCAGACATCGGATTGGTTTGATCCATGAACTGAGAAAGCTGAGACGAACCGAAGAACTCTTTGATAGCCGCCGTGACCGGTCGTACATTCAACAGGCTTTGCGGCGTCGCCAAATCAGGATCTCCCGTCGTCATGCGCTCTTTCACCACGCGTTCCATACGCGAAAGACCAATACGGAACTGATTTTGCAGCAGTTCGCCAACGCAACGCACGCGGCGATTGCCCAAATGGTCAATGTCATCCACGTTGCCTACGCCGCTGTAGAGATTGAGCTGATAGCTGAAGGTTGCCAAAATGTCCGCCGTCGTGATGTGGCGCGGGCTAATTTCCTGACGCTGTTTTTTGAGATATGCCGCTTTTTTCTCCACCGTATCGTATTCTTCCGGCTGTGCTTCAAACTCGGCAAGTGCCTCCTGCATGGCAGGCCAGTACAGTTTCTCGCTAAAGCCCAATGCCGGAAAATCAATGCCTTCCAGCTGTTCTTCAAACGCCCGGTGGCTAACAAAATGGTTGCCCACCACACGCGCCGTCTCCTGTTGCTCGGCATTGGCGTAGATATCGACAATGTTGATGCCGGCGTACTCAATAGCGCGCGCCAGCTCTTCGTCGATAGCCTCTCCTTTGGAAGCGATGATTTCTCCGTCTTCACTGACGGCATCCGCCGCCAGAACATGACCAACAATACGATTCGCGACGGTGAGCTTCTTGTTGAACGTATAACGCCCCACTTTCGCCAAGTCGTACCGGCGGGGGTCAAAAAATAAATTATGAATGAGCGGGTCAGCAGATTCCACCGAAGCTAAATCACCCGGTTTTAATTTGCGATAGATTTCAATCAAAGCGTCTTCGCGCGTGCGGGAAACCTCTTTTTCCAGCGTCAGGCGCAGTGCTTCGCTGTCTCCCAGCACTTCACGCATTTCTTCATCGGTTTCAAAAAGAAGCGCACGAATCAATGTGGTGGCTGGCAATTTGCGCGTACGGTCTATACGGATGTTCACGACCCCGTGTGCATCATTGTCATATTCCAACCATGCGCCACGATTCGGAATGACCGTGGAAGACACCATGACGTTGCCGGATTTATCAAAATCCTTAGCATAATAAACGCCCGGCGAACGAATCAACTGCGAGACAATGACGCGTTCCGCGCCGTTGATGATAAATGTTCCGGAGTCGGTCATCATAGGGATGTCGCCCAAGAAGACTTCCTGCTCCTTGACATCCATGATTTCGCCCTCATCAATTTTAATTAGGCGAACTTTCACTTTCAGTTTACGTGCATAGTTGACATCGCGCTCTTTGCACTCTTCTACAGAATACTCCGGCTCTTCGTCAAAATAATAATCAACAAAATCCAGCACCAGCTTGCCCGCATAATCACGAATCGGAGAAACATCTTCCAGAACCTCGCGCAAGCCTTCTTTCATAAACCATTCGAAACTGTTCTTTTGAATCGCCAGCAGATTCGGAAAGTCCAAAACCTGCGGAATGCGCGAAAAACTCTGGCGCACCGTGCGACCATACAATTGAGTATGATTATGCATAAACACCCCTTCTTTACCGCAAAACGAAAAACCGGAACGAAAAAACTTTGCTATTAGACAGCTTCAAATATTAGCACAACAAAAGAACCCCTGTCAAGACACGCCGGGGGTAAACTCGTTAAAACGAGCGAAAATTCAAAATTCTTTTTTAGGATACACGCATCGAACCATTTTGTCAAGTGAACCGCCCGGATGCGTGGAATCGAAATTCTGCCGTTTCAAGAAAAACAAAAAAAACAGGCAAGCACCTTCTAACAAAGATACGTTGCCTGTTTTTGAAAAGCAAGGAAACGGAAAAATCGATTATTCTTCCCGTTTGTTTACCGCAATGGTTACTTCATGACCATTGATATCCACTGTCTCCCCTTCGGCTTCGTCCACCCGGTCGAACACGGTGGATAGCGTCTCGCTCTGAATTTGTCCTGACGCGTTTTCCAGCACCTTCGCCACGTCCTCTTTCGCGCAATAACGAATGGTAATGCGGTCGGACACATCATAGCCGTTATTTTTTCGCATCTGCTGCACTTTGGAAATAAATTCGCGCACATAGCCTTCGTCAATCAGTTCCGGCGTCAGCGATGTCTCCAATACAACGAACGTATCATGGTCAGAGGTTACATCGAATCCTTCTTTCGCCTGGTAGTTGACTAAAACATGATCTTCCGTAACCGTCACATCGTGTCCGTTTAACGGCAGAGTAATCGCTCCGTTGTGCAGCTTTTGCAAGAACTTCCGTGCGGCAGTCTCCGCAAGATATTTGGCAAACGCCTTCATATCTGCCCCCAGTACTTTACCGGCAACCTTAAAATTAGGCTTGAGCGAAACTTGCATGAAACGATCCAAATCATCGGAGTAGATGACTTCCTTAACATTGAGTTCTTCCGCAATCAGCTTGTCTAAGTTGTCTACAATGCTCTTTAAGGATCGATCCACGCGAATGGCGGAAAGCGGCTGACGCACTTTTATGCCGGCGTCTTCACGCGCCGCACGTCCGAGATTCACCAGACGGCGCACCAAATCCATTTTCTTCTCAAGAGCCTCATCGATGACCCCTTCGTCCGCCTGCACCTGATACTCGAGATGCACCGAATCCATCTCTTCCCCCTGCGTCAGCGCTTGATATAGCTCATCTGCCAAAAATGGCGTAACAGGAGCAATCAGTTTGGAAAGACCGTACAACACTTCCCAAGTGGTACGGAATACCGCCTGATTCTCCGGCGTTTCTTCCGAAGACCAGAAGCGATTGCGATTACGACGGATATACCAGTTGGAAAAATCCTCCACAACAAAGTCAGAAATCGCATGAACTACGCGGTTGTAATCGAAACGATCCATGTCGCAATGATACTGCCGTACTAAAGAATGGAAACGAGAAAGCAGCCAGCGGTCAATTTCGGGACGTTTTTCCACCGGACAATCGAATGTGCGCGGATCCCATTCATTCGTGTTCGCATAGAGGGCAAACATCGCGTAGACATTCTTAATGGTGCGGAAAAATTTCGACTGCACCTCTTTTAATCCGGTCACGTCAAAACGTGTCGGCAACCACGGCGGCGATACGTACAAGGAGTAGAAACGCACCGCATCCGCACCATACTCATCAAAGAGGGCAAAAGGATCCAGCGTATTGCCTTTGGACTTGGACATCTTCTGCCCGTTTTTGTCCAAAATCAGATCGTTAACCAAAACACGGCGATAGGGCGAACGTCCGGCATAAAGCACAGAAATGGCCATCAGCGAGTAAAACCAACCGCGTGTTTGATCAATGCCTTCGCTGATAAAATCCGCCGGAAAATATTCCGCCTCAAAATCATCCTTGTGTTCAAACGGATAATGACGCTGTGCAAAGGGCATCGCACCGGAATCAAACCAAACGTCAATAACGTCCTCTTCACGGTGCATAATGCCTCCGCATTCCGGGCACGTCAAAGTAACGTTATCGACATATGGACGGTGCAGCTCGATGCTATCGTCTATATCCTCCCGCGCTTCTTCCGCCAGCTGCTTGCGCGAACCAATGGAATGCTGATGTCCACAATCTTCGCACACCCAGATGTTTAGCGGCGTACCCCAGTAGCGGCTCCTTGAAAGCGCCCAGTCGTTCAGATTTTCCAACCAGTTTCCAAAGCGTTTCTCACCGACATAGTCGGGATACCATTCCACCTTGCAGTTTTCCTCCACCATCTGTTCTTTGAACTGCGTAACATTGATGTACCAAGACGGCTTAGAGTAGTAAATAAGCGGCGTGCCGCAACGCCAGCAATGCGGATAATTATGCGTAATCTTCTGCTTCGCATACAGCCGGTTGTGTTCGCGCAGATACTGAATCACTTCCGGATCGGCATCCATAACGAAGGTTCCCTTATACGGGCCTTCTGCGAACGCTCCCTGTTCATTGACCGGATTGACATACGCCAAATCATAACGTCTTCCGGTTCGGTTATCGTCTTCACCAAATGCCGGAGCCGTATGGACGATTCCCGTACCGTCGGTGGTGGTGACATAGTCGGCAAGCGTCACGAAAAAGGCCTTTCCCGTCACATTGATAAAAGGCAAAAGCTGTTCATATTCTCGGTATTCGAGATCCTTGCCCTTCATGGTTTCCAGCACTTCCACAGACCCGTATTCTTTTTTCAACACGCCATCCATCAGCTCTTTAGCAAGATAGTAAATCTCCTCGCCCTGGCGCACTTTCACATACTCTACGTCGGGATGCACGGTAAGCGCCACATTGGACGGCAGCGTCCACGGTGTCGTTGTCCAAGCAAGAAAATACTCGTTCTCTTTGCCTTTTACCGGAAATTTCGCATATACGGTAGTGACTTCGTCTTCGCGATAACCCTGTGCCACTTCGTGGGAAGCAAGACCTGTACCACAGCGCGGGCAATACGGGAGAATTTTCGCGCCTTTATAGACTAAGCCGCGTTCATGAAAATTATGCAGCAGGTGCCATACCGTCTCAATATAGTCGTTGTCCAACGTAATGTAGGGATGCTCCATATCCGCCAAAAACGCCATGCGCTCGGACATATCCGTCCAAAGATCACGATAGCGGAATACGGATTCACGGCATTTTTTATTAAAGGCTTCTACGCCATAGGCTTCAATCTCGCTTTTCTGGTGAAAACCAAGAGCTTTCTCTACTTCAATTTCCACCGGCAAGCCATGGGTATCCCAGCCCGCTTTTCGGCGAACCTGATATCCTTCCATCGTCTTATAGCGGTTGGTCATATCCTTCAATGTTCGAGAAATGACGTGATGAATGCCCGGACGACCGTTTGCCGTCGGCGGACCGTCGAAGAACACAAATTTTTTCTTCCCCTCGCGTTCTTCCACAGAGCGATGCAGCAAATCCATTTCTTTCCAGACTTTACTGCGTTCGATCTCTCCTTCACGCACATTTTCCGGTAAGCTCTTAAACGCCATGCCTTCTCCCTTCTCCCCACAACGCGATCAGCCAATCGCATATTCATATGCCTTACTTCAGACGGTAGTATTCTCTCATTATACACAACCCACTTTTTCACGAGCGGTTTTCTCTATCGCCTCTGCCGCCGCCAAGGCACTTGCCCATGCCCAGTGCAGGTTATATCCTCCGCATTCCCCTTGAATGTCGAGTACCTCGCCGACCAGATAGAGTCCCGGACAAAGGGTAGATTCCATCGTTTGGTTATTCCATTGCCCGGTATCCACTCCGCCACAGGTCACTTGACCATGGTCGTTCTTATGCGCTCCAATAACAGAAAAGTCCCAGTGACAAGCTCGATGAAGCAGACGGGCTGCCTCTTCTACAGTGGAGATGCTTTCACCAGACAACCGGCATTCGATAAGAAGCTCGTCCACAATCTGCGCCGGCAAAATTCCGCGAAATAACGTCTTTAATGCAATGTTCGGAAAGCGCTCCGCCAATGCAGAAAGGTAGCCAAGCCATTCTTCTTCTTTTCGCTCCGGAAGAAGATTGACCGTTAGCGACACAGCCTTATTTTCCTTTTCTTTCTCTTTACGAGACGGCGACGTTTGACGCATGTCGTTTAGCGCATCCAAAACGCGATTGGATATCCGCAAAATGCCCGTTCCGGAAAGACCGTACGCAGTAAAAAGCACATCATCCGTAATACACTGTTCCTGTGCGGAAATCTGCGCTTTGACCTTTACGCCGGAAAGCGCTGCTGTGCGTACCGTTTCCCGAACAGCAAGAGGAACGATTCCGGGATGCAGTCTCGTCAGACGATGTCCCGCTTCTTTTGCCAGCGTATAGCCATTTGACCACTCTTTTTTTCCAATTCCATAACTTCCGCCGGTGGCAAGAAGGACGATATCCGCCGTAATCCGCTCTCCGGTAGAAAGTGTCAGAGCAAAACATGTATCCTGTCGGTTCAGCTTTTCCACCGAACAATCGGTTCGCACCGAAACACCCGCACTCTTCATCCATTCCATCAGGCGGTCGGCAACCGTATCGGCACGCAGTGTCATCGGGTACGTCATCCCACTTTCCAACGTAGTATAGGGTATTCCTAAAAGCGAAAAAAAGCGTACCGCCTGACGAAAGCCAAAGCGTGCAAGAACCGGCGCTGTCCGTTCTGCGCTTTCTCCCGTATAATGTTGCGTCGAAACGTGCGCATTCGTAAAATTGCAGCGTCCGTTCCCCGTAGCGCGAAGTTTGCGCAAGAGCGCATCGCCTTTTTCCAATACCAAAATCTCCGTGGGAGAATTATTTCCAATAGAAGTGGTGTTCGAAAGCGCATCGGTTTTCGTTTTTGGCGAAATGGGCATTTGGCGTTTCACACCAGCCGTGATTTCTTGGGAATCCGCTTCATGAAGCAGAGCAGAAAGTAGATCCGGACGGCTTAATAGCCCAGCGGCACAAACTCCTGCCGCTCCGCCGCCAATGACTACGATACGCATGAAGAAGCCTCATAATAACGGCAATGCGCACGAAGGTTACAACGGTCGCATTCCGGACGGCGCGCTTTACAAACATAGCGCCCTTGAAAAATCAACAGGTGATGCGCTTCCGACCACACGTCGCGGTCAAGAAGACGCTTTAGGTCTTCCTCGCACGCGGACACATCCTTTGAAGCAGAAAGCCCTAAACGGTTGGATACGCGAAACACGTGGGTATCGACGGCAATGGCAGGCACGCCGAACGCATTGGAAGCAACGACATTAGCGGTTTTCTGCCCCACGCCGGGAAGCGTCACCAAAAGAGAAATCTCCTGGGGAACTTCGCCGTTGAATTCTTCTTCCAACAGGGCTGCGGTATGAATGATATTCTTTGCCTTGGTTCGAAAAAAACCAATGGAGTGAATGTACTCTTCCACCTCGCTCTGCTCTGCTTTCGCCAGTGCTTCGGGAGTAGGATACGCTTTGAATAACGCTGGGGTTACACGATTGACTTGTTTATCCGTCGTCTGCGCGCTTAACATGGTGGCGATCAAAAGCTGAAAGGGATTCTCTGCCACGAGTTCCCCTTTGGCATTCGGATGCGCTTCCCGCAGCATGGTGATGATTTCCCGCGCTTCCTTCTTGGTCATTCGTTTCACGGCGATCTCCTTTTCTGTCCTGTCCGGATTTGTTTCCGAAAATCGTTGAAGTCTATTATAATAAAGTTCACGCAAGAAACAAAACCGTCCGCATCTTTCCGGTTGTTTCGTCGGGAAAGATTTCTTCGTAGATTCTGCCAATAGCTTCTTCCCGTTTGTGCTGAGAAGGAAAGAAAAGAAAGGAAACACATGTTTAATCGCAGCAAAAAAGAGTTCGCCCAGTTCGATTGGCTGTTATTGCTCGCTGTTTTGGGATTAAGTCTGTGTGGTTTTTTTGTCGTTTTTTCCGCGACCGCCTCACGCGGAGGGCAATGGCACGCCTTAAAATCGCAATTTGCCGCTACCGCCATCGGACTGCTGTTCATTGTCGTTTTTCAATTTGTGGATGCGGATTACCTCAAAAAGTTGGCATTTCCTGCTTATGGAGCAGCGATTTTTCTCCTTGTCTCCACCATGCTCTTTGGAATCGGAGAAGATGCCTGGGGCGCGCGTTCGTGGCTGCGTCTCGGACCTATCACCTTTCAACCTTCTGAATTTGCGAAAATCGCCATTATGTTAGCCATGGCGATGTTGTTAGAACGGTATCAGCATCGCATGAATAAAATCACGACCATTTTGCTGCTCGCCGCCATTATGGGGGTTCCGATTCTTCTCATTTTGAAACAACCGGATTTCGGAACCGCTGCTGTATTTGTGTTTTTTCTCGCCCTGATGATCTTCTACGCGAACATTCACTGGGGCTATATCCTCGCCGCACTCGTCGTGGTCATCGTTGCCACACCTCTGTTCTATCAACATCTCACCCCCATGCAGCAAGACCGCATCCTGAATTTTTTTAATCCCATGCGCGATATTATGGGCAGCGGCTATCAAACCTATCAGGGGCTCATTGCCATCGGCTCCGGACAATTGTTCGGCAAGGGATTTCTAAAAGGAACGCAAACTCAATTCGGCTTTATCCCGGAACGAGATACGGACTATATTTTTGCCGTCTTGGCGGAAGAATTCGGTTTCATCGGCGGTCTTCTTCTCATTCTGCTCTATGCCATCGTTTTGGTGCGCATTCTGCGAATTGCCAAAAGAGCGAAGGACATGTTTTCCGCCTCCTTTTGTGTAGGCGTAGCGGCCATGCTCTTTATTCACATCTTTGAGAACATCGGCATGACCATCGGACTAATGCCACTGACTGGCATTCCGCTTCCTTTTCTCTCCAACGGCGGCACATTCCAGCTCATCAACATGATTTGTATCGGTCTCGTGCTTTGCATCTCCTCCCAACGACTCCCGCTGGATTTTGGAGCGGATCCGCCTGCCGTATCCCCTGTATTGCGACAATAACCGGAAGACTCCATAGCATTTCCCACAGCAGTGCCGTCGTGCGCTGCTGTTTTTCTGTTTGCGCGACCAGCCGTTTTCCCCATGGAAATAGATTCTCACGATACAGTATTGTTCCTTCCTGATCTGTGCGATGCCAGAAAATCCCATGTTTCTGTAAACGTCTAAGGGTGGATGGCGCGGGATGCCCGTAGCGGTTCTTCTTCCCACAACTAATGATGGCTTGTTCCGGACATATACGTGAAAGCAGGGCATCCGATGTGCCTCTTCGCGATCCGTGATGTGCCACTTTCAGTAGAGCAATTCCAGAAGGCAGCGCCTGCGCCACAGCCTCATCCTGCTCCTGATCTCCCATAAACAGTACACCTCCGCCCCATTCCAAAAAAAGCACCAGACCATGATTGTTTTTATCCTTAGCGTCCCACTGTCCCGCTTGAAGAACGGTGAAAACAAGTGGCTTTTCCCATGGTAGTCGCTTATTCTTCAGTAGCCATCGTTCCCCTGTATTGACCTGCCGATGGGAAGAGCCGATTCGTTTTTCCGGATACGTTCTTTCATCCGCCGCCGGTGCGGTAATCACTTCCTCCACCGGCATCCTTTGCCGTATGCCCCTCAAATTACCGTCGTGGTCATAATCATCATGCGAGATAAAAATGCCTTGCAATCGGTTTATCCCTCGTTCCCGCAGCATCGAAACCACCGTCTCCGCCTGGATATTCTCTCCCGTTCGATAATTCTTTTTGCCTCCGGTATCCACAAGCACCGCCTCTTTTCCATACCGGATGAGAAAACAGTCGCCTTGTCCCACATCCAATGCTTCCAAGGAAGGGGGAAGAAAAGGCAGAAGCAATACTTGTCGAAGCACAGTAAAAACAAGCCACAGAGATAGCACTTGACACAGTCGATTTCGTTTCTGCCAAAACAAGAAACCATGCGCATCTTCTCTTTGTCTTTGCATCTTGAATTGCGTAAGCCACCCCAGTTGTGCGGCAAGCAACAAGAAAACAAGCAGAACGTAGAGAGCAAGTCCTTCCATGGAAAACGAAAATGTATATCCTGGCAGAGCAATTGCTGTAAGCCCTTTGAGCAGCAGCGAAAACACGCCGTAACCCAAGCGATAGAACAAAATACAAAGCTCGGAAAGAAAAGACAAAGGCAGAAGCGAACTAACAAGAGAGAGAATGCCCAAAGCGAACAAGACAGAAAAAGCAGGTATGGCAAACAAATTGGCAAGTAATGTGGAAGGCGTTTGCGCAATACCTGCACCAGCTAATACCGGCAAGGTAAAAAGACTAATCCAAAAGGAACGCCGAAAAGACCGCCGAAGCACGCCTCCGCTCTCCCGAAGCTGTTCGATAGCGTGCACAAAGGCACCGGCGGCAGCACAGAGAAAGGACAGACGCAAGCCAAGATCTCCCACACGGTAGGGTTGAAAAAGAAGAATAACACTCAAGGCGAACAACCACGCTTTTGCCGGATGCAATTCGCGTTTTTGCGCGATCGCCACTTCTTGAAAGCACAAAAACAACCACGCGCGCAAAATAGATGCCGGAAAAGACAAAAACGCAGCATAGCCGAACAATGCGACGAGCAAAATCGCGGCAATTTGTCGTCGGGAAAGAGGAGAAAAGGCCAGAATCGCCATCCCCCAAGAAAACAGCAGATGAACGTGTAAGCCGCTTGCCGCAAGCAAATGCGCCAATCCGAGAGTGCGCATATCCTCTTGTAGAGAAAACGACCCCTGAACGTCTGCGCCCATAAGCACGCGCTTAAGCAGCGCAAAAGACGCACCGCCTTTTGCATCAAAAAACGCTTCCGCCTTTTTCCGCAACCCTTTTATAGGAGAGTCCTGCTTACTTTCTTTTCTTTCTGCCCCCTCTTCCTCGCGAAAAAGCGCAGAAACTATGGAATCGGACTTCTCTGCTTCCCCTTCCCTGAACGTCTTTTGCGTGTTTGGCATATCGTGGGAAGAAAAAACAAAAAATACAAGTATTCCCAATAAGAATGCTATGCTCCACTTTCTTTGCTTGCGAAAGAGCAGAAAAGCAAGAACACATCCTATCGCAAACACTCCCTCTTCCGCAAAAATAACGCCGGCAATAAACGATGCCATGAGCGCAATTTCCACTCTTTCTCCTTTCTGCAAACCGATTCGTCTCTTGTTTGCAGTATAAAACAACCGTTGTCTCAGGGTATCCCCCTGTCGGCAACGGCTGTTTCATTCTTCGTTTATTACAATTCTAATCGTTCTATTTTTTACGCATCTCTTTTTTGGCACGTTCTTTCTTTGGTGCAGGATCGTCTGAAAAGGTCTCGATCAGCCGAACCAACCACGCCGTCGCCAGCGCAATACAGCCGGCAACAAAGAAATAAACGCATCGCCACATGTTCTCTAAACCGGCAATCTGCGCTTTTAAGGCAATGCCTCGAAAAAAGAACACCACCCCTAAAATAATCCCTACGGCAGCAGGGAGATATTTTATTCCTTTGTACGAATGAAATACCACATAGAGCAAAAGCGTCAGCGCCACGAAGAGCAAAATCATCATGGGAAGCATAGTTAAGTTCGCTTTATATTTTCCGATAATCCCGAATAAACTTGCCATATTCTCTCTCCTATCTGCTGCTATCTTACCATAGAGGGTAGTTATGCGCTATAGACAACTTCTTAAGACAAAACGTATAATTGAGGTGGATTCCATACATAGCATTTGCACGCATCATCATGAGGAGGGCTTATGAAAAAACGTTTTCGATTTCGAGCACTGATTGCGCTTGTTCTGCTCTGTGTCGTCGTAGCACCCCTTGTCGGTCATGCCGATGTCGGCGGAGGCGTAGACTGGGGCACAAATGACTGGGGCGGCGATTACGGCGGTAATGATTATGATTTCGGTGGAAACGATTATGGCGGAAACGATCATTACAGCGGCAGCAGTTCCGCAAACAGCATTGATCCGTTTTTTCTGTATTTCCTTGTTCGAAATCCGTGGGCAGCGGTCATCGTAATTGCCTTCTGGTTTATCCGTTCGCGTGCCAAACAGAAAAACGGCGGAAACCCCTCTGCAACATCACGTCCGTCCTCTTCGGCATCGGTAAAGCCAAAAGAGAATGTCAATCTGGATGCCCTTTTAGAACGTGATCCGAGCTTTTCCAAACCGGAATTTCTGCTGCGCGCTTCCGATGTCTTTATCGCTTTGCAGCAAGCCTGGACAGCCAAAGACTGGCGCGGCATTCGGGCATTTGAGTCCAACAGTCTGTATGATCAACACGCTCGTCAATTACAGGTATACATTGATAAAGGACAAACCAATGTGGTGGAAGATATTTCCATCCTCAATACCAACTTTGACGCCTATGAAGAAGACCAGGAAAATTCCTACCTGAGCATTCTTCTGGAAGCTCGCTACCGCGATTACGTGATTGAAGATGAAAGCGGCGAAGTCATCAAGGGCGATAAGGAAAGCCGTTACACCATGACCTATCGTATGCAGTTCATGCGCAATCTCGAAGTAAAGACCGAAAAAGCGACGGAAACCAAGGTCACGCAATGCCCGAATTGCGGTGCTTCGTTATCGATCAGTCAAAACGGTATTTGCGAATACTGTGGCGCAGAAGTGACCACAGGAGCGAATCAATGGGTACTCACCGCCTTACAACCTCTGCAACAGCGTCGTTCCTAAGCCTCTACTCTATTGGGTTGCGTCGTTCATCGGGTACGCGGTCCGCAAGCCACATGAACACCAGCCCGAAGATAAAGAAAATCGCCAGCGTCGCTACAGCAATATTGATCGTGCCTCCGGCATATTTCACCATGGCAATGGCAAACGATCCTAAAAAGGATGCGCCTTTGGCAAAAATATCATAAATGCCGAAGTATTCACCGGCATGTTCCGGCGGAATGATTTTGGAGTAATACGAACGTGACAGTGCCTGAATCGCTCCCTGGAACATGCCGACGCCAAATGCCATAATGCCGAATTGCCACAGCGCCTGCAGACGAAGAGCATAAAGCGAAACCGCAAGGTAACCGCCAATGCAAACCATAATGAGATTTGCCGTCCGATAGGTTCTGGACAGACGAGCAAAGAATAGCGAAAAAGCAAAAGCTACTACTTGGGTTCCCAGCAATACAATCACTTGCCCCACGGTATCCAAGCCCAAATCCGTTCCAATATTGATGGCGTTGTTAATGATCGTCCCCACACCGTCAATATACATAAAGAATGCTAATAAAAACAGGAAGACTTTTCGCTCGTGACGGACAATGTCGATCAGGGTTTTTCCCACGGCAGAGAAACTCGAAAGCAGCGGAGGGGCTTCCTTTTTTACGTAATTCTTTTGTTCATAGGTCTTCAGCAGCGGAATAGTGACCGCAAACCACCAAATCGCAGTCACAACACAGCCGATGAGCCGGGCAATGCCAGGATCTAAAATGTGCAGCATCTCATCGGCAACATACGCCAATAAGGCAATCAGGAAGGGAATACAAGAACCGATGTACCCCCATGCGTATCCATGGGAAGAAACCTCATCCATTCGTTCCGGTGTCGTTACATCGACCAGCATGGAATCATAGAACGTGAGCGATGCCGAATACGCAATTTTCACGAAAATAAACAATAGCAAGAATAATAACCAGCTTGTCGTTACGCCGAAGAGCATACAGCCGATGGTGCCAATGGCTAACGAGGTGGTAAAGAAAGGTTTCTTATAGCGACGATAGTCAGCAATATTGCCAAAGACTGGACCAAGCAACGCAACAATGACGGTGACGATGGAAACACTCAACGCCCAATGCCCCGTCGCTTCATCGGAGGTCAATCCGCCGGGTTGTCCGGTAATCGCCAATACCTTGAACCAGATCGGAATCAGTGTGGTAGCAAGCATAGTAAATGCCGAATTTGCCACATCATAGAGTACCCAAGACAGTTCACCGGGTGTAAATTTCTTCTTTAATCCTTTCAGCATTGTGTTCCTCTCTCCCCTTACTCATTATGCGTAGTGTAGATCCAGTTCACCGGAAGGCGTTCGTACTTCTTCAAAATGCCGAGCAAAAAAAGCGTCCAATTCGCCTTCGTCCTGCAAAAAAGCAAGAAAGCCGGGCAACAATATCTTTGCGCGAACCAGTGCCTCTTCACGCAACGCATCCAAACGAATATTGGAAGCGGAACAGCGCGGATCTTCTTCTTTATCCAAAAACAAATCCCCAAAATTGCCTTTTATGTGAAATAGAGACACCAGACCTCGTATCAGCCCGCGTTTTATGCCGGATGGCGAATAAAGCAGATGCAGCGTTTTTACCTGCCCCGTCAGCACTTCCTGCATGACATCCTTCGTTAACCCGAAAAAAGGAGCTATGCTTTCCGCCGCCTCTGCGTTTGCACAAAGCAGCGTCGAGCGGTCTTCCATAGTGGGCTCTTTGCCTTCCTTGCGCAGCAAATGCGCGTCATACTCCGCCTCGATTTTATTATGCGAGACGCCTGCGCGCAGAACATGGGCTTCCACAAAAGTATGACAGGTCGCATCCAAAAGAAAATGCGTATAAAACCCCAAAATATAAGCGAAATGCGCTTGTTTCTCTGCCTCGTTCTGCGTGCTCCGTAAAATATTTTTGGCTTTGGAAAAGAACACGCTGCCCGGTTGACGATGTATAGCCCCGCCCAGTCGGTTTATTTCATTTGCTTTCAACGGATGATAATAAAAAAGCAAATCCGGTCCATGCACTCCAAAATTGTATACGTCACGGTGGGCATCCACACAAGACTGCCATTCATGCGGAAGCAAGTCGCGCACAGCTTGCCCAAAGGCATAGTGTGTATAGGTTGTCGGCATGATTCCCCCTTTTTTCTTCTGTCTTCCGTTCTCATTCTACCAAAGACTGCGCTCGCTCACCACGGTACAAAAAAAGAGACTCCAAACGGAATCTCTTTTCTCGGAAAATAGAAATTGTAATAGTTAGCGCTTCGAGAACTGCGGACTCTTGCGTGCTTTTTTGAGACCGTATTTGTAGCGTTCTTTCTTGCGCGCATCGCGTGTAAGGAAGCCTGCCTTCTTTAGGCTCGGACGCAGATTGGGGTCAAAGTCAAGCAGTGCACGGGCAACGCCCAAACGAATGGCACCTGCCTGACCGGTGAAACCGCCGCCTTTTACCGTAACAGCGACGTTAAAGCCCTCGCGCTGACCAACCAGCTCCAACGGCTGTGTGCAGATGTCACGCAGGGTTTGATAATCAAAGTATTCTTCGAGGCTATAGCCATTAACAAGCACCTGTCCGTTTCCCGGAAGGAGCCGAACTCGTGCTACGGCCGATTTGCGACGGCCTGTTCCGCGATATTGCTGATCCATCGTATCCTCCTACTTAAAACGTTAACTCTTCCGGCATCTGGGCGGCATGTTTATGTTCCGGTCCCACGACCACCTTCAACTTACGGTACATCTGGCGTCCTAAGGTGTTATGCGGAAGCATACCGCGAACGGCGCGTTCCAAAATGCGTTCAGGATGTTTTTCCAGCATGTCCATGTAGGAGATGTCACGACGTCCACCGACAAATCCGGTGTGATGCTTGTACATCTTTTTGTGTTCTTTGTCATTCGTCAGACGCACTTTTTCGGCGTTAATGACGATAACATAGTCGCCCGTATCCACGTTCGGCGTGAACGTCGGCTTGTGTTTTCCGCGAAGCACAGCAGCGATATTCGCCGCGAGACGTCCGACCACCTGGTCTTTCGCATCGACGACATACCACTTGCGCTCCACCTCCAACGGTTTTGCTAAGGTTGTTTTCATCTTCTGCTCCTTTTCTTCCTGCTCTGTCCATTTTGACTCCGCCGATCAGAGAAGCGGGTTTTGTTGATTCGACAATTTTTGTTTCGCACATCGACGCTGCGAAGGAATTACCGAAGATCCGGGGCACGAAGATGCCCAAACAGATACCCAAATATTATATAGAGTGAGGCATGGGATGTCAAACGACGCCTGACGGAAATTTACGCTCTGCAAAAAACTTCTATATCCGATTCCCTATCTCATGATTTATGGTAAACTATGTTAGCTTTAACTAACTTAGGAGGGATTATGCTTTCATCGGATCACACGCCCATAGAAGGCTATATCGGGAACGAGTCAAAAATTTCGGCACAAACGCTTCGTTCCGTTCATGCTGCTGTAGAATACATACTGCATAACCTGACCAAACCACTTACATTGACCGATATTTCATCGCACGTTTTTATCAGTCGTGCTTATCTGAGCATCAGTTTTAAGCGCGTAATGGGAGAAAATATTAAAAAATATATCTATCGGAAACGAATGGAGCACGCCAAGCATCTCCTTCTCGCTACGGAAGAGAGTATACAGCGTATCGCCTTAGAATGCGGCTATTCTTCTCCTGCTTATTTCTCCGCTTCCTTTCGACGCTACTACCGGACAACGCCCAGAGCGTTTCGTCAGGAAGCGGAGCAGGATAAGCATTACGGAAGAACGCGATAGCGCTTCATATTCGCCATAGCTGTTCCCACCGTCGAAGCATTATGCAAAAAAGCAGAGCCCGTATTGGAAAGGATGCCGAAAAGCCCCAAACCAATTAATAGGCTGTTAAACGAAAGGATAAAACGATAATCCTGACGTGTTCGCTCCTGTAGCGCTCGTGCCAGAAGGATCAGATCCGCCAAGGACGAGAGATCATCTTTGCCAATAGCAATATCCGAAATCTCTCTTGCTAAATCTGCGCCTTTGTGCATGGAAATTCCTACATCCGCTTGTGAAAGCGCAACTGAATCGTTAATCCCGTCCCCTACCATGATGACGGTAGAGTCCTCCGCCTTAATCGTCTTTAGAAAATCTGCTTTCTCTTCCGGCAACACTTGAGAGCGATAGCCGGTCAAATGCAATTGTTCGGCGATATGCGCCGCGGCGTTTTCCGCGTCCCCTGTGAGCATATAGAAATTCTTTACCCCCAGTGTGCGAAGCTTCTGGATGGTCTTAGCCGCATCCGGTCGAATCGGATCGGTAATACACAATACGCAAACCAACTTGCCGTCTACCGCTAAGTACAGCAAAGAAGACGACTCTTTCAACCGATTGATCATCTCCTTGTTTTCTTCACTTAGTGAAACCGCTTCATCTTCCAGCACAAAATGTTCCGAACCGATAATCGCCCGTTTCCCGTTAATAGTGGAGGCGATGCCGTGCGCCACGATATACTCCGGCTCAGAATGCATTTCTTCATGACGCAGGCCACGATCCTTAGCCGCTTGACCCACTGCCGCCGCAATGGAATGTGGAAAATGCTCTTCAAGACATGCCGCAATGCGCAAACTCTCGTCCTCGGAGTAAGGACCGAAAACAATAACCTTCTCCACCGTGGGCAAAGCCTGGGTTAAGGTGCCGGTCTTGTCGAAAACAATGGTATCCGCCTTTGCCAAGTTTTCCAGATATTTTCCGCCTTTTACTAATATTCCCTGTTCGCCGGCTTGACTCATCGCTTTCATAACAGCAATCGGAATGGTCAGACGTAAGGCACAAGAATAATCCACCATAAAGAACGCTTTAGCTCTCCACAGGCTTCTCGTTAAGGCAAAGGTCAACAACGCGCCCAAAAAAGAGTACTTGACCAGCGAATCGGCAAGTTTTTCCGCTTCTTTTTGTTTGTTGGATTTGTTTTTTTCGCTTTCTTCGATCCGCTCAATAATCTGCTGCAACCGCGATTCTGTTGAAATGGCTGAGGTTTGAATGCGCAATCTTCCTTCTTCAAGCACCGTTCCGGCAAAAACACCGGAACCGATTTCTTTCGCCACGGGAAGGCTTTCGCCGGTGAATGAAGCTTGATTGACCATGCCTTGCCCTTCCACGACAACGCCATCGACCGGAATACGACTTCCCATCCCGACATCTACCACATCTCCCGGAAGAACATGACTCAGGGGTTTCGCTACCAGCTCCTCGCCTTCCAAGACGTAAACACGGTCTACTCCCACCGCCAAACTGCGGGTTAAGTCCGCCCTGGTTTTTTTAATCGTCCAGTCCTCCAACTCCTCGCCGAGATGCAGAAGAAACATCGTAGAAGAGGCAGCCTTAAAATCTCTCGTTAACAACGAAATGCCAATCGCGGAAGCATCCAAGACAGCCACATCCAACTTACCTTGGCGCAAAGATTGCCATCCGTTATACAGATAGGCTTTGGCACGATATAACGTCAGCGCAATGCGAATGGGCATGGGGACAAAAAACTTGTATAGAAGACGCATCTGTACCGCATCGCGCAGCAGGTGAAAAAAATCCCGCTCTGCGACAGGTTCAAAATACACATCTTCTATCGTTACATCCTGTAAGCTTTCGCGATCCAGTGTGAGAAAAAAACGGGCAATATTTTTTAGCGCCTGCTCTTCATATTCCACAACAGCATTGCCGGTCAATGGGGAAATGGAACAACGCTTGACACCTGCCACCCCTTCCGTAAGGTATTTAATTGCATTCGCCTCTTCGTAAGTCAACCCTTCCGCAAGATGAAAACGAGATCTTCCGGGAAGACGATGAATAATGGATGCCTTCACCTTACTCCGCGCTTTCCTCAGTGCAATGCGCTTCAGCGGTCTCCTCAACGGTTTCGGCAATTTTCACGATATCACTATTTGCTTTGTCCGCTTCCTTTTCCGCTTGTGCCTGCGCTTGCTCTTCCGCTTTCTTCACTTTCGCTTCTGCGATAATGTCGCCGGTCTCTTCTCGCACTTTTTCAATTGTTTTATCCAAGCTCTCTTTTGCTTTTAGTCCGCCTGCAACAGCGCTTACCGCTAAAGAACGTACTTTTTTGGTTTTCCACAGCTTATCCGATACCAAACCAAGCAACACGCCTACACCCGTATAAATTAGTTTTTTCTTCATGTTTTCCTCTTTTCTAACCAAAGCTACCTAAAACGCTTACTTTGCAAAAAACGCACCTGTTGCGTCTGAAAAAATGGTACCGTAGCCTGTTCCGTCGAACAAGACAAAACTATCAATTTATTTCTATCTTGTCCGCTCATTCATTGTTCTCTTCTGTAACCTTTTTCGCAAATAACAAAAAAAAAACGCGGAACCCGAAGGTTCCGCATAGTTCCTTTTCTGAAAAGCAAATCGATAAGCCGTGTTCTGTTTCTGAACATCATCTGTCTCGTCGTCCTGTTACCAAGACGCTCAAGCGATTCGTCGAGCCGCAGCGAGCAACTGCCTATCGGCTCTGATCTTGCACCGAATGGGGTTTACAGGGCCAACCTGTCTCCAGGTTGCCGGTGAGCTCTTACCTCGCCTTTCCATCCTTACCATTTCTGGCGGTTTCTTTCTGTTGCACTATCCTTAGAGTCGCCTCCACCGGACGTTATCCGGCATTCTGCTCTGTGGTGCACGGACTTTCCTCGAATAGGGTTCTCTTCGCGATGTTCCGACTTACTTTTCATCGGCTTCATCTTACTGGAAATAGCGAAAACTTGCAAGAAACCACGACCATGTAGAAGGGATTACTTGTTCAAATGTTTCACAAAATACAGCGTTCCAGCAATGAGAAAAACGATTTTGAGAAGGGAAAGAACCACGTTTAATACAGCTAATTGTTCCATAGTTTTACTCCTTGTCTTGTAAAATGTCTAATGAATGCCTTCCTACTATATTGTATCATACACCTTGCGATCGTGATACTCTTGCTGTTTTCCGTCGTTCCAGTTGCGTACCGGACGATAGTAGCCGGTAATACGACTGTAGACTTCGGCTTCTTCGCCGCAGTGTGGACAGACGTGTTCTTCGCCGGGCAGATAGCCGTGATTGGGACATACGGAATACGTCGGAGAAATGGTGTAATACGGCAGATGGAAATTCTGTGCGATGGCGCGCACCAGGGACATCGCACTTTCCCAGTCCGGGAGCTTTTCTCCTAAAAAGGTATGGAACACCGTACCGGAAGTATACAGCGTTTGCAATTCGTCTTGGGCTTTTAGCGCCTCAAACACGTCATCGGTGGCACCCACCGGAAGGTGTGAGGAGTTTGTATAATACGGCGTGCCGTTTTCGTTCGCCGTCTTGATGTCCGGAAAATCTTCCTTGTCATGCTTGGCGAATCGATAGGTGGTCGATTCTGCCGGCGTGGCTTCCAAATTGTAAAGATCGCCGTATTTTTCCTGATAGTCGCTCAACCGTTCGCGCATATGAAGCAGCACTTGCTTGGCGAATTGACGCGTCTTGGGATCTTGCATATCTTTGCCCAGCCAAGTGGCATTCAGTCCCACTTCGTTCATGCCGATTAAACCGATGGTTGAAAAATGGTTCGTAAATGTACCCAAATAACGCTTGGTATACGGATACAGACCCGCGTCTAACAGTTTGGTAATCACGTCGCGTTTGAGTTTCAAAGAGCGGGCGGACACATCCATCAGATAATCCAAACGCTTGTAAAACCCCTCTTCGTCTTTTGCTAAATACGCGATACGAGGGAGGTTAATCGTAACCACGCCAACCGAGCCCGTGGATTCGCCGGAGCCGAAGAATCCGCCGGCTTTTTTTCGCAGCTCACGCAAATCCAGCCGCAGGCGACAGCACATGCTGCGCACGTCAGAAGGATCCATATCCGAATTTACATAGTTAGAAAAATAGGGGGTTCCATATTTCGCCGTCATCTCAAACAACAGCTTGTTGTTCGTCGTCGGCGACCAGTCAAAATCGCGCGTAATCGAGTACGTCGGAATCGGATACTGGAAGCCGCGACCGTTGGCGTCGCCTTCAAGCATCACCTCAAGGAAGGCGCGATTCACGAGATCGGCTTCTTCCTGGCAATCGCCGTAGGTAAAATCCATGGTTTTTCCGCCCACGACAGCCGGCATATCCTTCAAATCGTCGGGAATGCGCCAGTCCAGCGTAATGTTGGAAAACGGTGCCTGTGTTCCCCAGCGGCTCGGCGTATTGACGCCATAGACAAAAGACTGCACACATTGTTTTACTTCGTCTAAATCTAAGTGATCTACCTTGACGAAAGGCGCAAGGTACGTGTCAAACGAGGAGAATGCCTGCGCGCCTGCCCATTCATTTTGCATAATGCCCAGAAAATTCACCATCTGGTTACACAACGTCGAAAGGTGCTTTGCCGGCGCAGAAGTAATCTTTCCCGGTACGCCGCCGAGCCCTTCGTCAATGAGCTGCTTAAGGCTCCAGCCTGCGCAATAGCCGGTCAGCATGGAAAGGTCATGAATATGAATTGCCGCTGACTTATGCGCCTCCGCGATTTCTTTGTCGTATACTTCGGAGAGCCAATAATTCGCCGTGATTGCGCCGGAATTGGAAAGAATAAGTCCGCCTACCGAATAAGTGACCGTCGAATTTTCTTTAACGCGCCAGTCATTGATTTTCAGATAATCATCCACTAACTTTTTATAATCCAAAAGTGTATCGTTCACGCGACGCAATTTTTCGTGCTGCTGACGGTAAAGAATATAGGCTTTGGCGACATCAGGATAACCACAATTGGACAGTATGCGCTCAACGCTGTCTTGAATAACTTCCACCTCTAAAATGTCATCTTTGGCTTGTTTTCCGGCATCCGCCGTGGTACGCAGAGCCAAAAGCTCCAACACATCGTCCGAAACGGGTGTGCCGGTGGACAGAAAAGCCTTTTGCATGGCATCCTGAATTTTCTTGATGCGATAGGCGGCATACGACCCATCGCGTTTCTTTACGGTAATCACGCTCTCCTCCTTATTCACTGTGTTTTCCTGCGCTCCGGCGCAAAATCAAAAGAACAGGGCATCGGTGATTTTCAACCTGCTCTCAACCGGAACATGATAAAAACAGTGTAGCATGATCTTCCGTATTGCACAATATATAGTGTTAGATTCTTTTTCTTCCACCATATATGTGTAGTGTTTTAGTCGGGATTCGTTTCGGCTATTCTTTGCTATCCGCTGGTGAACGATCTCTTTCGGAAGACGAGATGCTGTTTGCCTGCGGATGATTGTACATTTAACCCCGAATTTCCACCTGCCGAATCGTTCGGCGTAAGATGGAAGCATACGTTTCCAGCGTTTTCCGGCTCGGTGTGCCGAGCGTAGCATCCGGCACAAACTCCGATACACGAAACGGCTGTAAAGCATAAAAATCGGCACCAGCAAGCCACTCTCCGATCACCTCAAAAGAATGAATATCGTGAAAACGCGTGGTCACCGTGGTACGAAACTCCACACGGATATCCGCGCCGAATAAAAGATTGACACTGTCGGCAATTCGCCGCATAGCAATATGTGAAAGACCGACGGTTTCCGCATAACGCGCGGGCTCATTTTTAATATCCATCGCCACCATATCGAGCAGCCCCTCATCAAGAAGCGCCTTCAGACGATCCGGATACAGCCCGTTGGTATCCAACTTTACGGCAAAGCCCATGGCGCGCACAGTGCGAATCACCTCCGCCAAATCCTCTCGCATGAGCGGTTCGCCGCCGGAAAAACATACGCCTTGCAAAAAGCCTGTACGTGATCGTAAAAACGTATATAGATCCTCTTCTTCCATGATGCCGGGCCGATTCACTTCCCAAATTTCGGCATTATGACAATACGAGCAACGCATCGTGCAGCCACCCAAGAAGACAGTCGCCGCAGTACGTCCGGGAAAATCCAAAAGAGATAATTTTTGCAAACCGTGTATGATCATGGGGTTCCTTCCCTAACAGGCATCTCCATGCCGTTGTCCACAAAACTGCACAGATCACTTGTGCCATCCGATAGAAAAGATCTATGCCCGAAGCAGGCAAAGCGCCGCATAAGAACCTCGCCAGGTTCCCAAGGTGTCCACATCTACATATTGAGGCGCAACCGACCAATGCGTATTGATGCGCAGATAGACCCGCCGCCGATCCCCTTTGGTCCAAATTTCCGCACCATAAAAGGTCACGGTATGGCTACGATAAGGGGCAAAGGTAAAGCTGATCAGACCGGGACGGTGTGCCCGTAATTCGTCAAGGAAAAGGTCTTGCAAAGCGTCGCGCGGAGAGAGCACAAATGTGGTACATGCCTTTCCCGGATAGCCGAAATGGTGCCAGGACCGACGGGCGAGTTCCGCCATGCGCCAAGGATACGTGCCGAAAACAGGAGTATAAATCCAATGCGCACGCGCCAAATCATGCACAACGGAAAATACTTCCTGCGGATCCGCAGGAAGTCGGGTAAACCCCTGACGACGAAAACAGCAAAAGACCGATGTTAACGCCGTCAGGGAGCAATGATTGGTATGGGAAAATTGACGCATCTGCAGCAACGGATACTCCGAAAGAAGAATGTGTTCCTCTCGATGCCAGCCGTCTCCTTCCTTTTCAAAAATATCCTCAGCCGGATCGATAATAGGCAGACGACCCGCGCGCTTTCCCATGCGTTCAGTCAAGAAAACGGAAGACATTTAATCCGATGCGCTCATCTTTCTCGCGCTCCACCGTGCCGTCGAGAACACGAATAAACAATTCGCCCGTCGCAAAAATGCGTGCTTCGTTCAGATGACCGCCGAACGCATGACCTTCTTTATCTGCCGCTGTCAAATGAATGTGCGCATAGTACTTGCCGTCCATCGTTGTAATATTGCCATAGAGCATGGTAATTTCTGCCGGGAACGTAAAGTGGTTTTTATAATATTTCTGCTCGTTCACATCGTAGCAACCGACCGTAAAGTCGTCGATGGCACCGATGCCGCGCACCTCCGCTAAGGTTACGCTTTCTGCTGTGGCGACTTTCTCCAACTGTTCGTGGATTTCTTCTCCTCGTTGCAGACGACACACAATCGTATCGCCAAAACGTCTGTATTCCATGACTCCTCCTATCCTTTCGTTGGCTTCATTTTGCTCCATTATACCCCACTACCTGGCTTTGTTCTGTTCGCAGCGGAGAATGAGGGTCAAGAAGAAGGTCTTCGCTATAACACCGGCAAGCAAAAAGCGGATGCCCCTTCCTCGTCGAAAGGAGCCATCCGCATTTCTCTGTATTACTACCGTTATTAAGCAATCGTGATGTCCTCAAAAAGATCCGGCAAAAGGGCTTGGAACTTCGGCAACAGAAGACGAACAATCTCACGAATTTGTGGGTGCGCTGCCTTGGAACCGCGCAGACGCAGGAAATGACGCCATTCACGCATATTCATCGTTACAACGATTTCCGTTTTTAAGCTGTTCGGCAGAATGCTTCGTGCCTCTTCCGGTGTCGCACCGGCTTCGATAAGAGCAAAGTAGCCTTTTTCAATGGAAGCCATCTGGTCCTTCCAAAGCGTGTAGCAGGCGTCTCCCTCATCCCAGAACAACGGCTTAATGAAGGTAAGTTCGTTTCCGAACTTGTCTTTCGTATAGTTGCAGTAGCGCGTGCTTTCTTGACTGTAGCTGGCAATGCGATGCCGAACAATTTCATGCGTAACGCCACGGTCACAGACGATTTTTACGGTCAATTTTTCGTGTTCAATCACACTCTCGTGTCCGCTTTGAACCAAACGGCGCAGAAACGGTCCTGCCGTATTTTCTTTGATATTGGCTTCGCTCTTATAACAAACGCGCCCTGCCGCTTCCATATTGCGAAGCATCTGATGAGAATCCGGATTGCCCAAAATTTCTACGGACGGGGGAATAATCTGCATCGTTTTCTCCTTCTCTGACTCAGTTCGCTCTACTCAGCCTCTTACAGTTCACGGCAGGAGAGTACGCGGACATCGCCTTTTGCTCTCTCTTGCGCCACACAGGAGGCGGTGAGCATGGCGATCATACGACCATCCAACGCCGGCTTTGCGGAGGTCTTTGCAGCAGCCGGGGCTTTCTTTGCCGGCTTTTTCGGCGCTTCTTCTTTGCCGCCCGGAATGTACTTGAGCAAACTGATGATGACCGTCAGCAAAATCAGAATGAAAAACACGATCAGCATCGAAAATACGCTGACGAAAAGGGCATCGCCCAAACCGAATGGATTCATTGTACGTCCTTTCTTTGTCTTTGCACGATTTCCGGTTAACCAATACCGGTCTTCGTGCATGGCTACCAAACCAACTATTCACCAGTGCTTCCGGTGAGATGACTTTGTCATTTTATCTTATTTCCCTTCGGGAAGAAACATCTCGAAGCATTCTGCTCCGCTGCCGGAGGCAAGATGCGCTGCCACTGCCATGACCGCCACTTTTTCAAATGTTGCGGAACCGGCACTGGGCGTAGTTGTCCCTTGCGTTGTTGCAGCTGCTTTTTCCTGCTTGGCTTTTTCTTCCGCTGCCGCTTTGGCTTTTGCCGCCTCTTCTTCCGCCTTCCAAGCGCCGGTTAAGAAGGATTCAACCTGCTGCGGGAACAGAATATACGCGACAACTTCTTCTTCGGTTGCCTCGCGTCCAAGGGCTTTTTCCAGTTTTTTCTTTTCGTCTTCGAAAACGTACGGAAGATCATCGGGGTCGGTCGGTTTCTTCGGCTCAATGCCTTTTAGAATTTTAGCGACCACTTCCGGATTCTTTTCCGCCGGAGAACGTCCGTAAAAGCCCTGTACGTAATCTTTAATTTCTTTGGGTACCATTTTGTACGGTTCGCCAAACAGCACATTCATCACCGCCTGCGTACCGACCATCTGCGAAAGTGGCGTTACCAGCGGCGGATAGCCCATATCTTTGCGTACACGGGGCACTTCCTGAAGCACTTCGTTGAAGCGATCCCCTTTCTTCTGCCCTTCCAACTGACTCAACAGGTTCGAAAGCATACCGCCCGGCACCTGGTAGGTCAGAATTTTTGGATTGGGCACCAGGGAACGGGCGCGCAAATCGCCGGAAGCAATGTACTTGGAGGCTAAACGATCCGCAATTTCGTAGGCTTCGCTAAGGGCTTCCCGGTCAATATTCACTTCGCGGTTCGCCAGTTTGGCAACTTCCAGAAGCGTTTCGTCCGCCAAATGCGATGTTCCGCCGGAGAAGGGAGAAATGCAACCGTCCACAACATCCACACCGGCTTTTATAGCTTGCAACATGACCAGCGGCGTGGCGTTTCCGGTTGTATGCGTGTGCAAATCAATGGGCACGTCCAATGCGTCCTTTAACGCAGAAACCAATTCATACGCATTCTGCGGTGTGCAAATGCCTGCCATGTCTTTGATACAAATGGAATCGGCACCCATATCCACATATTCTTTGGCTAATTTTACATAATAGTCGTTGTTGTGTACCGGACTTACGGTATAGGCAATCGCTCCTTGCAAATGACCATTATGCTTTTTCACAAATTTGAACGCATTTTTGAGGTTGTTGGTGTCGTTGAGCGCATCAAAGCAACGAATGACATCAATTCCGTTTTCCAGTGTCAAACGAATAAAGCGTTCCAGCGTATCGTTGTCGTAATGACGATATCCGACGACGTTTTGTCCGCGCAGGAGCATCGAGAGTTTGGTCTTCTTTGCCGCCTGACGAATCTCTCGGAGATTCTCCCACGCACTTTGATGCAAGAAGCGGAACGCGGAATCGAAAGTTGCTCCTCCCCATACTTCGAGAGAATGGAACCCTACCTTATCCAATGCTTCCACCAGCGTGATGATGTCTTCACGCTGCATACGGGTTGCTAGAAGCGACTGATTGCCGTCCCGAACCGTTAAATCCTGAATAAACACTTCGCTCATTTTTTGTCCTCTCTGTCCATCGCTATCGACCCACTGCACCTATTATAGTGGAAATAGAAGAAAAGGGAAAATGTTTGTTCGGCTTTTCATGAAGTCCTGTTTGTAGAGATACAATTGATGTGAGACCAAGAAAAAAATAAAGAGAGAATTCCTGTGCAATGAAAGTGTCAACCAAACAATGAAAGGAAACGCTATTTAAATAAATCAAATCGGTTGCCTATGTAGACCTTGGGATGATTAACGCTCATGGAATATGGGTGCGCCGGGGCACAGATTACGGCGGCTTTTCACACTTTTGCGTTTTACCGCCGTAATGCAGACACGGGATTTACGGCGGCTTTCCGCACTTTTGCGTTTTACCACTGTAAATATTCTGCTCACTTTACGGCGGCTTTTCACACTTTTGCGTTTTGCCACCGTAATGCAGCCACGGGATTTACGGCGGCTTTCCGCGCTTTTGCGTTTTGCCACCGTAATACAGCCACGGAACTTACGGCGGCTTTCCGCATTTTCCTATTGTACAGCCGTAATTATCCCGCCATCAAAGGAGCATATTTTTCGTCTCACATCATTTACAAATGTACATTGTGCCTCTTTTCGTGCTACGAATGTTATGATTAGAAAAAAAGCGAGAGGAGCTTTTTATGCGTTCCCAACGGATTGAATCGCTGTTAAAGGAATTTATGACCTTGCCTACCGTAACCGGCACTGTCGACGAAAATTTAGCTTTATCGTTTTATCGCACGTTTTTTTCGTCGCTTCCCTATTTTCAGGAAAACGCGAAACAATGGGGAACTTTTCCCTGTCCGGATGATCGTCTTCATCGTGAAATTGTCTGGGGCTTGGTGCAGGGAAAAACGACGCGCACCGTCGTACTGATTCATCACATGGATGTAGTAGATAGTACGGCTTATGGCGATGCCAGGGCGCTCGCCTATCGTCCGGATGACATCAAGTCGTTGCTTAGACAAGGCAAAATTTCTGTCGATCAGGACATTCGTTCCGATTTAGAGGGCGACACCTGGATTTTTGGGCGCGGCTCCTGCGATATGAAAGGGGGCGCCGCTATCGAGCTTGCTCTGTTGGAAGAAAGGGCACAACAAGCACACGAAAAGACATTTCCGGAAGGCAGTCTGCTCGTCATCGGCGTGCCGGATGAAGAAACGGGCTCCGCCGGTATGCGCGCAGCCGTATCCCTTTTTGCGGAACTGGAAAAACAATTTGGTCTGCAATTTATTCTGATGATCGATGCCGAACCACATCATCGTCCTTCGCCGGAGACAAGGGTAATTCACGACGGCAGCATCGGAAAGATGATGCCCGTTGTCTTGGCGCGGGGAAAAAGTGTCCATTTAGGCGACGTTTATGCCGGTCTTAATCCGCTTCACATGATGAGCGCTCTGGTGCAGCAAACGGAGTTGTGGCAGGCTATGGTCGAACATCGTGGCAATGCCACCACGCCGGGCGCCACCTGGCTTTCCGTCCGCGACCGACGAGAAGCCTATAACGTTTCCTTGCCGGAATTTGCCGGTGGCTATCTTAATGTGCTCACATTAGAGCGCACGCCGCAAGAAGTGTTGACCGCCCTTTGCCGTGAAGCGGCACGGGCAGGCGCAAAAGTGCTGGCGGATCGCAAACGAAATTATCGGGCATATCGCGAACAAACCCCGTTGGCTTTGGACGAACCCACTCCCCTACAGGTACAAGTATTAACCGTGGAATCGTTGAAAGCCGCCCTGCAGAAACAGAATGTTGACCTAAAAACGTTGGAAGAGCTCATTGCGGAAAAAGTGAAAAACGGCGAGCTTGATTTTCGCGAAGGCGCACTGCAGCTGATGGAATCGTATCTTCGCCATTGGCAAAGCGAGGATCCGTGCTTTTTAATCGGTTTGGCAGCACCTTACTATCCTCCGGTCAATAACAGCGACTTAGCGACGCAGAAAAGCACGGATGCGATCGTCACCCATCTTTCCCGTTTTGTAGAAGAGCATTTTGGTCAATCCCTCTATGTCGATAACTATTTTCGTGGGATTTGTGATTTATCCTATGCGATGTTTACCGCTGACGCGTCGGTAATCTCCTTTGTGGAAGAGAATTTGCTCTTCTGGAAAGAAGGATATTCCCTTCCGTTGGATCTCATCCGTCGTTACACCATGCCGGTCTTCAACATCGGACCTTGGGGAAAAGATCTGCACAATGTCGGCGAACGGGTTCATCGCGAAGATTTGACAATAAAAACGCCCGCTCTGATGGAAGAAACCATCAAGCAGGCGTGGAAAAAACTATAGCGCTACAAAGTTGCGAATCATCGCTTGGAAGCGCGTAGCCGCTTTTTTTCCCTCTTCAATAACTTCTTCTTCACTCAGTTTTGCAGCGCCGACGCCAGCAGCAAGATTGGTTGCTAAAGAAACGCCTACCAAACGAACACCCATGTGATGCGCGGCTATCGCCTCAATGACAGTGGACATGCCTGCCATATCTGCGCCCATCGCCGATGCCATGCGAATTTCCGCCGGTGTTTCATACGCGGGACCCGTAAATTGGATGTAGACGCCATCATGCAAAGTGCAACCGACTTTCTGTGCCGCACGATGCATCTTCTCACGTAATTGGGCATCATACACTTCACTCATATCCGGAAAGCGCACACCCCATTCGCTGACATTTTGACCGAGAAGCGGAGAAGGAACAAAGGACGAAATGTGATCCTTTAATAAACAAAAGTCCCCCACATGATACGTCTTGTTGATCGCACCTGCCGCGTTCGTCAAAATGAGGGTGTCTATTCCCAGTGATGCCATCAGACGAATGGGCAATACGCAATCCGAAACCGGATATCCCTCATAAAGATGAATGCGCCCCTGCATCATCACGGTCGGAACGCCTTCAAAACGTCCAAAAACAAAGCGTCCAACATGACCGGGCGCTGTCGATGTCGGAAAACCATCAATTTCCGCATAAGGAACATAGACAGGATTTTCCATCTTTTCTGCCAAATCGCCCAAACCGGATCCCAAGACAATTCCTATGCGCGGCAATTCGGTTACGCGGCGGCGCACTTGTTCTACACAATGGTTCACTTTTTCCTGTATGGCATTCATGATGTATCTTCCTTTCTTTCGGTTTCCCCATAGGGGAATCATCACATTTTTCTCAACTCTTTTTCCCAAAATCACGTATCATAAGTATAAGGGATAGGATTGACGTTCACCAGGCGAAAACGGTTTGTCCCGTATTCGCTCTGCTACAGATTGAACCAAGGTAAGGGGTGCTCATGAAACGAAGTGCTGCATTTGTTTTGCGCCATCGCATTGCCGTTCTTGTGCTGTTTGTTGTCCTCACGGCGCTATCGGCCGTCGCTGCCACTAAAGTTCCAGTAAATTACGACATGGCGGATTATCTTCCTGCTCATGCGCCGTCGGCAGAGGCGCTGCAGACTTTAAAAAAAGAGTTTTCTTTTGCCATGCCGAATGCCAGAGTTTCCTATCCGGTCGACTCGGTGCGCGAAGCCCTCGCAATCAAAGACAAATTACGTAAGGCGGATTGCGTGAATCAAGTGCTGTGGCTGGATGACATGGCGGATATTCACACGCCGACAGAACAGCTCGATACGGATACGGTAAATACCTATCTGAAAGACGGACGGGCGTTGTTCCAGGTTTCTGCCGACACGGTTAAAGCGCGGGATTCCGTAGATTTTTTACGCTCCGTAAAAGAGGATTGTTGGATTTCAGGACAGCTAATGGAGCTGGCAAGTGCGCAGAACGCCGTCAATTCCGAAATTCAATCCATTACGCTCTTTATCGTTCCCATCGTTTTTGCCATTCTGCTCATCAGCACGTCCTCGTGGTTACAACCATTGTTATTTCTCCTAACCATCGGCGTAAGCGTACTGCTGAATCTTGGTACAAATCTCATGCTCGGCAGCGTATCATTCATTACCCAAGCGGTGGCAGGCGTCTTGCAATTAGCAGTGTCGATGGATTATGCCATCTTTTTGCTCAATCGATATAACATGAACCGAGCAGCCGGTATGGAAAATGAAGAAGCTATGGCTTCCGCCATGGTGCGTTCGTCGGTTGCCATTGCTTCTTCCGCCGCCACCACCTTCTTTGGTTTCCTGGCGCTGCTCTTTATGCAATTTCGCATCGGTGCCGACTTGGGAATCGTCATGGCAAAAGGAATCCTCTTCTCCTTTCTAACGGTACTGCTCTTCCTTCCCGCGCTCATTCTTGTGCTGCAGCGTCCGCTGGATCGCCTTTCACATCGTCCGCTGTTACCAGATTTCCAGCGCGTGGGAAAAATGATTTATCGCCGACGTTACCGTTTTGTTGTTCTGGTCGCTGTTCTTCTTGTTCCGGCATTTTTAGCCGCACAGAATAATGCTTTTCTTTATGGCATGGGAAGTTTTCCCCAGGGCAGCGCCGCCGAGCACGATTTGCAAGCCATAGACGAGCACTTTGGGGAACAACAGCAGATTTCTCTCTTAGTGCCACGAGGAGACCTGCAAAAAGAACAGAAGCTGCAGGATGCACTTGAAAAAATAGAACCGGTAGACACCGTTATGTCCTATGTTTCCATGGCGGATGCTGCTATTCCGCAGGAAGTAATCTCCGGAAAAGGACTTTCCCTCTTGGTCTCACCCAACTACAGTCACTTCATTCTCAATACCAGAATGGCACGAGAAGGAACCGTTGCTTTTGCCACGGTGGCAGAGATTCGTCAAGCTGCTAAAGCGTTATATGGCGATACGATACAAATGACCGGCTATCCCGTAGTAACGGACGATATGCGAGCAACCGTGCGTTCCGACAACATTATCGTCAACGGACTGGCGGTATTGACGATTGCCTTAACCATTGCCATCGCCTTCCGTTCGCTTTTCCTGCCGATTCTTCTCGTCATGACGATTGAAATTGCGATTTGGCTGAACCTTTCGGTGCCCTATTTCACCGGCTCCCCGCTAAGTTACATTGGATATCTCATCATCTCCACTGTACAGCTCGGTTCCACCGTAGATTACGCCATTCTCTATACAGAACACTATTGTGACCATCGCACGCGGCTCAACCGCCGTGAAACACTTGGCCTGGCAGCACGGGAGACGATCCCGTCTCTGCTTCCACCCGCGCTCATCTTAACCTGCTCCGGACTGGTGCTCTATCTCACCTCATCGCTGACCATTGTCAGCGAACTTGGTGAAGTTCTCGCCCGTGGCGCTACACTGTCGCTGCTTATGGTTATTTTTGTCCTGCCGGGATTGCTTTTCGTCTTTGATCGACTTGTTGAACGTACGTCAATCGGTCGCCATTTTGTGACAGATCGTCAAAACACCTTTACGAAGGAGGAATTATGAATCAGTCTACGCACAACCCAAAACGCATTACGAGCCTTCTTCTTGCGGCAGCCTTGCTTACTACGCCGCTTTGTGTCCCGGTTTCCGCCGCTTCCGGAACAGCTCTTCAGGCAACGCTTCCAGCAGGAAAGCATAAAGCAGAGGTCGTCTACGCTTCCTTGGCGACCAACGGCGCGGTAAAAAACATCTACGTTGTGAATCGGTTTGAACCAAACGGTGAGCCGATGAAGGATTTCGGCGCATATAAATCCGTGAAAGAAATTTCTGTCGAAGGCGATCTGCAAACCGAACAGGGTGATGCTACGGCAGTAAAAACGGGAAAATCCGCATTCTTCTATCAGGGCGAACTTTCCGGACGTACACTCCCTTGGACGATTGCCCTGCGCTATACATTGGATGGTCGTCCGATCTCGGCAGAACAATTAGCAGGAAAATCCGGAAAATTCGGTTTGGAAATGACCATTACACCCGTCAAACAACCGGAAAACGGTAGCAAGGCACAGAACGAGGAAAGCTCCTCTTGGGCAGAACAGCTCATGCTACAGGCTTCTGTAACGCTTCCCCACGAGGTAGCCGAGCAAATCTCTGCGGAAGGCGGAACGTTGGTGCAAGTCGGCGGAGATCGACAAGCTAACTTTGTCGTTCTTCCCGGTAGCGAAGCCAAGACATTCTCTTTGCAAGCCGATGTCACCAATTTCCATCTTCCTGCCGTTACCATTGCCGGCATTCCTTTTTCCATGAATTTGGACAGTTTTTCGCTTCCCGATTTTTCCCAAGATCCGGATTTGCAAAAGCTGCAAGAAGGGACAAAAGCACTGAATGACGCAACTTTGCAGCTCTCCTCCGGTCTTTCTTCTGCGAATAAAGGTTATGACGAGCTATCTCTTGGCTTTGGTCGTCTTTCCGGCGCACTGGAAGCCTTAAAAGAATCCTCCGGCGACTTGGCGCAGGGAAGCACACAGTTTTTCGGTGGGCTCAGGACACTGCAGGAAAAGGGGAAGGCGCTGCGCGAAGGGCTTAACACGAGCATAGAAGGTACCGACGCTCTTCAGAACGCCATGATGAAGGTGAATGAAGGCTGGAAGGGTTATGTAGAGGGCGTCAAACAGTATGTTTCCGGCACGAAACAAAGTGTTGGTGCTGTTACCCCACTTTCAAACGGAGCGAATCAGTTATTGGAAGGGGCGACACAAATGCGGGATACCCTGACCACACTCAGTGATGAAGGAGAAAAACTTCTCGGCTATTCCGGACAAATACAGGCGGCACTTACTCAACTAAATAACGCCCTATCCCAAGGGAGTACAGACCCGACAACTCCTGAGCCACAGCTGCCAACAGTCGATGAGTTGCAGCAGGCAAAAACGCGCGTAGCCGGTTCCTCGGCGCAACTCCAACAAGCAAAACACGCAGTGGATACAGTCTATTCCGCCTTTGGCGACCAGATTACCGCTCTTGAAAATGCACCACAGCCCGACGCAACACAAATTGTTCAGGCGGCAGGTTTATCCGCCGAAGCCATGGACAATCCGGACGTCCAAAAGCTCCTTGCCTACCAGGGAAAAACGGCAAAAGAGCAAATCGAGGCGCAACTGCAAGCGCTTCATGCGCTTTATGATACACCGGGTACAGACGGTCCGGCACCTTTATTGCAGCTCAAAACAGCAATGACCGAAACGGCACAACAAGCGGACGAGATGGAATCTGCGATGACCTTGGCAATAGAAAATTTGCAAAAACTCGTAGAAGCCATAAATGCATTTCGACAAAGCAGCGCACCGCTTACCGAAGGGGTGAAAAACCTAAATACACAATATACCGATTTCCATCAAGGGCTAACGCAATATACAAAAGGCATTCAAGAATTGAGCAAAGGCTTTGGCAAAACCAAAAATGTGAGCGGAGGAGAAACGACTGTTCCCCAAAAAGAAACATTTTATGACGGCTTACAGGGACTTGCCAACGGCTTAAAGCAATGGAAAGAAGGCAGTTCTGCTCTGTTGACGGGAGGAGATGCGTTAATCGCTCCCGAAACTACACAAGCATTGCTCAACGGACAGGAACAGGTAGCCGATGGTGTTACGCAGTTTACCGGTGGACTTGGACGACTGTTCGGAGGAATGAAAGCCTACAGTGATGGCGTTGACCAATTGGCAGAGAACAGCAGTACCTTGGAGAACGGTTTATCCCAATATCTCCATGGCGTGGGACAAACCTCAGACGGTGTTGCGCAGTGGCAAGAGGGCTTCTCTCGCTTCGGTTCCGGATTGGCATCCGCCGTCAGCGGCGCACAGCAATTGGCAGAGGGAACAGCGCAGTTTGCTGCACAAAGCGGCAACATGAACGATAAAATCGAAGAAAAGGTACAGTCGCTGATGAACGACATGAAGCCGAAGAAGGAAGAAATCACTTCCTTCGCGGATGCTCGTAATGGTAAGATTGCCCAAGTACAATTTGTCCTGATGACCGAAGAAATCCGCGTTCCGGAAGAACAAAAAAAAGAAGCGCCACGCACGGAAAAAACAGGCTTTTTGGATCGTTTGCGCAACCTATTTTCCCCGAAAACGAACTAAAAATAAGCAAAAGAAGGACTTCGCTTTTAGCGAAGTCCTTCTTTTGCTTCTAACCACTGTGCAGCCATGCCGACGCTTACTATCGCTGCCGTTTCTGCGCGAAGAATGCGCGGTCCGAGACCGGCAAAGAGCAAGCCGGCTTCCGTCATCTGTGAAAACTCATCCGGAGAAAAGCCCCCTTCTGGACCGACAATTAGCACAATCGCCTTTTCCGGTTCCACTCGCTTAAGTACATCGCTTAACGACGGTGCTTTTTCATCGTGGCGTTCCGCCAGCACAATGGCTTGCTTGTCGTTTTTCTCACGAAGGCTGCTAAGTAGTGCAGGCAAAGAAAGATCGTCCTGTAAAGTCGGAATACAATGCCGCTCGCACTGTTCCGCCGCTTCCTGCAAAATCCGCTTCCAGCGAACAAGACGGGTCGGTGTTGGTTCCGCCTCGTTCACCCGTTCCGTAATGAGGGGCAGGATAGCCGTAACTCCCAGCTCAGTCGCTTTTTGAAGCATCCATTCCCATTTTTCTTTTTTAATACGTGCAGCAGCCAAAATCAGCGGTGTGACAAGTTCCCGCTTTTCCTGCAGGCGTTCCACGCACTGCGCCACAATACTCTTTTTATTGACGATTAGTCGCGCGAGAAAAGGAATGCCTTGCCCGTCCACGATGCGCACCACCTCTCCCCCTCGTACACGAAGCACGCGACGAAGCTGACTTTCCATCTCGGCAGGAAAGACGACTTGTTGACCAAGAGCCAGCGGCTCAGGAAGAAAAAACTGCTGCATTACTTTTTCGATTCCCGAATATTATTGTCAAAATACGCCCGTAGACAGGTGAATGTCTCCGCTGAAATGGCATGTTCCACTTTACAGGCATCGTCTTCTGCAACCTCCGGCGATACGCCGACATGCAAAAACCAATCCTTCAACGTGCGGTGGCGCAAATCAATCTCTTCCCCGATGGCCCTTCCTGAGGAAGAAAGGGTCAGCGAACCATCTTCTTGCATGGTCACATGCCCTTCCTGTTCCAGCTTCTTCATTGCGTTGCTTACCGACGCACGGCTCAAATCGAGATGGTTGGCAACATCTATAGAACGCACAACCCCTACCTCACGCTCAAGCACAACAATGGCTTCGAGATAGTTTTCTTCCGAGTCATGTATATTATGCATAGTGCCTCCTCTGTACGGAAGGGAAAACCCTCCGTCCTTTTTATGTTTGCTACCAGTTTACCCTAACTGCGGCATTCTTCACGAAAAGCTTGTCGTTTTGCGTACTTTTCTTTACGAGTAACGCTTTATCCTCGTATTATCACTCTGTTTCTATGAGTGCTAATTTCTCTTGACATTAAAGTCAAAGATGGTATAATAAAGACAAGTTGAGAGCCTCTCAACGAACTAATGTGTATCGCTCCCATAGGGAGGAAAGGAGACCGTATGAAACTGGTACCGTATAGAACGACATTGTCGCCCGGCTTAGATGTCATGAACAACATGATTGAGGATTTTTTCAAAGGCGGCATTGAGGACCCCTCTTACGATTCGTTCCGAGTAGATGTAGAAAAAGAAGAAGATAAATACATTGTCACGGCGGATCTTCCCGGCATGACAAAAGAAAACGTGGATGTCGAAGTGGAAGAAGGCGTATTGACTATCTCCGTTCATCAGGAAGGGGAAACGCAAGAGAGCGACAAAGAAAAGCATTTTCTGCACCGCGAGCGTCGCATGGTCAACAGCTCTCGCCGGATTCGTCTTGGCGACATTGATGAGGAATCCATCCATGCCGGTTTAGAAAACGGCGTCCTGCGCGTAGAGTTGCCCTTTGCACAGGAAGTAACGAAGAGAAAGTCCATCACGATTCAATAACGCTTCTCTTTCTCGGTAAAAAACTTGTTTTGGAATAAAAAAGGAAGCTCGAAAAATCCGAGCTTCCTTTTTATTACCGCTTTCCCATCCGTTATTTTCCGTATCTGTCAAATGCGACGCAGGCGCTTTCGTAGTGGCTGCCAGACAAGGGCAAGCACAACAAGACAAATGAGAAAATCCGCTCCCAAAAATGCGCCGTTATATTGCAGACTGTAGACAAAGCCAGCGCCCATATTAGAAAGCGTGAATGCCTGTGACAGTGATGCGCCTGCCTCTGTAAAGTCAATCGTAGAATAGAACACGCAGCCCGAAAGCACATGCATGGCAAGACGAAGAGCCACCGCAAGAATGAGCGAAGGCAAATGCGAAAAAAAACTATCGCTTTCCGAGGCGCGTTGCAATCCGGCAAAGCCGAGCATCATGTATGCCAATGGATAATCCAGCAACACCTGCAACGGATGCACGGTATAGCCCCCCAAAAGATAGTCCACCAATCCATAGACCAAACCGACCAAAAGCCCCTTTTTCCATCCCCAACGAATGGCAAAGAAAAGGATCGGCGCCATGGACGCTAAGGTGACACTTCCGCCCATCGGCATCTCAAAGAGTTTGATAAACGATAGAATCTTCGCTAAGGCAATCATCAACCCCGCTTCCGCCACCATGCGCGTCGAAATGCCGTTTTTGTTCGGCATGTTTACTGTTTGTTCCGCCATGTTTCCTCCTTGTTTTTTCGATTCCCTATTCCAACGCCTTAGCGTCATAGGAGAATCCCATACAGCCGTTCAATATCGGGAAAAGAAAAACGCCGCAGAGCGGCGTTACGGAATTCTTAATGAATTCACTCGAACTTCCCTCCGCTATCATTACATAGATCAGGTTTAGGGTTGGTTTTCACCTCTCAGCCGTAGCACCCCCAGTCGATATTGAATTAAGAATATTTTATCGGTATTTGATTCTTTCTGCAAGCTATGCCACTTTTCCTACTTCTCTCGCTTACCAAATGCCAACCGGAGGTCTCCAGAGGAAATCCACCCTTGTCGGCACATGAACCGATACACCGCATACGAAAGCAGCGCCGGAGCGAAAAAGTGCATTATCCCCATTTGCAACAGCACAGAGGGAGAATGCCCCATCACATCCAGCATCGCAAACTGACCAACCAATCCACTGGTGCCCATGCCCGCGCCGGAAGCGTTGGAGGTCATCCCCAAAACCGCCGTGGAAATCGGGCCCAAAATTGCCGAAGAAACGATGGCAGGAAGCCATACAATCGGTTTTTTGATGATGTTGGGCATTTGCAGCATAGAGGTTCCAATGCCCTGCGCCAGACTTCCGCCAAATCCGTTATCCCGATAGGAAATAATCGCAAAACCGATCATATTGCAGCAACATCCTACTGTTGCCGCGCCGGCAGCCAGCCCGGAAAGGCCAAGAGAAATCGATAGTGCCGCACTGGAAATCGGCAGTGTGAGAATCATCCCCATGACAACACTCAAGACAATCCCCATCGGGATGGGCTGCAGCTGCGTAGCACGGTTAATGAGATCCCCCAAACCATTCATCATATTGGAAATATACGGTGCTAAGAAAAAGCCGACCAGACCGCCCGTAACGATGGTCACGAAAGGCACAAGTACAATATCGACAGGTGTTTTTCCCGCAACACGGCGACCAACTTCTACCCCGGCAAGCGCAGCGACAAAAGCGCCAACAGGCTCGCCAATGCCTATAGAAGCTACACCTGTCGCATCGACGGTAATACTGCCTGCACCAAGCGCACCTAATACTACAGCGGAGAGGGTGACCAACGCAGGAGCGTCCAATACCGCAGCAATTCCGACACCAATGGCCGGACCCATGAGCTTTTGTGCGATCGTTCCCATGGTGACCAATAGCGGAATATGTGCGAGCGTTCCTATCTGTTTAATGATTAACCCGATGAGTAACGAGGAAAACAACCCCCAAGCCATCCCATTTAACACCGTCGTCCAATAGTCACGAATGGGATGTAGCGTATTTTTCATGCGTCCTTCTCCTTTTCGGTCGTTACCCCGACCAGTTCCTCTCCATCCCGTCGCAAAATGCGTACAGGATAAATCTGATTGACAACCGGTGCAGGCGACACGAAAGCGGAAGCATCCTGTCCACCATCCGGCGTTTCCTCTCGGGAGAATTTTACTTTCTCCTTCTCCGTGCCTATAGCGACGCGCAGGTAATTCCCTGAATAGCCACTATAGCGTCCCTTTTCGTCCCGTTTTTCTTCCGTGAGTACCGAGACGGTTTTCCCGACCATGTGCTCCATAAAAGCATGCCGCATAGTGATTTCCTGCTCCGCCAGCCGAGCGGCACGTTCCTTCTTTACTGCGGCATCGATCTGCCCGGTAAAAAGCGCCGCAGGAGTGCCCCGTCGCGGCGAATACGGAAAAATGTGCATACGGGAAAAACCGATCTCGCGGGTAAATGTCATCGTGTCTTGAAAATCTTCTTCTCGTTCCTCCGGAAAACCAACGATGACATCCGTTGTCAATCCGGCATCCGGAAAGATGCGGCGAATGGCTTCTACCTTTTCGGCATACAGTGCGGTTGTATACTGTCGATTCATTTTTTGGAGAATGCGATCCGATCCGCTTTGCAAGGAGAGATGAAAGTGCGGACAAAGTTTTTCCGTAGCCGCCAAACGTTCGAGTTTCTCTCGTGTTACCCACCGCGGCTCGATGCTCGACAGGCGAATGCGATGAATTTCCGGAATAGCCGCTACCGCTTCAATAACATCCGTAAGCTCCGTATCCGGCGATTGCGCACGAAAATGGGGCTCTTTCCCGTAACTGGCGACGTGGATGCCGGTGAGAACCAACTCTTTGAACCCTTTTTGGGCAAGCGTCTTCGCTTCTTCTACGATGGACGGAAAAGGGCGCGAAGCGATATGCCCACGGGCGTAGGGAATGATGCAATACGAACAAAACATATCGCAACCTTCCTGAATTTTTAGCGTCGCACGCGTCGTAGATTGTTCCGTTTCAATCGTCAGCGCATCGAAATCCGTTACTTCCTCGAGGTTTTGCACCGCGATTTGTTGTTCTCCCGTTTGTCTTACCTTTTCTACTAAGGAAGGCAGACGTTGTCGCCCCTTTGTGCCAAGAAGAATATCCACTTCCGGAAGGGTGGAGAGCGCCTCTGCCGCCACCTGCGCATAGCACCCCACTACCGCAATGACCGCATGAGGATTCTCCCGTTTCATCTTGCGCACTTGCTGGCGACTTTTTGCATCTGAGGTATGCGTCACCGTACAGGTGTTGATGACAACGACATCCGCCGGTTGCCCTTCTTCGGCAAGATGGTATCCTTCCTGCAGGAAAAGTTCTTCCATGGCTTCCGTTTCATATTGATTGACTTTACAGCCCAATGTATGGAATTTGACACGCTTCATGATGGCATCGTCTCGTTCGTTTTGCCCTTCGTTGCACCGGAGGCATCGTTTTGCTCCTTCGCATCGATTTTTTCCGTCGTTGGAGCAACGGCTTCTACACTTGCCCACTCGCCCATAACCGTTTGGCGCGTAATCAGAAAGCCCAATTTGGATAAAGCAGAGCAAATCTCTTCCTGTTGCGTTGCCAGAAGTCCGGAAAGCACAAGGTTCGCCTTGGGATTCAGCACACGCGATACATCAGGCAGCAAACGCAGCAGAGGTTCTGCCAAAATATTGGATACCAAAACGTCAAATCGCCCCTCTACGTTGGCAAGCAAATCACTCTCGAGAAAGAGAATGTCAACCTGATTTCGTTTTGCATTGTTCCGCGCAGAACGCAAAGCATCCGCACTGATGTCCGTAGCAAGTACCTCGCGCATCCCTCGTTTTTTCATATAGATGGCAAGAATCCCCGAACCCGTTCCGAGATCAAGTCCACTCTTTTCTGCTAAGGATAAGCGTTCCAATGCCTCGAGACACAATGCCGTTGTTTCATGCGTGCCCGTGCCAAATGCCATGCCCGGCTCAATAAAAATAGGAAGGCGCGTCGTGTCGGTCGGTTCCAACCAAGAAGGAACAATCTCCATGGTCTTTCCGAGAGAAAGAGGACGATACGTCTTTTTCCATTCTTCTTCCCAATGCGAGTTGTCTACTCGCTTTTCTTGCAGGATGCGAATTTCACCGCCATATTGCTCATAGCAGAGGCGTTCCAAACGTTCCAATGCCTGATGACCATAAGCATCATCCGAGAAGAAGACCAGCTGTATAACTTCGTCCTCCTCCGCCGTCTCCTCTGTCGCCTGCTGCACCTCACGCTGCCAAGCGGCGTGCAAGGCCTTTGCATCAGCAAGTTCCCAGTCCGGATGATGCGCCTCATACTGGGCAACCGTCGCCGAATCGAGCGTTTGCGTGCCCAGCGTGTCGCTTTCGGCAAGAAGAGCTTCCGCCGTCTCTTCCCATTGTCGGGAATAGATCATGGTCACTTGTAAAAACGTCTCTTGCATCAGTCAAATAGTTCCTTTACCTTTTCCCAGAAATTCTTCTGCTTTTCCTCGACCGTATCGCCCATCACTTTGGCATACGCACGAAGAGCCTCCGCTTGTTCTTCATTGAGGTGTGTCGGCGTTTGAATATCCACGACGAAATGCAAATCCCCTCTTCTCTTAGAGCGCACATCGGGGACGCCCTTCCCCACAAGTGTAAAACGGGTGCCCGTTTGTGTTCCCTTCGGAATGCGGAACGTTTCTTTTCCTTCCATGGTCGGCACTTCCACCTCATCGCCCAACGTGGCTTGCACAAAGGAGATAGGCAACTCAAAATACAGGTCATTGCCATGGCGTTCGTAAAATGCAGATAGCGCAACCCGAAGAACGATATAGACATCGCCTGCCGGTCCACCATTTGCACCACCATGACCCTGACCGCGCATCGGCAATATATTGCCATCCGCCACGCCGGCAGGAATTTTCACCGAAAGTGTGCGATTTTCGATCTCTCTTCCCTGACCGTGGCAATGCGGACACGTCTCTTCAATGATTTCGCCACGCCCATTGCAGGTGCTGCACGTGACCTGTTGAATCATGCGCCCGAAAGGGGTATGCACTTCCCGATTCACTACACCATTTCCATGACAGGTCGGACATGTTTTTTTAGCAGTCCCATCCTTTGCGCCTGTACCATGACAGTGACTGCATTCACTTTCTCGCCGAATGGTTATCGTCTTTTCTACACCGAAATACGCCTCGCGAAAGCTAAGCTGCAATTCTTTACGGATATCTGCACCGCGACGGGCACGGTGACTATCTTGCACGCCAGAAGAACGTCTACCGAATAAATCGCCGAATAAGTCGCCGAAAATATCATTCATATCAAAGCCGAAGCCACCCGTACCACCGTTCATGCCATTCTCAAAAGCGGCCTCGCCGTAGGTATCATAAAGCCGACGTTTTTCCGGATCCTGCAGAATGCCGTACGCCTCGCTTAAATCATTAAACTTTTTTGCTGCCTTTTCATCTCCCGGATTAAGGTCAGGATGGTACTGTTTCGCTTTTCGACGATATGCTTTTTTGATATCGCCAATTTCGGCGTCGCGTTTTACGCCGAGGACTTCATACGGATCTTGCAAAGTCGGCTCCTTTCTTACACTAAAGAGTCATTGTAATCGAAAGTTTACACAAAGAAAAGGGCACCAAGGTGCCCTTTCTTTATGTTCCCGGCGTTTAGTTTAATTGTCTTTGGGTTCCTCTTCATCGACGACTTCATAATCCGCATCGACAACATCATCCCCTTGACCGGCACCCTGCGCACCTGCTTCTGCATTGGCTTCGCCTGCTTGTTGACCGGCTTGTGCGTACAATTTCTGCGAAAGTGTATTCAATTCACCGGTAAGTGCTTCTGTACGTTTTTTAATGTCATCCAGATTTTCGCTTCCGACGACATCTTTAAGCGCCGTAATCTTCTCTTCTACCTTTTTCTTTTCGTCTTCTGCCACTTTATCGCCCAGTTCCTTGAGCGTGTTTTCCGTCTGATAAATCAGTGACTCCGCCTGATTTTTGACTTCGATAAGCTCTTTTTTCTTCTTATCCTCCTCGGCAAATTGCTCCGCCTCTTTTACACGACGGTCAATTTCCTCATCCGAAAGATGCGTGGAAGATGTGATGGTAATCTTCTGTTCTTTGCCCGTTCCCATGTCTTTGGCGCTGACATTGACGATGCCGTTGGCATCAATATCGAAGGTGACTTCAATTTGCGGAATACCGCGGCGTGCCGCAGGAATTCCCGAAAGCTGGAAACGACCCAGTGTCGTATTATCCGCCGCCATTTCACGTTCCCCTTGCAGAACATGGATATCTACCGAAGTCTGGTTATCCGCCGCCGTCGTGAAGGTTTGGCTCTTCTTCGTCGGAATCGTGGTATTGCGCGGAATTAATACGGTCGTAACGCCGCCGAGCGTTTCCAGCCCCAATGACAGAGGGGTGACATCCAACAGAAGCAAGTCTTTTACTTCGCCGGTCAGCACACCGCCCTGAACCGCCGCGCCAAGAGCCACACACTCGTCCGGATTGATATCTTTCTGCGGATCTTTTCCCGTGAGCTTCTTTACCAGATCCTGCACCATCGGAACACGGGTAGAACCGCCGACGAGCAAAACCTTATTCAGGTCGGAAGCCGTGAGATTGGCATCCTTTAAGGCGTTAAGCACCGGCTCTTCCGTCTTTTTCACGATGGGAGCGATAAGCTCTTCAAACTTCGCGCGAGTCACCGACATGTTAAGATGCACCGGCTGACCGTTGACTGCCGTGATGAAGGGCAGATTAATGGTCGATGTCATGGCGCTCGAAAGCTCTTTCTTCGCCTTTTCCGCAGCATCCTTCAAACGCTGATCGCTGGTAGGATCTAAACGCAAATCCACACCATTTTCTTTCTTAAAGTCTTCCGCAATGTAGTCCATCAGGGCGTTATCGAAGTCATCGCCACCCAAACGGTTGTTTCCGCGCGTGGAAAGCACTTCAAACACGCCGTCGCCCACTTCCAAAATGGAAACATCGAACGTACCACCGCCCAAGTCGAATACCATAATCTTGGAAGATTCTTCGTCTTTATCGACACCGTAAGCCAGCGCCGCAGCCGTCGGTTCGTTGATGATACGCTTGACATCCAAGCCAGCAATTTTTCCGGCATCCTTCGTCGCCTGACGCTGCGCATCCGTAAAATACGCCGGAACAGTGATGACCGCTTCGGAAACCGACTGTCCAAGATAACTTTCCGCGTCGGCTTTCAGCTTCTGCAACGTCATGGCAGAAATCTCCTGCGGCGTATACGCTTTGCCGTCAATGGTAACCTTGCGGTCTGTTCCCATATCGCGTTTAATCGAAGCAATCGTGCGATCCGGATTCATAATGGCCTGTCGTTTAGCCGTTTCGCCGACCAAGCGCTCGCCATCTTTTGTAAACGCTACAACAGACGGCGTGGTGCGATTGCCCTCCGCATTCGGAATAATGGTCGCCTGACCACCTTCCATAATCGCCACTGCCGAGTTCGTCGTTCCCAAGTCAATACCGATAATTTTTCCCATACTTTTCCTCCTTGTCGCTCAGCCCTATTTCGCCACTTTTACCATGGCGGGCCGAATCAATTTTCCATTCAACATATATCCTGTCTGCAGGGTTTCGATAACGTGTCCTTCCTCGACTTCCGCACTCTCTTCGGTAAGCACCGCATGATGCAGATTCGGGTCAAAGGCTTCGCCATCCGCCACAACGGCTTCCACCCCGTTCTTTTCCAATATCTCGCGTAACTGCGCATGAATCATTTCCATGCCCAGATAAAAATTGTCGTGTTCCTTTTCGGTCGCCAGCGCTCGTTCAAAATTATCCACCACATCAAGGAACTGAAGGATTAAGCGCTCATTGGCATAACGAACGGTATTTTTCTGTTCCTCTTCGCTGCGACGTTTATAATTCTGAAAATCCGCCTGCAAGCGTAGATACCGCTGCGCAATTTCTTCCTGTTCCGGATTTTCCATTTCGTTCGCCGATGCTTTTTCAGCATCATCCACTTCGGTTTCAAAATTTTCTTCTGTGGCGTTCTCTTCTTCAACCGCGTTTTGACTTTCGGCCTCTTCCCCTTCAACGGCTGTGTCGTCAATCTCTTTTTCGACCGGCTCTTCTTCGTGAAGCATTTCTTCTACGGTCACCTTGTTTTTCTTATTCTTCATGCTTCCTCCTTTCCGCGGTCTTTCTTTCCCCACCGCCGAAATTCTTTCTTATTCTCGTCCTGTGATGGAATCGAGATATTTACCGATACGGCGCACATGACCGATGACATTGCGATAATGCAGACGTAACGGACCGATAATCCCCAACGCGCCATACACGTCGCCATGTACGCGAAATGGTGTTGCAATGAGCGAGGCGCGGTTGAGCAAGGGCAATTCATTCTCGGAGCCGATGCGAACCATCATCCCCTTTTCGGGAGAAATTTGATCAAGCAGCCCTAAAAAGTCGGGATTATCGCGCAATTCTTCGAGAAACTGCAGTGCGTCCGGCAAATCGCTTCCCTCAACAAAGTGCAGCCATTTTGCCATTCCTTGAAATACAACCCGTTCCCCATGCGTAGCGTTCAACCGCTCAATCAATGTCGGAACCAGTTCACTCATCAAATTGCCGTGAACCACTTTGCCGCTGAAATACTCCGACTGCAGAAAAGCGGAAACGTCGCAGAGACGATGTCCTTCAAACAGTTCCTGGAAGATCTCCCCCAAACGTTCAAGACGTTCTTTGCTGTAATCGGCATCGAGATGAATCAGCTCGGTGTCCACGAAACGCGTGTTAAACACCGTAACCGTGAGCAACTCATGGGACGAGAGAGGCAGAAAACGAATCTTCTCAATAACGTCTTCTGTTCGCGCCGGCAAAATAGCAAAGGCGACGCTGTCCGTTAAATCGGAAAGAATGGTGAGCGCCTGATCCAGCAGATTTTCGGGGTCATAGGATTGCTTGAGTAAACTCCGGCTGCTGATGGCAGAAATCGGTTCCGGTTCATCTCCTCGGCGCAACAGTTCATTCACATACCAGCGATACGCCTTTTCCACCGGAATACGTCCGGAAGAAGTATGTGCTTTTTCCAGATAACCCATGTGTTCCAAGTCACTCATCTCGTTGCGTATGGTGGCGGCGGAGATATTCATCTCATAATCGCGTCGCAATGTACGAGACCCGATAGGCTGCCCTTCATTGATATAGGATTGCAAAATGGCGCCCAAAATGAAAAGTTTTCGTTCGTCCATATTGCCTCCTTATCCGCTCATCCTATCCGTAACAAAACAGGCGCAAGTACCGTTTTTTCGCCTTTGTTCCCTGTCTTGTCGTTCTGTTATCACTCTATCTCTTTGAGTGCTAACATCATGATACAAGTCCTCTGCGCTTTTGTCAATCAAAAGCGAGGAAAAATCTTATTTTTCTCGTCGTTACCCTTCCCACTCCCACAACATGTCTGACAACACATCGTTCTGGACGTTCAACCCTTTGCGTGTAAAGGCAATGTGCGTGGGCGTAATGCACAGCAAACCGTTTTTTTGCGCCTTTGCCATGCTCTTCGGAGCGATAGCAAGAACATCCATGCCGTTTCGCTTGAGAAAGGCTTCCCGATCAACACCTTCCAGCAGACGCAATCCCATCATGACCTGTTCGAAGCGGTCTTCCTTTATCGTGCGCTCCACAAGCTGTTGCGGAAGCCTTCCCTCTTCCACTTCTTTTATATAGGCATGAATGCCCGATGGATTTTGATATCGTTCACCTTTCAAATAGCTTGCTGCGCCGACACCAACGCCGAGATACTCCTCTGCCGTCCAATATTTGCGATTATGGCGTGAAGCATACGAAGGAAGGGAAAAATTGGAGATTTCATACCGCGTATAACCCAAAGAAGAAAGCGTACGCAAGACTTCGTCTTCTTCCTGCAAGAGGAGATTTTCCTCCGGCAAAGACAGGTTACCTTGCTGCGCCTGCCAGTGAAAATAGGTTTTTTCTTCCAAAATAAGAGAATACCAAGAAACGTGCTGAACACGCCATTGGGCAACATAAAGGAGATCTTTTTGAATATCCGCAAGCGTCTGCTCCGGCAAGCCGAGCAGAAAGTCGACATTGACATTGTTCGCGCCCGCATTCTGTAGCATACGAATGTCCCGTTCGACATCTTCCGCTGTATGCGTGCGTCCAAGACGAGCTAATAGCGCATCGGACATCGTCTGCACGCCAAGGGAAAAACGGTTCACTCCGACAGAGAGAAGGCGGCGAAGTCCTTCTTCTGTCAGTGTTCCGGGATTGACTTCCAGGGTAATTTCCACATCGTTTGCGAAAAAAAAGTTTGCGCGAAGCGTCTCTACTACGGCGAGAAATTCCTCCGTCGGTAGGAGAGAAGGTGTTCCTCCGCCAAAATAAACAGAATCCACAAAATAGGAAGTATCCTGTAAGAGTGGGCTCGTCTGTTTCGTTTCGACTTGTCCAAGATGCGCAATCTCTTTTTTTAGCGCTGAAATATAGGGCGCTTGCAGCGTCTCTGCATGGGGAAATGTCAAAAAATCGCAGTAAAAACAGCGTTCTGTGCAAAAAGGATAGTGGATGTAAATGCCAAGCGGTCGGGCAGAGCGGTTCTTGCCCAATACATCCTCAGTTTTCTTCATCGTATTTCAGCACGTTCAAAAACGCGCTCTGCGGAATGCTGACGTTGCCAATCTGGCTCATTCGTTTTTTTCCTTCTTTTTGCTTTTCCAGCAACTTCTTCTTGCGTGAAATATCACCGCCGTAGCACTTAGAAAGCACGTCTTTACGCAAAGCGGAAACGGTCTCGCGTGCGATAATCTTCGCGCCGATGGCGGCCTGAATGGGAACAGCAAACTGGTGACGCGGAATTTCCTTCTTCATGCGTTCACAGATCACGCGACCGCGTTCATACGCTTTATCCCGATGCACGATGAGCGAAAGGGCATCCACCACTTCACCATTCACCAGAATATCCAGTTTCACCAAATCTGACGGCTGATATCCCTGCAGTTCGTAATCCAAACTCGCATACCCGCGCGTCTTGGATTTCAACGCATCGAAAAAGTCGTAGATCACCTCGTTAAGGGGCATGTCATAGTGCATGGACACACGGCGTTCATCCATGTATTCCATGTTTTTATATACGCCTCGCCGATCCTGGCATAATTCCATAATCGTCCCGATATACTCTTTCGGTGTCATGATATCCGCCCGCACAATCGGCTCCTCCACCCGTTCCAAGTCACTCGGATCCGGAAAATCGGTTGGGTTTTGAATGCTGTACTCTTTGCCGTTGTGCAATAGAATATGATAAATAACACTTGGCGCGGTCGCCAAAATGTCCAAATTAAACTCACGTGCTAAACGCTCTTCAATCACTTCCATGTGCAGCATTCCTAAAAAGCCGCAGCGGAAACCAAATCCCAGCGCTGCCGAGTTTTCTTTTTCAAAAACCAGCGCAGCATCGTTAACCTGTAGTTTTTCGAGGGCATCGCGCACACTGTTGACATCTTCATTGGTACTGGGATAAATACCGGCATAGACCATGGGAACGACTTTTTTGTAGCCAGGAAGCGGCTCTTTCGCTGGATTCTCCGCCGACGTGATAGTGTCTCCCACTTGGGCATCCCCTACCGTCTTAATGGAGCAAACCACATAGCCGACGTCGCCTGTAGAAAGTGCCTCTGTACGGACGTGTCCGCGCGCATCATAACCGACCTCATCCACTTCATATTCTTTCCCCGTAGCCATGAGGCGGATGCGCATACCCGGCGTGATTTTACCATCCTTTACACGCACAAACATCACAACACCGAGATAGGGGTCGTAATAGGAATCAAAAATTAACGCCTGCAGCGGCGCTTTCGGGTCACCCGATGGCGCCGGAATATTTTGCACAATATCTTCGAGAACCGCTTTAATATTCGTTCCCGCCTTGGCGGAAATCAGCGGAACACCCTCGGTGTCAAAGCCCAACACATTCTCAATTTCTTCTTTTGCCATGGGGATATTGGCACCCGGCAAATCGATCTTATTAATCACCGGTAAAATTTCCAAATCCTCTTCCAGTGCTAAATACGTATTGGCGAGCGTCTGCGCCTCTACTCCCTGAGAAGCATCCACAATGAGCACAGCGCCCTCGCACGCCGCAAGGGATCTTGACACTTCGTAATTGAAATCGACATGTCCCGGCGTATCGATGAGATTGAGTGTATAAAGGATGCCGTCGTCCGCTTCATAAAATAGACGAACCGCCTTCAATTTGATGGTAATCCCACGTTCACGCTCTAAATCCATGGAATCTAAAAGCTGTTCCTTCATTTCCCGAAGCGTGACAGCGCCGGTCATTTCAATCAACCGATCTGCCAAAGTGGATTTTCCGTGATCAATGTGCGCAATAATACAGAAATTGCGAATGTGTTCTTGTTGATCTCCCATGAATCCTCCTAAAATCCACCGAACGCATCAAATGGAAAATAGCGAAATACCGCACGCCCTACAACGGAGCGCAACGAAATGGTGCCGAAATAGCGGCTGTCCCGACTGGCGCCTTCTTGGCGATTGTCCCCCATCACAAACAGTTCGTCTTTTCCCACCAACCACTCCGCTTTTTCGCGTGCGTGCGTATAGGTGGTATTAATATAGGGTTCATCGAGGCGTTTTCCATTAATATAGACCATGCCCTCTTCAATCTGCACGTATTCATCCGGAAGGGCAATGACGCGCTTAATATAGTCACGATTCTCGTCCGGCGCATGAAAAACAACGACATCGCCGCGTTTTAGACCGTCCGCAGTGATGCCTTGCTTAAAGACAAACAGGCGGTCGCCGTTGTGAAGAGTGTCTTCCATGGAAGCACCCTCCACAACCGTACTCGCCACAATAAAATGAGTAATCAGAAAGGCAATGGCGATAGCGACAACAACAATGCGAATCGCCTCCAATGCCTTAACTTCACGTTCCGCACGCTGTTTTGGCGTGTGATGAGGGGTAGGTGTTCTCATTCTTTCCTCGTTCTCGTTAATACATCAGCATCATCTTGGTAATCGGCCAGATACGCGCACGCGAAACCGCTTTAATATGCTCCGCCAAAACGGGACCAAAGAGACGACTATCGTTACTTGCGCCTGTGCCGCGGTTATCGCCCAGAACGAAATATTCATTATTGCCCAATGTCCACTTGGCGTTGGAATACGAGACGGTTTCCTGGTCGGTATAATATTCTTTCATCCACTTGCCGTTGATGAATACTTTGCCATCTTGAATTTCCACCGTTTCGCCCGGTAAACCGATCAGACGCTTGACATAAAACTCATTGAGATCCGGTGAGTCAATAATGAGAATGTCTCCGCGTTTGTAATTCTTAAAATAGGTCGGGATTTTACTAACCAACAAGAAGTCGCCGTTGTGCAGCGTCGGCTCCATGGAAGTGCCGCTTACGGTAGTCGCACCGCCGATAAAAAAGCGAATCACAATCGCCAACAATAGAGCAACAGAAATCGGCAGAATCCAGTTGAAGAAGACCCCTCGTAAACCTTTTGCTTCCGGCTTCTTCTCTTCGGTCACTTCATCTGCATACGCCGGCGCAGATTCTGGTTCGCGCTGTGGTTCTTCGGCAAACGGCCATACTTTTTTCTGTTCTGCCGTATCTTGAAGGTCATCCTCGTCGCGTTCTTCCCAAAGCGTATCCTTGTCTTCGTCCGCAACTGCCAAAACCTCATCATCCTCTTGACGCACATCTTCCGGACGCAGAGCGGCAAAAACTTGCGTTTGTTCCCTATCCAAGGCTTCTTCGTCCACACGAGGAATAACAACCGTCAAGTCCTCGGCATCCTCTTCGTAAGAAGAACCTTCCTCCGGCGTAGTAAGCAGCGCGTCGTCTTGCGGCACGGTAACGACCGAAGTAGGGGGCGCTTCTTCATTGATATCTTCTGCCATATGAGGTTCGCCAAAACGATCTTTTTCATCGAAAACATCGGTATGCAGAACATCCGGAATAGGTGCTTCGCGATTCAGCTTTTCTTCCTCGCGTGCGCTTCTTTCCGCACGTTGCGCTTGTTCCAGTTTTTCCTTCGTTTCTTCGGAAACATGCGTATGGATATAGCGGCGAAGGTTACGAGCACCGCGTTTCGCCGTATTTTCCGTTTCCTTCTTTAATCCGTCCTCCGTGGGAGGAAGAATCTCCTCTTCCGTTTCTTTTTCGGGTTCTTCGTCCATAAAAAGGTCATCCAGCGAAAGCAATCGCCGGTTGTTTTTTTGTTCTTTGGTCATCGCACACTGCCTCTCCATTCAAGAATCGTCGCAATCAGTATAGCACAGCGAGCAACGAAAAAAGTGCATAAAAAAAGAGCGGCTGCAAAGAAAGCCACTCTTTCGCATTTTCGGATTGTTATTGCGCAGAAGCAACATTCAAACGCTTTTGCAAACGGCTGACCGCACGACTCGCCGCGTTCTTGGAATACGCACTCTTTAACGAAGCACGCTTCAGTTTTCGGTCAATTACCTTTAACAGTTCTTGCGCTTCCTGAGGTGAGTTCGCCTCTAATGCCGCATCAAACTTTTTGATGTAGGTCTTAATCTCGGAACGCTTGCTGCGGTTACGCAGACGATTGCGCTTTGCGATATCAATTCTCTTTTTTGCCGATTTAATATTGGCCAATTCGCTCACCTCCTTTGGCAGCTTGAGATCTTTTTTTCGATACCTGACAAGTCTACCACAATCTTTTGCTCTATGCAAATCAGAACGCAATCTTTCCATTAAAAAAACTTTTACGGATTCAACTGAATCTCTTGATCGAACGCATTACCGTTCAAACCATGAGCGATCAAAATCACAGTGGCATCCAAAGACTGCACGTATTCCAATATCCGCTTCTGAGAAAGTACGTCCACATCGTTAAACGGTTCATCAATGAGATACCAATCCGCATCCTGAATAAGACCGCGAATGAGATTGATTTTTGCCTGCTCACCTCCCGATAAATTTGTCCCATTCTTCTCGATCTTCGAATCCATCGCAAGACCTAAGCCAAAACGCTCAGCTAATTCTCGCATCTTTTTGCTCATATTATTTTCTACTTGATCCTGAAAAAAGCTAAGGTTCTCCTCTACCGTTCCTTCGAAAAGATATCGCGTCTGGGGAATATATTGCACCTTGGCACGCTGTGCTTTTTTCTCCTTTAATTTTACACCTTGTTTCCCGTTCGACACGATCGCTCCCTCTGTCGGTTCTAACAGACCCGCTACGATTCTTAATAGAGTACTTTTTCCACTTCCATTGGGTCCGGTAATCAAATACTTCTTTCCCGGATCAAAGGTTACCGAGATCGGGTGAAGCAAGACCTTATTTTCTACACGATAAGCGATCTTCTCCAGATGTAGCGTTTGATGTAATGCAGGAAGCGATAGAAAGGAGCGCTCCTTTTTCCCTTGAAGTGATTGAATTTGTTGGAAGTAAGCACGTGCGCTTTTCATTTCCAATAGCTCGTCAACAAGATTTACCGAGCTCATGGAAACATACTCCACATAAATGAGTGAAGAGGCAAAAACGCCAACACTAATGACATCTTGTACTACTAAGAAAAGTCCGACACCAAAGCAAAGAAGAAGCTGAATATAAAGCGTTGATCCCGATAGAATCTGTACGAGAGAACGATACCGACCAAGGATGGCTTTCTTTGACTGCATTTGCGTCAGTTTCATGAGTTCCAAGTGTTCCGATTTTTCAGCCATTTCTTTCGTATAAAGCTCGTGCGATCGAAGTAACTCCTCCGTCCTTGCCACATAGTCTTTTCTACTCTCCATATGTTTCTTGGTAAGTGGATCGAAGTTCTTGCCAAGGAGAGACGGGAGGAAAAGTACAAGAAGCAAAGACCCCATAACTAAAACACACATAACTGGACTCATTATATATAAGACAACGGTGTAAGTTGCAAGCATAACACAAGTACTAAAGAAATATATTCCATTTTCAAAAAAAAGGGCGTAGAAGTCGTCTAAATCATTAAGTAAGAAAGTAGTATAACTCTCAATTTTACTTGCTTGAAATGTACTGTTTTCTAATCGAAGAATCTGATGAAATAAAGAAGAGCGAAGCTGACTCATGATTTTTGTTTCAAAACGCACTTTCACTATTTTATTACTATATTGAATGACTAACGTCAAGAGAACGCTCAAAAGGAGCAGCCCCACACAACGAAAAATGTCATGCGGAGTTAGGGATTCAAAATGATCAACAATCCAACTGAGGAGATAGGGGTACACAGCAACACAAACCACATTGCCTATAGAAAGAAGGATAGATAAAGCAAATTCTCCCATGGCAGGACGAATCCAGTTAAATCCGTTGTTGAAAATAGTCTTCATTTTACAAGTCCCCTTTTTCGCGCTCCATAGACAGCGCAAAGCGCTCCAGCTCTGACTCAAGGCGAAAAAGCTGCGTTTTCATACGCTTTTCCATGGAAAACAGATCATCGTGAAATCCAATGAGTTCCTCTTCCGTATAGTTCTGTACGCCCCGACGCAGTTTTCCGTATTCAAAGGACGAAAGTTTCAAGCGCATCTGCCCGTCCCGCGGAGACAGACGCATGCGCTCTGCACGTTTTACCCCAATCATATTGCGTATCTGGCGAACCACCATATAAAACAGGCGAAACGGGTCTTCCCCCAAGGATTCATATCCCTTAATCAGTGCGCAGGCGCGTGCACCATTGCGGTCATTCATCGCATCCATTAGCGCGAAAATGTTACGCTCGGACGGAGAAATGAGCGCGTCTTCCACCATCTGCCGATATAAGCAGCCGTCCTTCGCCAGAGCGACCGTCGAAGCCACCAGGTTTTCCACATCATAGAGAGTTTTGGCAGCGCGCGGATCAAGATATTCACTAGCGTTTACGATGAGCGATAGCACACCTTCTTCAAAACGTATGCTTCGTTGCTGCAGCTGTTTGGTCACAAATCGCTGCAGTTCCCGTTCGTTCAATGGCGAAAGCGCAATGCGTTGCAAATCCGCTTCCATTTGCTTGAGCAGCTTACTGCGGAAGGGCTTCTCCCCTTCAAAACCCAGAACCAAAAGAACGTGCGGCGGGAGATGCAAAACGCTTTCGCAAAGCGTCGCCAATAAGGCTTCCTTCTTTTGAAGAGCTTCCTTTTGTAACGGCACATGTTCCAGTACGACTACACGTCTTTCTCCCATAAGCGGCAGAGTTTCCAAGGCAGAAATCAATTCTTCTGGCGATACGGTTTGTGCATCCAGAGATATATAGTTAAAGTCAAGAAAATGACCGCCCAGCACATCTTTTTGCAGAACCTTTTTCAACATGCCCCAGAGATAGGGCTCTTGAATACAGCAAAGAAGCGCATTGCCGGGTTCACCCCGATCCACATGGGAAAGCCAGTCTACGTAATTCATGATCTCTCCTTTGCCTGTCCTACTGATTCTTTACATCCTGCCAGAGCTGGTCATAGAGATGTACGGCATCGCCGATATATTCAAAGACTTCGTATTTTTCGTATGCCGTCTTCTGCTT
>NZ_CABTXF010000001.1 GCF_902488755.1 uncultured Murdochiella sp. | reverse complement strand
AGCCGGTTTGGTGGATGCATCGTATGTCTCAGAAGGACAGATTGTTATTGATGTGGGAACCAGCCGAAAAGACGGGAAGATTTGCGGAGATGTGAATTGGGAAGCGATTGAACCTATTGTCGAGGCGGCGACTCCAACGCCCGGCGGCATTGGAGGTATCACTACCACTGTATTGGCAAAGCATGTTGTAGAGGCGTGCGCCAAGGTGAACGGCGTTCCGGTTGCGTCGTGCTAAACGTGGACAATGCGTGAGGAAACCGTATCAAAAAGAACCGAGGAAACCCGATGAGGTTTGCCTCGGTTCTTTTTTTTGTCCGGGATAAAAGAAAGATCCATCGTGTAAAAGAATGGATTATTTTGCGCGTACAACACCCATTTTTACGGCGATGGCAGCAACTTCTTTGGCTACCGCATCGGCGACGCCTGTTTCAAAAGGACCGGGGATGACATATTCTTCCGATAGTTTCTCTTCCGGCACGAGGTTGGCAAGCGCATAGGCGGCAGCGAGCTTCATTTCCTCATTGATTTCTGTGGCATGAACCTTGAGCGCCCCTTTGAACAAGCCGGGGAAGGCAAGGACGTTATTGACCTGGTTGGGATAATCGCTGCGCCCCGTTCCGACAACCCTTGCGCCGGCTTCACGCGCATCGTCATACGGGATTTCCGGATCTGGATTTGCCATCGCAAAAACAATCGGATCACGGCGCATGGAACGCACCATTGCTTTATCAATCTTATTGGGCACGCTTACGCCGATGAAGATATCCGCTTTTTTCATGGCTTCCTCTATCGAGAGGTCTTCGGCATCCTTATTCGTAATCTGCGCTAATTCACGATAGAGAGGATTGGTATAGGAATCCGCGTCTTTACGGTTGAGAATGCCCTTGCTGTTGTATCCATAGAAGTTTGCGATGCCGATACGCTTTAGCATACGGATGATGGATGAGCCGGCAGCGCCGACACCGGAGATGACCACATTGCAGTCCTCAGCTTTTTTCTTCACCAGCTTTAGCGCATTGATGACGGCTGCCGTGGTGACAATGGCAGTACCGTGTTGATCGTCGTGGAAGATGGGAATATTGCATTCCCGAATCAGTGTCTGTTCGATGGTGATGCATTCAGGAGCCTTGATATCTTCCAAGTTAATGCCACCGTAGGTGGGAGAAATGGCTTTGACAATGCGAATAATTTCTTCCGGATCTTGGGAATCAATAAGAACAGGAACGGCATTGACACCGCCGAAGCGCTTAAAGAGTGCGCACTTGCCTTCCATAACAGGAAGGGCTGCCTCTGGACCAAGATCACCCAAGCCAAGGATGGCTGTGCCGTTTGTTACGACCGCCACCGTATTTCCTTTCCATGTATAGTCATACACCGATTCGGGATTGGCAGCGATTTCGCGGCAGGGTTGAGCGACGCCCGGCGAATACATCAGGGAAAGATCCTCCTGATTTTCGAGGGGAGCCTTTAATTCCGCACTCATTTTGCCTTTTAATTCGGCATGTAATGCCAAAGAACGTGCAAATACATCTTTCATGGACAACCTCCATTGCTTCGGTCGATTATGACCGCCCCTTCTCTTCCTCTATAGAGTAGCGCATTTCCTTCGGGTTGCCAAACGCATTTTGGCGGAAATGGGGTATGATAGGGAAGGTAGAGAAGGAGGAAGAATGGCGATTTCAAGAGAATTATTTGACCGTTTGGTCGATTTACGCCGCACAACGAATCGATTCATGATTGCGGCGGGCATCGAGATTGTTGATGCAAAAGAAGGCACGGCGACCGCAAGACTGGTGACTTCGGCGGATAAGCATCAAAATCCCCAGGGGGTAGTGCAGGGTGGTGTACTCATGACCATGGCGGATGCTGCCATGGCTACCGCACTTGTTGCCTTTAACGATGCGGTAGCAACTGTCGATATGAATTACCATTTTTTAGGCGCTGTACATTCAGGTGATACGGTTATATGCGAAGCGAACATCATCAAGGCGGGTCGAAAAGTCGTCGTTACGCAGGCGATGTTGTACGTGGAACAACGGCTTATCGGACGCGCTACCGCGACATTCTTGCGCTCCGGTAAAAAAATGATTGAAGAATAGTTTTCATTCGGCGTATGTTTTCGTATTATATGAAAAAAGCTGGCGCAGAAACCTTCTGCGCCGGCTTTTTCTATTGCTCTTTTTTTGTTCGAAGCAGGTGGTAAACCGATTGCTTCTGCTGATTAGCGATCCGCGCGTGCAAATGCGTTTTTCATTAAGCGACTGGTCTCCTGTAACACATTTGCCAACGCTTTGTCCGTTTCTTCACGCAACATGGCAGCCAATTCATCGTTGGCATTTTCCAACTGCGCAGTAGCCGCGGTATACGCGCATTTTTCGTTGACCATTTTTTCATCCCAACGATTTAGAAGCTGATGTCCGCGCCAGGCGACGTTTTGCTGATAGTGCTCGATATGGGCGATGTTTTCCGAAAAATGCGGATCGGCCAGTGCGCCGATGAGGCGGCTTGCCCAATAGAAGCTATCCGTGCTCACCTTTTCGGGGGTATAGGACAGATAGTCCGGCGCGCGGTTGATGTTGACATAAAAGGGACAGAACGCATTAAATACATTGCTGGCAAAGGTGATCCATTCTACGGTGCGACAAGACTCGGGAAGATCCGGGCGAATCTGAACGCACGCTAAATGCGAGTTGCGATTGATTCCAATGGGGCGGAACAATCCGCGTTGCGAGAGATCTCCTTTTTTTGCATAGGGATCGTATGGTGTACCCTGATAATGATTGGACAATACTTCTTTGACATCCTCAACCGTAATTTTACGTTCCGGTTTTCGACACCAAGGGATGTTATTTGCCGTGGGCGTATAGTCGGCGTCTTCTCCTTCCCATCTGGTTTCAGTGGGGTTAAAGAAACGCTGAACAACCCATGCACGTGGGGTGTTGTAGACATGGTCTGCATCCGAATGGCTGCCGTACGCATCCCGCGGAGTAAAGCCCTTTCCATTCGAAAGATTCAAGTGGTGCTTTTCCGTAAAATCTTTTAAGTCTGCTGAACAGAGAAAGTTCTTTTGCTCTCCATACGCGTCATCAAAGTCAAACGCATCTAAACCCAGTTGATTGGGCATCACAACGTAGCTGTCTTCCGGAACGCGGCGCGCCATCCAATGATGCCCACCGATGGTTTCCAGCCACCATATATCGTTCACGTCTTGAAAAGCAATGCCGTTGTTTTCGTAGGTTCCATAGGTTTCCAGCAATTCGCCCAAACGCAAAACCCCTTCGCGCGCACTATGAATATAGGGCAGAACGAGCGTAACGAGATCCTCTTCACCGATGCCGCCTGGCACTTCCGCAACGTAGTCGGCATCGCCTTTTTTGCCTTGTTCTGGAATGCGTTCAACAAAAGGATCCGCACCCTGTACACGTGGATTGGTCGTCAGGGTTTCTGTCGCCGACATGGAGACATTGCAGGCGTTTACACCGACTGCTGCCCATTGTCCTTCTCGCAAAAGCGCATCCGGCATTGCCGTATAGCGCAGCGGATTTTCCGGAAGAGGAATTTCAACATGCGAAAGAACGGAACGATAGATTTTGGGTTGCTGTTCAGGAAGAACAACGTCGAAGCGTTTTTCGGTAAAACCGACGCTTCCGCAGTCTTCATTACGGGCAACCAGCGTTGATCCGTCATAACTGGCATTTCTTCCGACTAAGAGGGTTGTACAGGCCATGAGGGCTCCTTTCTCTATTTCTTTCCTTCGACAGTTTTCGTTTTATGAGGCTCGCGATGAGGAACATAAGCCACCTTTTCTATTATAGACGTAATCGCTTCTAATCAATGGGGAAACGTCATTTCTTTTCTTTGTAAAATCGTCCCTTTTCGGATGAACGGAAGAAAACTACAGACAAAGCAAGAGAAAAAGGGTAAGAAGGGGATGAAACACAGAAAAACGCCAAAGAACTTCAAAAAGGAGGCAAAGATGAAAAATACTCATACGGACTGTCTGTTTTGTCAAATTGCGCAGGGCGACATTCCTGCCGGATTTGTATTTGAAAACGAGGATGTCGTAGCATTTCGGGATATTGCTCCGGCTGCGCCCGTGCATTTGCTTTTTGTTCCGAAGAAGCACATTACCTCCGCTAATGATTTTGCGAACGGTGCGGATGCAACAGTAGTGAGTCGGATTTTTGAAGCCATCGCTGAGGTGGCTAAGCGTGAAGGGTTCGCAGAAAGCGGCTATCGCGTTATCAGCAATTGTGGAAAAGACGGTGGGCAAAGTGTCGCGCACCTGCATTTTCACGTCTTAGCAGGAAAGTCGATTCGTTTCCCCGGTTTTGACCAATAAAGGCAATTCGCCCTTCTCTTGTGGCTCTCTTATTCTTGTTTGCTTGGAGGAAGAGCTGATAAAAACGATGAATATTCCGGCATGTTTTGCAGCAGACGGAGATTATCCTGATAGGTGGCTGTCATTTCAGCTTCCAGTGGAATCGTATCGTCAGCGTAAAAACGACGGCGAAGGGCTTTTGTCCAATAGGGAACGGTTAAGAAAAGGCATCCTGCGCATTCGATGAGCCAAGAATTACGATAGGCAAAGCCGCCAAGAGCCGTGTTTTCGTTAAAAGACGATGCCGGATACAAAGCATGGTACAGTTCGTGTCCTTCGTTGCCGTAATAGCTGCTGAAGCCCAAAATAGTGGCTAAAAACGGGACACCGTCTTTCTCAAATAGGGTCTGTTTGGAACGACGATGATCATAATCACGCACCGTTTCGTAGTCGAAGAGGGATAGGGTGTTGGCAGGTGAGCCATTTTTTACGGTAAGACTCTTGCCCAAAACATCAAGGGCGTTGTTGATTGCCAAAAGCATCATTCCCTCTTCTATCTGCGCTTTTAGGCAATCCCGATAGGGGAGAAGCTTCTGTACAACTTGTTCGAGGCAAGGCTCCGCCATGGGTCCAAAGAAGAGTAAATCGATTTTCTTTTCGGGAAACTGTAACGCATCCCGAAAACCGGTGCGATACACTTCCGCTTCCGGAAACAGTTTTTCGAAATAGACAGCCGTGGTTTGTTCGCCGAAAGTGAGCCATTCCGGGCAGAGAATTTCAATGCGCACAGGCTTCCTCCTTTTCTTGGATGAGCGTGATGAGTTGTTTGGCGGAATCTTGAGAGTGATCCTCAATGTCGTGCAGAATGAAGAGGGATTCGCTTTCTTCGGGGGAAAGAGAAGAAAGAATCTCTTCTGGACGATGAACGACATGAATTTTATCGGCATCCCATCCGGCAAGTATGGCGGCAAAGCGCATACCGAAAGCATATTTTGTCATGAGATAGAGTCGATCCACACCGAAGAGATTGGCATAATCGACCATGTAGATCCATCCCGGACAGGTATCCGGTAGGGCTTCACCGGCAGAATCCGTAATGTAAAGCACGCTTTTTTTGCCGGGCGTAGCCGAGATATTGGCAAATACCCGACTGGTGGCAATGGGGTTATTTCCCTTTGAAACGATATTCACGATGCGCTTTTTTCCGACGTGAAGTTCCTCAAACCGCGTTTGCGTGAGTTTGATTTGACGGAAAGCCGGAAGAAGCTGCGCAGGAGAAAAGCCGTTTTCCCGAAGGGTGGTATAGGCGGCAATGGTGTTATAGATATTCTCCACAGCGCTTTGAACCATCGGCAGATGAAACGTCTCTCCATGATCGAGAATCGTTAAATCGTGCTCAGCTTCGCTGCAATCCACTACGGCATAGGTCGGTTGGGGATTGGTTAATCCGCACGAAGGACAGTGATATTCGCCGATGTGATGATAACGGCGAAAATCCCATTCCAGCGTGTGTCCGCATTGTGGACAATAGGGAACGTCTTGAATCAGCGATTTTTCACTCTGCGTTTCGTGGGGAAGCGGATGAACGGTATAAAAGATACGTTCCTTGCACCTCCCTTCACCTAATTGGGACGAGATGGGGTCAGAGGCGTTTAGAATGAGCTTTGTTGTTTCCGGGAGGGCTTCGTTAATGCGCGAAAAAACAAATTGCACGGTGGCATTGCGGTCAATGGAGTCCTGATATAAATTCGTCACCGTAAGCGTTGTAGGCGGATATTCCGGAAAAATACGACGCAGCCATAATTCGTCCTCTTCAAGAACCGCATAGGGCGGACATTTTCCGTCTAAACGAACCTGATTTACTAAAGAGGAAGCAATGCCGGGTTTGGTATTGGAGCCATTGTTATTATGCAGATACGGCACATCGAGCTTTTGCAGTACATCTTGAATCAAGTTGGATGTGGTGGTTTTCCCGTTTGTTCCACTGATGCTGATGCAGTGGGTGGGTTTTGCTACTTGTTGGATAAACTGGGGGTCAACTTGAAGCGCAATCGCTCCCGGCAGTTGCGAGCCTCGTTTTCCGAAAAGACGCATGAGACGGGAAGCACTTTTGGCTGTGAAGTGAGCCCATTTGGCACGTAAAGACATGGTTCCTCCTTGATGGAATGTTATTCTGATTATACGCTATCGCGAACGGTTCGGAGCATTTTACGTAAGGCGGTTGACTTTTCTTAGGTGTATCGCATATAATTCAACTTACGAATTTAACCCGAGGGGGGTGAAAAAATGCCGGAGATTCGCGTCGGAGACAATGAATCCATTGAAAGTGCTCTGAAGCGGTTTAAACGTTCCATCGCTCGCGCAGGTACATTAGCCGAATATCGCAAGCGTGAACATTACGAAAAGCCGTCCATCAAGCGCAAAAAGAAGTCGGAAGCGGCTCGTCGTAAAAATCGTAAAAAATAGGACTTGAAAGATGGCATCTTTGTGGTGCCATCTTTTCCTTTTTATGAACCGGTTTTGCTTTGTTGTTCCCATGTGTTTCTGTATGCTATAGACTGCTTTTCCCCTTGTTCTTTTTCCTGTTTTTCAAACGTGGATTTTTAGCAGGAAAGGGTACAATCACCACAAGGTAACAGGTATAGAAAGGATAATGACTATGGACGACATTTTGTATATGGCACCGATGGTGGCTCTTGTTCTTGTCTTGCTGGGCGTGTTTTTCTCGTTCGTACCGGTGGGATTATGGATTACCGCGCGTTTTTCGGGCGTCCCGGTAAAAATCAGCGATTTGGTCGGGATGCGTCTTCGCCGCGTGACACCCTCTCAAATTGTGAATCCGTTGATTAAGGCGACCAAAGCAGGGCTTTCGTTGCAGCTAAATGAACTGGAAGCGCATTATCTGGCAGGCGGCAATGTGAATCTCGTTGTCGATGCTCTTATCGCTGCACAGCGCGCCAATATCGCGCTTAGTTTCAAGGAAGCAACAGCGATTGATCTGGCAGGACGAAATGTTTTAGAAGCGGTTCAGGTCTCTGTTAACCCCAAAGTGATTGAAACACCGGAGATTGCGGCAGTTGCCAAAAACGGCATTGAAGTGCAGGTGAAAGCCAAAGTGACCGTGCGTGCGAACATCCAGCGCTTGGTTGGTGGCGCAGGGGAAGCGACCATTATTGCGCGTGTAGGGGAAGGCATTGTTACGACCGTCGGTTCGTCTCAGACGCACTCTGCCGTGTTGGAAAATCCGGATTTGATTTCCCAGACGGTATTAAATAAAGGATTGGATTCCGGAACGGCGTTTGAAATTCTCTCCATCGATATCGCCGATGTGGACATCGGGCGAAATGTGGGGGCTAAATTGCAAATGGAGCAGGCAGAGGCGGATAAACGCATCTCCCAGGCAAAAGCAGAAGAACGACGCGCTCAAGCGGTTGCTTCCGAGCAGGAGAATCTTGCCGAGATTCGCCGCCAGCGTGCCAAGGTAGTAGAAGCCGAAGCCCTTGTACCGGAGGCACTGGCAAAAGCCCTCAGTGAGGGACGCATGGGCGTTATGGACTATTATGAAATGCAGAATATGATTTCCGATACAAAGATGCGCCAGTCCCTTGCCGGTGATGAGCAAAAACCGGGGGCGGATACGACACAGAATGCTTGAGGCGTGTGATGAATCGAAACGATAAGCAAGATGCTTTAGCGGAGCTTATCCTTTCCCTTTTGGGGGGAACGTTTACGAAAAAGTCTTCTGTCGCACCGCCGGAAACGACGAAGAAGAAAACCAATACATCTCGATCTTCCGAAAAGAAGATACACAGCGCTTTGCGAACCATTTCCATGGAGGGGGAAGGCGTAGTTGCTTCGGTGCGGTCTATGGAAGGAGAAGATGCGGTTCCGCCGGTCATCTCCATGGAGGGACCGCCGGAGGAAGATGTCGAAGTAGGCGTATTGGATGCGCAACAAAAGGAAGCCCAGAGAACCGAGATTGAAGCGCTTTCTTCATCGTCACCTTCGTCTCTTGTTCGGGCGTTGGCAGCGACGGACAGAGAAGTCCAACGGGAGCATTTACGACAGGCGGTAGTGCTTAGAGAGGTCATTAGCACTCCTTTTGATCGGCGCAGAGAGCGATATGAAAGGATGCGCCGGCGTGTACGTCGGCAAAGAGGGGAGTAAAACGAACGCATGAAAAAATTGCTATGGTCGAATGAGGAGCACTCTTCAAAAGATTGGGCGGCTCTTTTCGGTGAACTCAACGCCCATGCCAAGGCCATCGAAAATACATTCGCGGTCAAAATGAAGCTGACCGAAAATGGCTTGCAGCTTAGTGGCGAGGAATACGAAATGGAAGCTGCCGAAGCGGTTATGGGACAGATGTTTACCGTGATTGCTAGACAAGGTTATATTTCTTCCGAAGAGGTCGCCTATCTTCTACAGATGCAGAAAGAACACGAAGATGTGCCGGTGGAAAAACTGCTTACCGACATCATCACCACAACTGCGCAGGGCAAGCCCATACGTGCGAAAACCCTCGGACAAAAGCAATACGTGGACGCCATTGCGCATAATGGTTTTACCTTCGGTATCGGTCCTGCCGGTACGGGAAAAACCTACCTCGCTGTCGCCATGGCGGTAAAAGCGTTCAAAAACAACGCTGTACAGCGCATTATTCTCACCCGTCCCGCCGTGGAAGCTGGAGAAAGTCTTGGTTTTCTTCCCGGTGATTTACAGGAGAAGATTGATCCCTATCTTCGACCGCTTTACGATTCTCTGTATGAGATTCTTGGCGCAGATGCGTATCTGAAGCTCAAGGAGAGGGGGCAGATCGAAGTGGCGCCGCTTGCCTATATGCGTGGGCGCACACTGGACAATTCCTTTATTATTCTTGATGAAGCGCAAAATACCACCAGTGCCCAAATGAAGATGTTCCTGACGCGCATGGGATACGGCTCCCAAGCGGTGATTACCGGTGATGTCACGCAGGTCGATTTGCCACAGGGAAAAACGTCCGGCTTAAAGACCATTCAGCGTATTCTGCGCCATGTCGATGGCGTGGCATTTTGCACCTTTCATCATGCGGATGTAGTGCGCCATCCCTTAGTCCAACGCGTCATTGAAGCGTTTGAACGCTATGAAAACGAGCAGGAAAATCGAAAATCACAAGCTGCGTTCGAGAGCGGTTCTTTTGGAAAGAATCGGAAGGCAATGTCCGCCAAAATGAGCGATACGAAGAGGAGAAATCATGAATCTGCTCGTGGATAATCGAGATCCTTCACTTGTTTGGGAAGAGACGGACGAAAAAGAACTGGAAAAAGCATTACGCGTTGCTTTACATACGCAGCAGATACCGGAAGATGTGGAAATTTCGCTTTCCTTTGTGAATGGCGAAGAAATTCGTGCATTAAACGCGAAGTACCGCGGCAAGGACACAGAGACAGACGTGTTGAGTTTTCCGGTGTATGAAGCGGAGGAAATTGCGCTTCTTCGTGAAGAAGGGGCGTTGGATGTCCTCGGCGATATTGTCATCAATATGGAGCGGGTCAGAACGCAGGCGGAGGAATTTGGACACAGCGAAGAACGGGAGAGAATCTATTTAGCGGTGCATTCTCTGCTGCACTTATTGGGCTTTGATCACGAAGACGAGGAGGACAAGCGCAAAATGCGCCGAGAAGAAAAGCGGATTATGCGTGCGCTTGGTTTCGCCCAGCCGTTCCATTCTGGCTACGTCGCGGTAATTGGTCGGCCAAATGTCGGCAAATCCACGTTGATCACCCGTCTGTTGGGCGAGAAGCTCTCCATTATCTCCAACAAGCCGCAGACAACGCGGCATAAGCTACAGTTTATTATGACCGATGAACGAATGCAGGCGATTTTTTTGGACACGCCGGGCGTGCAAATTCCCAAGAATGCGTTGGGCGAGACCATGCTTAAGATTTCACGCGAGGCGCTTGAGGGCGTGGATCTCTGTCTTTTTGTGACCGACGTTTCCTCGCGCATCGGTCCTTTGGACCGACTCATTCTGGAACGATTAAAGACCATCCGGTCCATTCCGTTAGTGCTCTTGCTCAATAAAATTGACCTTTCTTCTGCGGAGATGGTCGAAGCAGAAAAACGTCGTTATGAGGAATTGGGGATTTTTCGGGCGGTGTTGCCTATTTCGGCAAAAGAAGAGGAAGATTTGGATGCACTTACAACGCTCCTCTACGAGCTTCTTCCCGAGGGACCGCAGTATTTTCCGGACGATATGGTGACGGATCGTTCCGAACGTTTTATTATCACGGAAATGATCCGCGAAAAATGTCTCTATCACATGCAAGAGGAAATTCCGCACGGTATTCATGTCGGCATTGACAGCATGAAAAAGAGAAGTGATCGTGAATTGTATGATATTTATGCCACGATATACTGTGAAAAACTTTCGCACAAAGGCATGGTCATCGGAAAAGGCGGAACGAAACTCGGTCGTATCGGTCGTGAGGCACGGAAGGATATCGAAGCACTCATCGACTGTCCGGTGAATTTGAAACTATGGGTCAAAGTCGATAAGAACTGGCGCAAGAACAAGCAGAAGGTTGACCGGTTAGGGTTTGATTAAGCGCATCGGCAAAAGGAAACGGTTCTATGCCTGCTGTGCGTTGCAGCGACATATACGACAGCGCGGAGGCACGTATGGAGGAAGAAAAAAGCTTACAGGGCATTGTTTTACAAGCCTATGATGTGCGAGATTCTTCGCGCATTGTCGATCTTTTCACACAAGAACGCGGCAAAATTTCCGTATTGGTGCGCGGCGCCAAACGAAATAAGAGCCGGTTTTTGAATCTCTCCGCACCGTATGTGGAAGGGCAGTTTCATGTGGTGTTCGGGCGTAGCACAAACTATTTGAAGGAAGGTACGATTACCGATGCGCATCTTGGTCTTAGGCGATCGCTTGCGCAGCTTACCGCCGCGCGCTTCGGCGCAGAGGCGTTGCTTGGTGTCCTCACCGAGGGCGAAGAACGGGATTTGTTTTTGCTTTTTCAGGCGTTTCTTTGCGCTGTGGAAAACGGCAATGTCGCACAACTCTCACATGGAATGGCGGCTTATCTGCTTAAATTATGCAGTTATTCCGGCTTTCGACCGCGCATTTCCACCTGTGTTTATGGCGGCGAGCCTATAGAAGGAGATTCTGTTTTTTTTGACCTTGAGGCAGGCGGAATGGCATGTCCTGTCCATGCGCCTTCCGTCGGTGCAGAAGGGCTTTCTGCTGCGGAATACGCAGCGATTGTCCGTTATCTCCGCCTTCCGCTTCGTGCTATAATGAACGCACGTGATTTTTCGTCTGTTGACGCCCGGCGATTGGCAAGGATCTCGTTTCGGTATTATGCGATGCATACCGACCGACACAGCCTGGGCGCCTTATCTATGATGGAAGAGCTCCGTCTTCTGTAAAGAAGAGCGACCTGCTGTTAAAGAGAACAGGGATTCGATCGTACAAGGAGCGAAGGAGGTTGAATGAATTTACAAGAAATGCTGTCCACCCTTACGGCGTATTGGTCTGCCCAGGGATGTACTGTTTTGGAACCCTACGATACCGAAAAGGGTGCCGGAACGATGAATCCGAATACCTTTTTACGCGCCCTCGGTCCCGAACCGTGGAAGGTCGTTTATGTGGAGCCTTCGCGCCGTCCTGCAGACGGACGTTACGGCGAAAATCCGAACCGGCTGTATCAGCATCATCAGTTGCAAATCATACTCAAGCCCTCTCCGGATAATATTCAAGATCTGTATTTGGACAGCTTGAAAACTATTGGTATCAATCCGTTGGAACACGATATTCGCTTTGTCGAAGACAATTGGGAATCACCGACGCTGGGCGCCTGGGGCGTGGGTTGGGAAGTATGGCTCGACGGCATGGAGATTACGCAGTTCACGTATTTTCAACAGGTGGGTGGCATAACCCTTAATCCTGAAGCGGGCGAAATTACATTAGGGCTGGAACGTATCGCGATGTATATTCAGGGCGTGGATAATGTCTTTGATTTACAGTGGAATGACCAGCTGCGTTACGGCGATATTTTCCAACAGCAGGAATATGAGAATTCCAAGTATTCTTTTGAGACGGCGGACGTAGATATGCTTCATACGCTTTTTGCGCTCTATGAAAAAGAAGCGCAGCGCCAGATCAAAGAAAAACTTGTTTTTCCTGCGTATGATTATGCGCTGAAGTGCTCCCATACTTTTAATCTTCTGGATGCGCGCGGCGCGATTGCCGTTTCCGAACGCAGTCACTACATTGCTCGCGTGCGTGATTTAGCGCGCGATGTCGCAAAGTGTTATTTGGAAAAACGGGAAGAGATGGGTTTTCCGCTTTTGTCTGCTGAGACGATGGGAAAGGACAAAAAAAATCCCTTGCAGCAAGCGGATAAGGAACAGGAGAAACGTGCATGACAACGTATCTATTGGAATTAGGCGTCGAAGAATTTCCTTCCCGCTATATGGCTTCCACAAAGCAGCAGCTTAAGCAAAATGTGTTGGATGGCTTGGCTTCTGCCGGACTTTCTTTTTCGGATGCCCGTGTTGAGGCAACGCCGCGCCGTTTTGCACTTTGGTTGGAAGAGGTGAAAGCAAAAGAGAGCGAGGGAGAAGAAGTCGTTCGCGGTCCGTCGAAACAGGCAGCGTTTGACGCGGAAGGTCAGCCGACAAAAGCGTTACTTGGCTTTTTACGCGCTAAGGGGCTGCAGCTGGAAGATACGTTTGTTGAGGATAATGGCAAAAACGAATATGTTTTTGCGCGCCTTAAGAAAGAGGCGGTCTCCGTGGAAAAGACGTTGCCGACGGTTATTGCCGAGGCAGTGCGTAAAATTTCCAATCCTCGTGCCATGCGCTGGGGCGGAAAGAATTTGCGTTTTCTTCGTCCCATTCGCTGGATGGTTTCTCTATTGGACGATCAGGTGCTTCCTATCGATTTAGAGGGCATTCCCGTGGGCAATCGCACGAACGGTCATCGCTTTCTCGGTGAGAAAAATTTCGTGATTCACGATGTCCACTCTTATGAGACCCAGTTGGAAGAGAACTATGTGATTATCGATGAAAGCAAACGCCGCGATCGCATTTTGCGTGGGTTGAATCGCCTTGCTCGAGAAAAGGGTGGGGTGCCTATGCAAAATGAGGAGCTTTTAGAAGAAGTGGTGAACATTGTCGAATATCCCACGGTCTTTCTCGGCGATGTACCTCGCGAATATCTTACGCTTCCTCCGGAAGTGATTATCACGCCGATGATGGATCATCAGCGTTATTTCCCCGTTGTGGATGATGACGGTCATTTGTTGCCCTATTTTCTTTCCGTGCGTAATGGCAATGACCAGGGATTGCAGAATGTCATCGATGGAAACCGAAAGGTGCTGATTCCGCGCCTTGAGGATGCCAAATTCTTCTATCAGCAGGATCAAGCGCATTCGCTAGAAGACTTGGTCCCGAAGTTGGATGAGCTGGTGTTTCACGAGAAGCTCGGCACGATGCGAGAAAAAACGGCGCGGCTGGAATCGCTGGGCGTTTCGTTAGCAAAGCTGCTGGGTTGCGGTCCCTCCATTCAACAGAATATTTCGCGCGCGGCGCACCTGTGCAAAGCGGACTTAGTCACGAAGATGGTCGTGGAATTTACGGAATTGCAAGGCACTATGGGGCGTATTTACGCTGCGGAAAATGGTGAAGTGGACGCGGTTTCGCACGCCATTGAAGAACATTATCTGCCTCGCCAGTCCGGCGGCGATCTTCCGAAAACCACAGCGGGCATGGTGCTTTCGCTGGCGGATAAACTGGATACTCTCGCGGGGCTGTTTGCCATTGACATCAACGTGACCGGTTCACAGGATCCCTTTGGTCTACGTCGCGCAGTCATCGGCATGTTGGATATTTTGCAGAAGAATTTGCTGCATATAGAGTTAAAAGAAGCGCTTCGTGACGCCCTCTTGCTCTATGTGGAACAAAAGGGGCTGGTTTTTGATTACAACGATGTGATTGCCCGCATAAGCGATTTTTTCCGCGGACGCTTGCGTACCAAACTGCAAGAACAGGGCATACGCTATGATGTGGCGGATGCGGTGCTTGCCACCGAGGATGACGACTATTTGCGTTTGATGCAAAAAGCGGCAATTGCTCAAAAAGTGATCGAAAAAGATACGGAAAATGAGTTGATTACCGGCTTTGTTCGTATTGAAAGCATGGCAGAACATGCTGAATCCACAGCGGTGGATGCGAATGTCTTGCAAGACGAAGATCAGACGATGTTTGCTTCCCTTTCTCGTGCGGATGCGGTTCGTGAAGCGTTGCAAAAAGATCATTATGAAGAAGCCTTTGCGCTTCTTGCTGACTGGATGCCGATCCTTCATGACTATCTTGACCGCACGATGATCCTTGTGGACGATGCGTCGCTTAAAGAGGCGCGACTGGGCATGTTGGCACAGGTCAATGCGCTAATTGAGGAGCTACTGATTCCGCATCGGATTGTGCGGGAATCCTGATTTTTCCTGCCATGTCAAGGGGGAAATCCAGCACCCATCGAAATAAACATATAGACTACAGAAAAGACGCAGGAGGGAGGTAGCCATGCTACGTGAACAGACAGAAAAATGGGAAAAGGAGTGGCTATCTCCTTATGCTTCGCATGTCTCTGCCACACGGGGCAGAGAACGGGCGGAAGAAGAAGATTCCGTTCGTACGGCGTATCAGCGAGACCGTGATCGGATATTGCATTCCAAGTGCTTTCGCCGCCTCAAACATAAAACGCAGGTGTTTATTGCACCGGAGGGAGACCACTACCGTACACGCCTGACGCATACGCTGGAGGTCAGCCAGATTGCGCGCACCATGGCAAGAGCGCTTCGCTTGAATGAAGATCTCATCGAAGCGATGGCGATGGGGCACGATGTAGGGCATACGCCTTTTGGTCATGCCGGCGAAAAGATCTTGCAGATATTAGATCCGGGGTTTCATCATGCCAAACAATCGGTGCGTGTCCTGCGTGTATTGGAGAATCGACGTGACCACGCGATTCCCGGTTTGAATCTCACCTGGGAAGTTTTGGATGGCATCGCGCATCACAGTGGTGAACAGAAGGCAGAGACGCTGGAAGGTCGTCTGTTGAAATTTGCGGATCGCATTGCCTATGTCAATCATGATATTGACGATTCGTTGCGCGCCGGTGTGTTGACGATGGAAGATTTACCGAAAGAAAGCATTGCCGTGCTGGGAGAAACGCATTCGGAACGCATCAGCACCATGGTTAATGCGATTATCGAAGCCAGTTTTGACAAACCGGACATTGCAATGGAAGATTCCGTCTACGAAGCTTCAAGGAATTTACGGGCATTCATGTTTCGTGAAGTCTATACCAATGAGATGGTAAAGGGCGAAAATACGAAGCTGGAACATATTATGACGGATCTTTTGGACTACCTGGTTGATCATCCCGATGTTATGCCAATAGACCATCGCCGTCTGTATAGAGATACCGCAGAAGAGACGGATGTTCGCCGCCAAGCGATTGATTATATTGCCGGTATGACGGATGATTTTCTCATCCGTACCTATCGTAATTTATTTATTCCCAAGGCATGGTCTATTCTTTAGCGGACTTGACCATGCTACAAAAGAGTGATCTAAATAATGAGTGAACCACGAAGGGCGCTTACGAACGAGAACGGTATTCGGGAAAGGGGGGATTATGCGCATTTCCGATCAAACGATTCAGCAGGTGCGCGATGCGATTGATATTGAAGAATTGGTCGCAAGCTATGTCACCCTGAAGCCTGCCGGCAAACAGAAGAAGGCATGTTGTCCGTTTCACCAGGAAAAAACGCCTTCTTTTTTTATCCGTCCGGAAAGAGGAACGTATAAATGTTTCGGCTGTGGAGAATCGGGCGATGGCATTACTTTTCTGATGAAGATGGAGCATCTTGAATTTCAGGAGGCTGTCGTGGCGCTTGCTGAACGGTATCATATTCCCGTGGAGGCGGATCATCCCGAAGATTCGCGCAAGCGGATGATGCGCGATTTGTACTATCGTATCAATGAAGACGCGGCGCGGTTTTTCTATAAAAATTTGCTCACCAGCGATGAAGCTCTTCATTATTTAGCAAAACGCGGCTTTAAGGCGCAGATTATCAACGATTTTTATCTCGGCTACGCAGATCCGAAAGGAAATACCCTTTTGCATTACTTAACGGATAAGGGCTATCGCGAGGAGGATTTGTTAGCTCTGGGGCTAATTGCGCGTTCTCACCGTGGGACAGGATACTATGACAAGTTTCGCGATCGTCTTATGTTTCCCATTGTTTCCATCAAAGATAAGATTATCGGTTTCGGGGGACGTGCTATAGGCGATGGAAAACCGAAATACCTGAATTCTCCAGATTCAGAGATTTTTCATAAAGGGGAGCACCTTTATCATCTGCAACAAGTGCGTAAAATTCCCAATTCACGCGAGGTGATTGTGGTAGAAGGATATATGGATGTCGCTGCTTTAGCCTTTCACGGCGTTCCCCATGCCGTAGCATCTCTGGGAACTTCGCTTACCGAGGAACAAGCCAAACTGGTCAAACGCTATGCCGATCGAGTCTATCTTTGCTATGATGGTGATTCCGCCGGCATTCGGGCGGCACGCCGTGCTATTGATGTCTTTCAAAAGGCGGAAGTATCGCCCAAGTTAGTCGTCCTTCCCGAAGGAAAAGATCCGGATGATGTCGTGCGCACAGAAGGGGCAGAGGCATTTCAACGCTATCTTTCTCTTTCATTAGACCCACTTGATTTTGAACTAAAATTGCTTTCTGCAGGCTATGACCTGACGGAGACTGCCGGACGAATGGATTTTCTGTCCCGCGCAGTGGATTTTTTAGCCGGAATCGAAAAAGAAACTCTTCGCGATGTCATGGCGGAAAAGGTGGCGGCACTGGCTAAGGTCGGCGTGGAAAGCGTGCAGCATGATGCCGGAGAGCGTCGTAAAGAACTGCTTGTTCGGCAAACAGAGCTCGGTCAGCGCAAGGAACAAAACGAATCTTTTTCATCCGAAGAAAACGAGAATGTTTTTCATCCGACAGAAACTCCGCCGTCGTATTATTACGCGGAAGGGGAAGAAGATTTTTCGGATTATGACGCGGAATATACGAGCCATGGTGAAGGAAAACGGGAGAGTTTGGGTATGTATTCCCAAAAGAGTATGAGGCTGGAGCGCTTTCAACTCGAACGGGAAATGGTGCGGCTTATTCGGGGAAACCGTGACTGTGATGACGTTCTATCGGCAGAGCAGGATTTTATTGAAAATCCGGGATTGCGACAATTGCTCTTGACTGTACGGCATTTACGGGAGGCGGGCATTTCTCCTCAACAAGACTGGTTAAAAGAATCGGACTTAACGGAAGAAGCAAGGGATATCGCGGAATCCTTCGATCGCGAAGAACAGCCGGTGAACATTGTTATGGCGAGAGAACTCCAAGAACGCATTCATCGTTTTCGTCTGCGAGAACGAAAGATGGCGCTTCTTTCTGCCATACATCATCCGGAAAAGCAGGAGAATGCGGCGTCGCAAAGCGCGCTATTAAAAGAATTGCAGGAGATTGAGCAACAGCTGCGTGTGCCTGGGGGAGGGCTTAGATGACGGATCGAAAAGAGCGATTAAAGGACGAAGGTCTGGACATCGAAGAGGTAAAGCAAGATATCGTGGAAGAGCTGCGTAAGATTGCTTCCGCTCAGCATGATCGCTTTCACCGAGACGATTGGGAAAATTTGGAATATATAGAACAGTTAAGCGAAGAAGATCGCCGCGATATTTTACAGATATTAGCGGACGATGGCATCACTATGGCAGAGACCGAACGTTCCGAAGGCATTGAAGAGAACGAAGAGGACGGAGATCTCTTAGATGAGGAAGAAGAAGATTCCTCATTAAATGATTTGGACGCCCTTTCCGATTTGGGAGCTAATTTTGAAGAAAGCAAAGAAGAGTCGGAAGCCGAATTAAGCGATCAGGAAATGCTGCAAAACATTGCCGTCGATGATCCGGTTAAGATGTACTTAAAAGAGATCGGTCGCGTTTCGCTTCTTACGGCAGATGAAGAGGTGCTTTTGGCTCGTCGGATGGAGTTGGCGGAAACAGCCGCTAAAGTTCTTCGTGGAGAAAAAGCATCCTTGCGTGAAGAAATTGAAATTGCGAAAGAGGCATTGAATAATACGCAAGCGGCAATGCTTTTGGATTTAATGGCGACAAAGGATGCAAAAAAGCGTTTTTTGACTGCCCAGACCAGGGAATACAACGCTTTTCGTCGTCTCTTAGAAATCGTACTTTCACCCGAAAATGTGGAGGTGAAGGAAGAAGACGAAGCGTATCGGGCGGTGAAGGTGGCAGCCCACGTAGAGCGCTATATTCGCCGTCGGTTAAGTCGTCTTGGTATGACGCAAGAGGAAGCGCAGGAGCTTTCGTTCTGTGTGGAAATTCAGCAGGCGCTGGTTGCTTTCGTTCTCACGCCGAAAGACATGACCGCGAAACAGAAAAATTGGAAGGAGATTGCGCTGGAGAACGAAGAGCGTATTCTTCATGCCATTGATCAGATTTATAAGAAGAGCAGCGAAAAGGAAGAACCGTCGGAGACATTGCTGGATTTGGCGGAGGCTTTTCACGTGAAACCTTTTACCGCCGAAGAGACCATTCCGGGAGAAAGCCGACGCGAACTCTTCGAACGAAATACCATTGTGGATAAGCTTAATATGACCTTGCGCAAGCGCCAGCCCAAAGATGCGTTAACCGAAAAAGAAGCGGAAAATTACGCGATCTTACAGGAAGCTTTGGAAGCCATCAACAAGCGTATGGCACATTTCAAAAATGATTTTTCGCCGGAACGGGCAAAGCTGGAAGAGCTTTTGGTAAAAACGGAACCTGCCGGTCGCATACTGATGGGCTTACCGCTTTCCGCAGAGAATGAAAAGCAGCTTAAGCAAGCCATGCGCATTGGTTCCATGGCAAAACAGCGTTTAGCAGAAACAAACCTTCGTCTGGTCGTATCTATTGCCAAGCGTTATGTCGGACGCGGCATGAGTTTTTTGGATCTCATTCAGGAAGGCAATCTCGGCTTGATGAAAGCTGTGGAGAAATTTGACTACCATCGCGGCTTCAAGTTTTCCACGTATGCAACATGGTGGATACGTCAGGCGATCACGCGCGCCATTGCCGACCAGGCGAGAACGATTCGTATTCCGGTTCATATGGTAGAGACCATCAACAAGCTCTCTCGTGCGCAACGTCAGCTTCTGCAGGAACTGAATCGCGATCCGACCAATGAAGAAATTGCTGCAGAAATGAATATCGATGTCGAAAAAGTACGCATTGTTCGCAAGATTGCGCAAGAGCCGGTGTCCTTAGAAACACCGATTGGAGAGGAAGAAGATTCGCATCTTGGCGACTTTATTGAAGACGATACGGTTATCTCTCCGGATGAAGCAGCAAACTTCATCATGCTTCGCGAGGAGCTCGCCAATATTTTGGCGACGCTTTCCACCAGAGAGCGCAAGGTATTGGAACTGCGTTTCGGTCTTAATGACGGAACACCTCGCACACTTGAAGAAGTGGGAAAAGAGTTTAATGTAACACGCGAGCGCATCCGTCAGATTGAAGCGAAAGCGATTCGTAAACTTAAGCATCCTACACGCAGCCAAAAGGTGCGTGATTTTCTGGAATAAGAAAGCAGGCGCTTTTGTCTGGCAAGGTCGTTTGCCGGAGGAAGGCGCTTTTCTTCTTTATTGATGAGCAGTACCGACACCGACTTTTTGCAGGAGGTTACATGCAGCGTATAGAGACCCTCATTCGCCTTGTTCCGCCTTGTTCCCGCGTGATTGACGTGGGCGCGGATCATGGACTGGTGTCCCTCGGTTTGGCGGAGAGGGAAGATATTGAACAGATATTGGCGACGGATATTTCTGCCGCCTCACTTGCCAAGCTAAAACAAGCTCTTGAACGTGCCGATTCATTAACAAAACAGAAAATCACCCTTTTCGTTACCGACGGTTTGCAGGATCTTCCCTGGCAGTCAGCGGATACTCTATTAATAGCCGGGATGGGTGGTCCCCTGATTATGCGTATCCTTTCTGAATCCTTTGCCTTTGCACAAAGTGCTGGTACATGGGTGCTCTCCCCACAAAGCGGCATTCCGGCATTTCGTCGTTATTTGCAGCGCCTATCCTGTCGCGTAGAAGAAACCATAGTGGAAGAAGAAGGAAAGTTTTATCCTCTTTTTCTTGTTTTTCCTCGCGAAGCATGTCCGCCGCAGAGCGGTTACGCGCATATTTTGACAGAACAGGAAGAAATATACGGACCGGACTTGTTGCGCTTGCATCATCCTTTTGTGGAAAAACAGATTCGAAAAGACCAGGCGCATTGGCATCAGTTGTTGCAACAATTAGAGGGAAAATCATCACGAGGAGCGAGGGAACGCCGAAAGGAAGCCCAAGCCGCGCTTTGCGCGCTTTCGACCTTGCTGTCTCGTTAAGGTTCTTATCGACGGAAAAGAAACCGTCGCATAGCGTATAGGAAATTGTATCAAGAAGAAAGGACTTCCGATGCAAATACAAACATGGGTTGAGGAATGGGAAAAGCGCGTGCCGCTTTCCTTACAGGAACCGTGGGATCACAGTGGAAAACAGTTCGGTCGTTTCCAACAGTCGCTTAGCGGCATCGTTTTTGCGCTGGATTTTACTTCAGGTGCTCTTCAAAAAGCGATGAACGAAGGCGCAAATCTGGTTGTAACGCACCACCCGGTGCTTTTTGAAGGGGTACATACGCTTTACGAGGATGACCCACTGCAAAATCTCGTTATGCAGGCGATAGAGGCCGGCATCGCCGTCTATGCTTCGCATACACCATGGGATTGGGTCAATGGTGGCGTAAATGACGTTATGGCAGATCGCATGGCGCTACGGAATCGAAAACCGCTTCGTCGTCGAGAAGAAAACGATGTGCATCTCGCGTATTCGACAGGTTTTGGTGTTTACGGGGAATGCGCGCCCATCACGCTTGTTTCCTTCGCGCAATTTCTTTCCTCTGCTTTTTCCGCTCCTTCGGTTGTTTTCTATGGGCAGTCTGATCGGCAAATTGAACGTATTGGCGTTTTGGGCGGTTCGGGCATGGAGTTCGTTTCGGATGCTCTCGCTTCCGGCTGTGATGTTTTCGTCACCGCGGATATAAAATACCACGAGGCGCAGTTTGCCATACAACGGGGAATATCTCTCATTGATCTCGGTCATTATGCGGCGGAATTTCCTTCGATGGCACAGGCGCTTCGCCTGTCACAGACGTTTTCTGCTGATGTAGATCAACAGCTTTTTGATGCGCAAGAAAATAAGCGTCATTCTCTTCGTTGAGAATGACGCTTAGTCTTGCTACACGCATGGAAGAGGAAGGTATCGTCGCTCCACGTCGAACACCGGCAAGAAAGTGGTTCTTATTTTAGAAGGTTGCTAAAAAAGTCGAGGATTCCCTGAAAGAGATTTCCGAAAAATCCGCCGAGCTCCGCTTTGGTATCCGGAGAAAGATGCGCCCAATCCGCCTGTACTTTTTCCATGAGATTGCCGCCTTCCTTTAAGAGCTTTTCGCCCAGCTCCCGTAGATTCGCACGCTGTTCCTCCGTAAGCTCAATTTTGGAGAACTGTTCCATCAGGCTTTGCAGGGAAGAAATGTCTGCGTCATTCAGCACCCCGTCGAGGTGATAATTATTCACGACGGTATTAATAATGGTCGTGATGTCTCCTACCGAAATGGTTCCGCCATTCTCCTGTTTTTGTTTGGCGATTTGCGCTTTCATTTCCGCAAGAGCAGCATTGAGCAGTTCATCGGAATAGCCGTCTTTTCCCTGCTTTTCGCTGGTAATCTTGGAAGTTACTTCCAGCTCTTCCTGTGCTGCTTTGACGTTTTCTTCGGGCAGTGTACCGGTTGTACCGCTAAAGGCCTTATAGACGCCTGCCAGTGCGCCGGAACCATCGACGGCTTTCACGGAAGCCACGCGAATGGTCATATTGGTTGCTCCAGCCGTGATGGCGGCATTCGCATATTGCGTCGCCGTAATGTCCGTGATGGTTTTTGGCGTAACAATTTCCACCTTTACGCCCGAATCCTTATCAGACGGTTCGAGATAAACCGAGGAGTACACCTGATAGTAGTCATACTGGTCATGAAGCAGCGTATTCATCTCATCGATGTTAACCTGCATTTCTAATGCTTTATCGGACACCCCCAGTAAACGCGCCGTTTCCTTCTTTTGTTCCGCCGTGAGGCTTTGTCCGTAAGCATAAACCGATTGTTTTAAGTTCTCCGCTTTTGCCGGGAAAGCAAAACTTGCCAGTACAACGAGTAAGGTCATTGCTCCGGCAGCGAGGCGTCGGTATAGCACATTTTTCTTTTTCATTGTTTCTCCTTGTTTCTTTCTATTTCACCAATGATTATGATGTACTCATCCTATTCCGCCCTTGTGTTTGCAATATGAAGAGAATCCGATTTAGAGCCGGTTACCCGGACGCTTTTTCTTTTCCTTTTGCAAACTGTGTTATACTATATTCACCGATCCCGCCACACCTCTCTATGACGTGCAAAACGGCGGGACTTTTACGATAAGGTGGTGCACGGTATGGATTCCCGACAAGTAATGCATTCAGATGCCAAATTGATGGATATGGCGAAGAAAGAAAAACTGCTTATTCGGGACATGGACTATGCCAGGAAAGTATTCCAACGTGTCAGTCCTTTCCATCTTGAGAATTTCGGTTTACCGTGGAAGACGGCGGAAGGGACGTACCGAGAGGGTACAACGTTTGAGATGATAGTAGATGGTTATCTTGCCGACCGTCGTATTAAGAACTTTTTATTTGACTATCTTTCTGATTATGAGGTGCAGCTGCGTCATGTTCTCGGCACAGTTATGCTTGAAAGCTTTGGGGCGTATGGTTATTTGGACGCAGATCATTTTCGCCAAGAGGAATACCATAAGAACTTTATGAACGATTTGGAGAATGAACTTACCCGAGCGAATGAACCCTTTGTGCGTCGGTTTTATGCACAAGAGGGAAAACCGCAAGCTGTTCCGGTGTATGTTGCCATGGAAGTCATCACGCTTGGCACGCTCACTAAGATTTTTAAGAACTTGCGTCGTCCGGAACAAAAGCGTGTTGCTGATTTTTATGGAGTGGCTTCTGAAACGGTGCTGTATTCTTTTTTTACTTGTCTTGCCAAATTGCGCAATACCTGCGCTCATCACGGCCGTTTATCCAACCGTCGTTTCGGAGAAGGCTGCGCCGTTTTGAAAGAAGATAAACGTGTGATTGCGCGACTTGCATCGAACGATCATCCGGATCCGTATCGTTTTTTTGTCATGCTTTTGGCGCTTATGCATGTTATGGATGCGCAAAGCAATCGGGAAATCCTCATCCATTTTCGGCGAACGTTTGATCGGCATCCGTACTTTTTACCGCGCTTTTTGGATTTTCCACAAGAATGGGAAACGATTTTGTGTTATGCCGCCGGTATAAAGAGATCTTCTCTTGATGAACAGGATGTGTGTGAAGAACCCATTGCCTCGGACCGATGGATATTGTCGGCGCAGGAGGCGGATAATCCAGTTAGATAGCACGGCATCGGATTACCGATGTCGATAGACAGGAGGAAAACATGCGTCCACAACAGGAATGGAATGCGCTGCAAAAAGCGACGTATCGTTGGTTAGAAGCATTTGATCATCCGGGAAATAACAAATTTATTATTCATCTCATTGGAACCAATGGAAAAGGTTCGACAGGGCGTACCATTGCGTTAGCGTTGGAGAAATTGCTCGACGAAAAGGTAGGCCATTTCGTTTCGCCGCATGTGCATTGCTACGAAGAACGCATCATGCTTCAATCTCGACCGATTGCGCATGAGCGATCGTTGGAAATACAACGGGCGATGAAAGAAAAGGGGGAGAAGGAGAAACTGCCTTATATTCCGTATTTTGCCCGCAGCATGGTGGAAGCGCTTCTTGCCTATCGGGATGAGGCGCGCGTGTTGGTCATGGAAGCCGGTATTGGAGGTCTTGACGATTGTACGAATCTGCTTTCGACGGCAATGACGGTTTTTACGACGATTGATTTTGATCATCGTGACCGGCTTGGTGATACGATTGAAGAAATTGCCCGTGCCAAAGCCGGCGTGCTGCAAAAGGGGTCTTTGGCGGTTTCTGCCAATCAGCGAAGCGAAGCTGCTTTGGTGCTGAGAGAAGTGGCAGAAGCACAGGGGGCATCGCTACATTTCTTTTCTCCTACGCAGATTACCAAAACACATCTCCTCTGGAAGGAAAGGGAACGTCCGCGTTTGCAGTTCACTTTTACGGGGGGAATGCTAAGCGGAGACTACGAAGCACGCCTTATTGGACGTCATCAACTGCAGAATTTCGGTACGGCGTTAACCGCTCTTGAAGCCTTGCTTTTGCCGGATTCACGAGTCGCCGGTTCTCTTTTTTCTGCGGCACAATTTCCCTCTCCGGAAAGCATTCAAGAAGCGGTACATGCCGCTGTAGCGGAAGCCTATCTGCCCGGAAGGTTGGAAATGCTTTCTTTTAATCCCATGGTGTTCATCGATGGTGCGCATAATCAGCAGGCGGCAAAAATGCTTGTGGAAAATCTGGATGCGCTTAGTGCTTGTGCGCCTGGAACAGGTAAAGAACATGTGTTGCTTTTCGGAATGCACGATGGAAAATTAAGCCGAGAAGAGCAGGAAGCGTTTTTTGCCGCATTTGATGCCGTTTACCGGATTCCCGTGCAGGACGAGGGAGACGATGCGGTTATCGAGGCGATGGGAAAAGCGATGGATGCGGCGTATGGTGCGCATCCTCATGCTTTGTTTGTAGCGGCAGGATCGCTCTATCTTTTAGATGGTGCAGCGCATTGGGTGGAAAAACACTCATCTAAAACGGACGAGAGAAGAAAGAATCAGTAGAGACGATAGAGTCCACAAACAACGCCTAAAATACGGCATTCGTTTACAATAATCGGCTCTAAGGCAGCATTTTCGGGACGAAGCTCCACATAGCCCGCTCGTTGAAAGAAGGTTTTTACGGTCGCCGAGTCTTCGATAAGTGCGACGACCTGTTGCCCGTTGCGTGCTGTTTGCTGGCGGCGGACGATCACATGGTCTCCATCAAAGATGCCGGCTTCAATCATCGATTCGCCTTGAATCTTCAGGATAAAATAATCTCCGCCGTCATGGTGAAAAAAAGCCGTCGGAAGGGGGATGGACTCTTCGGTATAATCATCGGCATAAATCGGCAATCCGGCGGCTACCGCACCGTAGACCGGAATGTCAAATACATCTTCCCGATAGGGGGTGTCGTTCGTTGGCATTTCTGTTTCATCCTGTACCGGACGAATCGAGCGATACGATCCTTTGGTCATGGTAATTTGTTCGGCATCCATGAGCGCATGCAGGTCTTTGGAAACCGTTGAGGTGGAGCGAATGCACAACGCCTCTTGAATGTCGCGCACGGTTGGCGCAATGCCGTTTTCTGTCCAATACGAGGAAATATAGTCCAATATAGCGGAACGTCGTTTTTGCGCGTTGGATTGCATTGTCGCCTCCTTTTCTGTGAAACAATTTACCGGAGAAATCAAACGATGGCGGAAACAACGGTTGTAAAATATCCGTTCGAATCGAATGTTTCTCAAAAGGTCGTACTGCCATAAAAACGAACAAACTTTCGCTTTTATTATACTGCGCTATGTGGCGTGTGACAACCGAGATTTGGGGTATTAAAGAAAACGTAAGAGGGAGATGCCCTTGATGGTTTCGCTTGAGAAGACAAATCGTTTTCGGAAGCGGTCAGGGGAGCAAAATTGAAGGAGGAATTATGGAATTTTACTACTGTGAGCATTGCGGAGCGTTGTATGTTAAAGCCAACCAAGTGGGAAACGTAACGCCGGTTTGCTGTGGAGAACCGACAAAGAAATTAACAGCGAATACGACGGATGCAGCGGTTGAAAAGCATGTTCCGGTCGTTACCCGTGAAGGCAACAAGATTTCGGTTGTTGTTGGCGAGGTCGTGCATCCCATGGAAGAAAATCATTTCATTACCATGATTGCCGCCGTCCAGGGCGATAAGGTGCAAAGCGTTGCCTTAAAGCCGGGCGAAGAACCCAAGGCGGTATTTTTCGTCGAGGACGGACCGGTTACAGTTTATGAGCATTGCAATAAGCATGGTCTCTGGAAAGCGGAAGCTTAAGACCTCTTTCTTGTCGAGAAAAATGAACCAAAAAGACGAGCTGCGCAAAGTACGCGCAGCTCGTCTTCGTTATGCTCGTCCATGTACGGAACAAAGAGATTGCCAAGTACGAATATCCATTATTTAGTAGGAAATACGTCCCTTTTGTTCTTCATCATTGATGCTGTAATAGGCAGCGGATTCTTCCGGTTTGACGTAAATATCCAGCGTTTTCAACTCGCTCAATTTATGTCCGCCCTGTTTCCAATAGATTTTCGCCTGTTTTACCAAGGCTTCCATATCCACTTCGTTTCCCTGATATTGAACAACATATTTTGTTTTCAGCATGTTTACCTCCTGCCGGTTCGATAAAACCGAAAAGTTTTTTCGATTTCTGTCATAGTTTATCAAAAATGGCACAGAACAACAAGAAAAAAGGAGATTATTAGTCAAAAAAAACGGGATTTTTGTAAAAATAAAGAAAAATGAGGCACATTTTACAGAAAAAATACTTTTTGGGGTAAAATGACGATAACCGTTGCAGAAGAAATAAGATAGAGATAACACAGTGCGTTTTCTCGGTCGGAAAGGAAGAGAATGTCTTTTTTTGAACTGTTGTTGCTGGCGGTGGGCGTTTCTTTGGATGCCTTCTCGGTTGCGATTTGTAAGGGACTGGCAGTAAAAGAACTGAAGGTTCGTCATGGACTCCTTGTCGCTGCCTATTTTGGAGGTTTTCAAGGCTTAATGCCCCTTTTCGGCTTTCTGTTGGGTACGTGGATTGCCCAGTCCATGCAGGCGATTGACCATTGGGTAATTTTGCTCATTCTCGGCTTTATCGGCGTACAGATGATTCGAGAGGCATTGAATCCGGAATCGTGTCCGACGGGGGATTTTTCCTGGCGGACGATGTTGCCCCTTGCCGTAGCCACGAGCATCGATGCCTTTGCGGTAGGTGTCACCTTTGCTATGATGGAAGTGGATTTGTGGAAAGCGATTCCGTTGATTACCGTGTGTACGGGGGTATTTTCGTTTGTCGGCGTCTACATCGGTCATTATTTCGGACAGCGTTATCAAAAACCGGCTGGCTTTATCGGCGGAGCGATATTGTTGCTCATTGGTTTTCGCGTATTTATCACGCACTGGATTCAAGGCGTTTAGTGCAAACGGATTTTACGAAGAGGCATAGAAAGGAATGAGGAAAAGACCATGAAAATTTCGAAACAGGCGCGGCAACGCGCAAAAGAGCTGCTGCATTTTATTGACGGCTCTCCGACAGCGTATCAAGCGACAGAACAGGAAAAAGCACTTCTGAACAAGGCGGGTTTTACTCCGCTTGCGCTGACTTCCCGTTGGAAACTGGAGCCCGAAAAGACGTACTACGTGGAAATTTCGGATGCCACCATCTTTGCTTTTCGCACGGCAAAACAGGCGAATGCCGGTTTTCATATCATCGGTGCGCATAATGACTCGCCTGGTTTTCAACTTAAACAGAACGTGAATATGCCGCGCAGCGGATACGGTCAACTCAATGTCGAACCTTATGGCGGTTTGATTTTACGTACCTGGCTGGATCGTCCGCTCTCTGTGGCAGGGCGTTTGCTGGTGAAAGAAGATTCACCGCGCGGCTATGCCGTGAAGAAAATCCATCTTACTCGTCCTTTGGTGATTATCCCGAGTCTTGCCATACACATGGATCGGGAAGTGAATAAAAACGGTGAAATTAAACCACAGAACATGATGGCACCGATTTGGTGTGTAGCCGATGAATCGAACAAAAGAGGTGATTTTTTAGCTGTAGTGGCAGATGAAGTCGGCATTTCCCGTGAAACGATACTAGATGCGGATCTGTTCCTCTACGATGTACAAAAGGGAATGCTCGTCGGAGAAAACGAAGAATTCCTTTCTGTGGGACGGCTGGACAACCTTGCAATGTGCCATGCTGCGACGACGGCGCTGACGCAGGCAAAGACGGCAAACGTTCATCAAGTGATTGCCCTGCATGATCATGAAGAAATTGGTTCGATGAGCCGTAAAGGGGCGGATTCGGCGACGCTTCGGGATGTTCTTTCGCGCATTGTCCGCAGTCTGGGTGGCGACGAGGAAGATTTCGCCATCGCTTTAGCGAAAAGTTTCACGATTTCTTGCGATATGGCACATGCTGTACATCCCAATCACACAGGATGCGCCGATCCGACCAATCGTCCGCTGATGAATCATGGTCCGGTGCTAAAGTACGCGGCTTCCAAGAGCTATATTACCGATGGGGAAGGCGGCGCACGCGTTCGTCTCTATGCCGAAAAAGCCGGCGTATCCTTCCAGACATTCCATAATCATTCCGATAAACGCGGCGGCGCGACAATTGGCGCTATGGATGAACAATGGACGAGCATTCTGAATGCTGATGTAGGCAACCCGATTTTGGGGATGCATTCCGTTCGCGAATTGGGCGGCGTGGCAGACCATGACGCGATGATACGCACGTTAACTGCCTTTTTGAGCGATGAACAATAATCCCATGGCGCAAGAGTTTTCGGTGACCATCACCGACCTTACCGTGGATGGTCGCGGCATCGGGCACCTGACAGCGCAGGATGTGCTCTTTTTATCGCAAGGTGCAGTTCCTCTGCCCGAAGAGGAGAGTGGGCGTACCGTTTTTGTCTATGGTGCTCTGCCGGGAGACGTCGTTCGTTTTCGTGTGCAAAAAAAGAAAAAGAATATTGTAGAAGGGCAGGCGGTTGCTCTGCTTACGCCTTCTCCAAAGCGGCGAATGGTTACGTCCCATCCCTATACGCAAAATGGCGATTTATCGTATTTGGGAGACAAGTCCGATGACGATGCGCTTTCTCCGCACGACGGTTTTCCGCTGCTTTCCTGGGAACCGGCAGAACAGAAGGCGTGGAAAATGCGCCGTGTGCATGAAGCCCTGGTTCGTGTCGGTGGCTTTTCCGATTCGACTCTGCCGAAAGCAGAGGACGCATCGCCGTTAACGGACTCCGAAACGGAGCCTTTTTCGGCTTCGAACTTGCCAAATATAGACTGGATTGCTGCGGAAGAAATGCATTACCGCAATAAGATTAATCTTCGCCTAACGCCGGACGGTCGTCTGGGCGATACTGCGCGGAATGGGAAAGTGCGTCCACTTTCCTCCTATGTGATCGCCGCGCCGATCTTGGAACAAAAACTTCAGCAATGGAATGGACTTGCTTTACAGACACCGCATTGGGCAAAGACCCTCTCTGCCGTGCGCATGGTCATTTTGCGCGTAAATGAGAAGGGGGAGACCATGGCGGCACTCGTCACCGATCCGCTTTCTTCTTCGCAGCGAAACGCCATTTTTACCCTTCTGCAACCCCTGTCGTTCACGGTGCTTTGTCAGGGACAAAACCGTCGTCCCGGTGATGTGCGCCTTCGTGAACCCATCTCGTATGCTACGAAGCGTCGAACGCTGCAGACAACGCTTGACGGGCACTCGTTTATGATATCTCCCCCTTCGTTCTTTCAGGTGAATCGCTTTTTGACCCCTGTTTTATATGCAAAAGCTCTTTCTTTCTTTTCCTCTTTAGCTGACTCCACGATCCTTGATCTCTACTGTGGTACGGGCACGACTTCTTTGCTCCTTGCACAGCAGGCGAAGCGCGTCATCGGGGTGGAGATGGTCGAAGCCGCTGTCGCAGATGCCCGTCAGAACGCTGAACGAAACGGCTTAACCAATGTTTCTTTTATAGCCGCCAAAGCCGAGGAGATTCTTCCCCAATTGACCGCAGACTTGAAGAACGAACACCTTTGCGTTCTCGTCGATCCACCGCGCAAGGGCTTGGATGAAAGTGTGCGTCGCTCGCTTCTATCCACCGACCTTCGCGAACTCGTTTATATTTCCTGCTATCCCGAAACCCTGGCTCGCGACCTTCGCGATTTTCGTCAACAAGGTTGGATGCTTGATCGCCTCTGTGTGTCGGATATGTTTCCCAACACGCCGGAGATTGAGACGGTGGTGCTAATGTCCCAACATTAATTAAAGGGGTATGTTCAAATACCTTCTGAGCCAGAAACTAAGAGAACCCATACCATCTAAGAGGCAGCACAACTCAGATAAATTAGAATGAAAAAGACAATGGCATGACAACAAGAAAATGGTTGTTTTTCAACCCAACAAATAACAAAAGAAAAGAGTATGAAAAATGAGAAAAAACAAGTCAGTCCGTGTTATCTTGATTTTAGTTTTTGCGCTTCTTATGGCTTCTTGTGGAGATTCAAAAGTTAGGGAAGAAAAAGTTGTTCAAAATAGTACAAGTACAACAGAGACCATGGAGATTAAAAGTACATCAGAGCCGGAAAACCAAAACGAGCCGCTCAAATATGCTGAAGATGAAGTTGTAGATACGTTTATAAGAAATTACAATTCCTTTTCTGATAGCCCTATTGAACACATTGAGAAGGGCAGTATTAGAACAAAATATTATGGAGAAACCTATGGCTATTGGGTTGAGATGTTGGATGCGGCGGATACGAACAAGATCGTAGTTACTATTGACAAGACGGATAAAAATAGAAATCTCGGAATGGAAGGAATGAAAGAAGTATTTCATGATGCGATACAAGCTATTATTCCGGATGTCAGTATAGAAGAAATAAATAATTATTTTGATCATCTTGTTAGTAATGAATATATGGTAACAGAAGAGGCTTTTAATCAACTTGAAATACATTTTTTCCCGGACACAGAAGGAAGTAATGGCCATATCGAGATACATTCTAAATAGTCATTGTACTGCTCAGTGTTTTTCGCGAATGAGAAATTCAAGAAAGAACTACAAGTGCTTATGCTAAATTCGCATCGATATCGGTCTTGCACGGGTCTAGACGGCTCATTTTCTTCAGTCATTTTTCCAGGATTTATAAATAAGGTAGGGAATCTGATTTTCATAGGTCAGAGCAATCAAAAATTTCATTCCGATAAACAGCATTGCATCATTCCGATAGATCGCAATGTTCCGATAAAGTGATATAGTAAAAACAGAGAGGGGAGGTGAGAACTTATGTTTATGACCGTAAAAGAAGCCGCAGAAAAATGGGGGATTTCCGACAGACGACTTAGAGTATTGTGTGCGGAAGGGAAAATTCCGGGTGCGTATCAGAAAGGACGCGGTTGGAAGATACCCGTTGATGCCGAAAAGCCCACGGATGGCAGGTTTAAGTCAAAGGAGAGCCTCCTATCCCAGATTGACCGTAAGAAACAGGAGTTGGATGGAAAACGGCCTCTGACTGCAGGAGAACTGGAGAGATTAACCGAGGAGTTCGCGATCGAGTACACGTACAATTCCAATGCCATTGAAGGCAACACGTTGACGCTTCGTGAAACCGATCTGGTTTTTCGTGGGTTGACGATCGATAAAAAGCCTTTGAAGGATCACATGGAAGCGGTAGGTCATAAAGAAGCGTTCGACCTTGTTTGTGAGCTGGTAACAGCGAAATCACCCCTCACCGAAAGTGTCATCAAGCAGATCCATTCTCTCGTGCTTTGGGATAAGAAAGAGGACCGTGGCGTGTACAGACGAATTCCTGTTCGCATTTTGGGAGCACATCATGAACCTGTGCAGCCCTATCTGATCGAACCGATGATGGAACAGCTTCTTTCCGATTATGCCGCAAACCAAGAGCATATTGTGACCAAACTTGCCCGCTTCCATATCCAGTTTGAGAGCATCCATCCTTTTATCGATGGTAACGGACGTATAGGCAGGCTTCTTGTGAATTTGGAGCTGATGAAGGCAGGGTACCCGCCGATCGACATCAAATTCACGGATAGACTTGCCTATTACAACGCTTTTGACGAATATCATGTGAAGCACAATCTTTGTGCCATGGAAGACCTGTTCGCAGGGTACCTTAACACAAGGCTCGATACGTATTTAAAAATAATAAAGTTGTAAAGCAAGGAAAAACTCTCTTAACGAAAGCAGAAATTTTGGTCGAGTCTGCAGGAGTGAAACTGGGAACAATTGAATGCATCGATTATTCATGGCAAGAGTTACGAATCATTGCACATCCTGTTAAGGTGATGACCGAAATCCTTCACTTTTCATATTCGGAGACTCTTACGATATCGATATTGAAGCGGACGATATGGACGTGAACGACACGGTGACGATGGAATGGAGTAATGAATAGAAAGGGCTGTTACAAGAGGAATTTGTGATCAAGCTGTACGTGGTAAGACAGACCGTGTCCTAATGGAAGCGGGATACATCGCATTCCTTTCCTTGGAGCGGTTGTTGGGATGATGTTCATAAGACCAAGGAAGTGAGCACGCTTGTGTCAGAACCATAGTGCTTGGCTAAAATAACGGGAAAGAAAATTTAGTGCAGATAAGTGAATAGTGCGGACGAACAATAGCGTCTTGCTCTATAATAGAGCGAGACGCTATTGTAAAATGTGAATAGAAATGATGGGAAAAGTGGGAAAGAACTGGAAATGGGCGGACGTTTATGAAACTCTTTGACAATGTCACGGATCTCGTCCGTGACGATTTAAAACAGACGATAAAGCGCGGCAGCAAGGTTTCTATCGCAGCGGCGTGCTTTTCCATGTATGCCTATCGAGAGCTAAAAGCACAACTGGAGCGGGTGGACGAGTTCCGCTTTATTTTCACGTCTCCGACCTTTATCAAGGAGAAGGCAGAAAAGCAAAAACGTGAATTTTATATTCCTCGTCTCAGCCGTGAGAGCAGCTTATATGGCACAGAATTTGAAATCAAACTGCGCAATGAGATGACGCAGAAGGCCATCGCAAAGGAATGCGCAGATTGGATTCAACGTAAAGCCACATTTCGGTCCAATGTTACCGGCGAGAACATGGGCGGCTTCATGACCGTCAAAGCATCCGCGGAAGAAGTAGCATATATGCCGATGAACGGCTTCACGACCGTGGACATCGGGTGCGAGCGTGGTAATAATAGCTATAACATGGTGAGCCGCATGGAATCTCCGTTCTCGACGCAGTACATGCAGCTATTTGAATCGCTCTGGAACGACAAAGAGAAGATGCAGGACGTGACGGATGTCATTATTTCCAATATCCGTATAGCCTACGCAGAGAATGCGCCGGAATTGATTTATTTCATGACGCTTTACAATGTGTTCAGCGAGTTTCTGGATGATCTATCGGAAGACGTCCTCCCGAATGAGGCAACCGGTTTTAAACAAAGTAAAATATGGAATATGCTGTATGATTTCCAGCGCGATGCGGTACTTGCCATCATAAATAAGCTGGAAAAATACAATGGTTGTATTCTTGCAGATAGCGTAGGTCTTGGCAAGACGTTTACTGCGCTGGCCGTGATCAAATATTATGAAAATAGGAATAAAACAGCCCTAGTCCTCTGTCCGAAGAAACTATCCGAAAACTGGAACACCTATAAGGATAATTACGTGAACAATCCGATTGCATCGGATCGATTGAATTATGATGTTCTTTTCCATACCGACTTGTCTCGCACAGGAGGATTATCAAATGGACTTGATCTTGACCGCTTGAACTGGGGAAATTATGATCTTGTTGTCATCGATGAATCGCATAATTTCCGTAACGGTGTCGGAACTCATGCCAATACGCAGGAAAATCGGTATGTCAAGTTGATGGATAAGGTTATCCGGGCAGGCGTTAAGACAAAAGTACTCATGTTATCCGCCACTCCAGTTAATAATCGTTTTGTAGATTTGAAAAATCAACTAGCGCTGGCATATGAGGGCAATTCTGAGCTTATCAATGACCAGCTCGATACAAAGAAACCGCTGGAAGAGATATTTCGTCAGGCACAGAAAGCCTTTAATGCGTGGAGTAAGCTCGATCCGGAAGATCGGACGACAGAGGCCTTGCTTCGTACACTGGATTTTGATTTCTTTGAAGTGCTTGATAGCGTGACCATTGCCCGCTCCAGAAAACATATCGAAAAATATTACAATACCGAAGAAATCGGCCAGTTTCCTGAGCGCTTAAAACCTATTTCAAGGCGTCTGAGCATGACCGATCTTTCCAGTGCTATAAATTATAATCAGATTTATGAACAGTTGATGCAGCTGACTCTTGTGATCTATACGCCGTCAAATTATATTTTTCCAAGTTTGATGTCGAAGTATATCGACCTCACGCATAACAAAGGGGATAACCTGACGCAGAAAGGTCGTGAGCAAGGCATCCAGCGCTTGATGAGGATTAATCTCCTGAAACGTTTAGAAAGTTCTGTTTATTCATTCAATCTGACGCTAAGCAGAATATTGACCTTGATTAAGAGCACCATCCGGGCGATTGAAAATTTCGAGAAGTACGGAAAGGCAGATCTCGATTTCTATGAGGCTACGGAAAACGATTTTGACATCGATGAGGAGAATAACGATTATTTTACAGTAGGGAAGAAGGTCAAAATCAACCTAGCAGATATGGACTACAAAACTTGGCGTGATGAGCTTCAGCACGATGCGGATACCCTTGAGCTGCTGACACTTATGATTGCCGACGTTACACCAGAGCATGATCTAAAGTTGCAGACCCTGTTCCACCTGCTGGATGAAAAAATGAAGCACCCGATCAATGCCCAGAACAAGAAGGTGTTGCTATTTTCGGCGTTTTCCGATACAGCAGAATACCTATATGACCAGGTATCTGTATACATGAAAGAAAAATACGGCTTGGATACTGCGGTTATTACCGGAAGCATCGATGGACGCACAACGGTAAAAGGGCTGAAGGCAACACTCAATAATGTGCTAACCTGCTTTTCTCCGATTTCCAAAGGCCGTGACCTCTTACTGCCGGGCAGTACAAAGGAAATTGACATTCTGATTGCCACAGACTGTATTTCCGAAGGCCAAAACTTACAGGACTGCGATTATCTGGTAAATTATGACATCCATTGGAATCCGGTACGCATCATTCAGCGTTTTGGACGAATTGATCGTATTGGCAGCAAGAATAAATATATCCAGCTGGTCAATTTTTGGCCGGATATGACGCTGGATGATTACATCAATCTAAAATCTCGTGTTGAGACCCGAATGAAGATTTCTGTCATGACTTCCACCGGTGATGATGATCTGCTCAATCCGGAGGAGAAGGGCGACCTGGAATATCGTAAACAACAGCTGAAACGTCTGCAGGAAGAAGTCGTCGATCTCGAGGAAATGTCTTCTGGTATTTCCATCATGGATCTGGGGCTCAATGAGTTCCGTCTTGACCTGCTGGAATACATCAAGACGCATGAAGATCTCGCTTCGAAGCCGAAAGGGCTTCATGCGGTAGTTCCGGCCACCGATGAAAATCCGGAAGGGGTGATCTTTGTTCTGCGGAATATCAATAACAGCATTAACATTGACAATCAAAATCGCATTCACCCCTTCTATATGGTTTATATTCGTGCTGACGGAGAGATTGTCTGCGACTATCTGAATCCGAAGAAACTGCTGGATACTGTTCGGTTATTGTGTCGTGGTGAGTCTGAACCGATCCTGACACTTTGCGAAAAATTCAACAAAGAAACAGACGACGGACGAAACATGGAAGAGATTTCGCAGCTACTTTCTGATGCAATTCATTCCATCATAGAGGTAAAAGAAGAAAGCGATATTGACAGTCTGTTCTCTTCAGGCGGGACTTCCGCCTTGCTGTCAGAGATTCGTGGCTTAGATGATTTTGAGCTTATTTGTTTCCTGGTATTGAAGTAAGGGGGGATCCGGTGATTGGATTACCGAAGAGTACGGCATTTAATCGACGTATTCCGAAACAGAAGTTCTACGAGAGCCTTTCCGTTTCGCCAGCGTTAAAGCGAGTGTTCATTGAGCAAATTAAAGCGATTTATTGGCGTAACAAAGTGGCTGCAACGACCATGAACCTTGCCGCCGGAGATACCGTGACCGAGCTGGAGATATTTGAAGTAAAGCTAAACGGGGATCAACTGGATACGTCAGCCCTCCGACAGATAGACAAACAAATCCCGTATCATATCCTGTTCCTTCTGGAATATGATGGAAAGTATCAGGCATGGATCGCATACAAAGAGGCTACAGCCTCCGGCTCACATGCATTTAAGGTAGGAACCTACTACCACACAGACTGGCTGATGGAAGAGGAGCTGCCGCTGAAAATAGATGGCCTGAGCATCGATGAGGTGTATGAAAATTTTGTTCGGCAGATTGCCGGTGATGCGCTCCGCTTTGAAGGAGAAAATAGTTCGTCATTGAAGGAATCGGTAGAGCGAGACAACCGTCGGCAGGAACTGGAAAAGCAAATCGCAGCACTTCAAGTCAAAGTTCGCAAAGAAAAACAACTGAACAAGCAGGTGCAGCTGAACACAGAGCTTAAAGAGTTAAAAAAGGAGTTAGAATACTTAGTATGATCAAGAAAATGAGCTTATCGGAAATGATTACATACGCGACGGTTTTAATAAAATGTCAGTATAGTAACGGAACGACCGGAAGTGGAACAGGATTCATTATTAATCTGTGTCAGGATAAGGAAAATGGAACGTGCATCCCGGTTCTTATTACAAATAATCATGTTGTAGAGAATAGCATAAAAACTGTATTTGAGTTTTGTAAGGCTGATGATTCGGGTGACCCGATAGACACTGAGCCATTCTCGTTTACCTATGAAGGAAATTCCTGGATCCATCATCCTAATAAAAATGTTGATTTACGATGCTTGTTTTTAGGTGAGGCTTTCAATCATTTGGAAAAAGCTAACACACGAATATTCTATTTGCCACTGGAAACCAGTTTAATTCCAAATGAAGAACAGTTGAGCCAGCTTTCTGCTATGGAAGATGTGGTAATGATTGGTTATCCTATAGGTCTTTCTGATACATATAATCATAAGCCAATAATTAGCAGGGGAATAACCTCCAGTCATCCTAATAAAAATTATTGTGGGAAGAATGAAATACTACTTGATGTGGCTTGGTATCCAGGATCAAGTGGTTCTCCAGTATTTATTCTAAATCAAGGGGCTTTTGCAACGCCAAAAGGAATCTCTGTAGGGGAGAGAATTTTTTTGCTCGGCGTTTTATATGGTGGTTATGAATTTGATGCAAGAGGCGAGCTTCAACTTGCGAATCTTCCTAATGCTCCAGTTCCAGTAACAAAGATTCCGACTAATTTAGGACTCATGATAAAGTCTCAAAAAGTATTAGATTTTGAGGATATGATTAGAACTTATAAGAGAGGAAATAACTAATGGAAAAAATGAGAATGGAAACGCCTGATTTGACGGCAGCAAACATAGAAAAAATTGGTGCGATCTTTCCGAATTGCGTTACAGAAACAGTAGACGAAAACGGAAAGCCAAAGAAAACTATTAATTTTGAACTCCTCAAACAGATGCTTTCGGATGAAGTTGTTGATGGTGATGAAGTCTATGAATTTACATGGGTCGGAAAGAAGGCTGCTATCGTTGAAGCTAACAAGTCTATTCGTAAAACGCTCCGTCCTTGCCCGGAAGAGAGTGTGGATTGGGACATAACAGAGAACCTCTATATTGAGGGGGATAATCTGGAAGTACTCAAGCTCCTACAGGAGAGCTACCTGGGAAAGGTTAAAATGATCTATATTGATCCCCCATACAATACAGGATCAGATAGCTTTATCTATGCGGATAACTTTGCTAGGGAAATTGATGAGTATGAGGAAGAAGCTGGCCATTATGATTCCGAAGGAAATCGATTGTTCAAAGAGAACAATATGTCCAATCCTCGTTTCCACTCTGATTGGTTATCAATGATGTACTCTCGACTGATGTTAGCTCGAAATTTGTTATCTGAAAATGGTGTTATTTTCATCAGCATTGATGAGAACGAGATTTATAATTTGCAGAAGATTTGTAATGAAATTTTTGGTGAGAAAAACTATGCTGCCACGTTTATTTGGACAAAAACTGCGACTCCACCAGCGCTTTCTTATAAATGCCGAAAAACAGTTGAATATGTTTTGGCCTATGAGAAGAAATGGAGTCTAATAAAGTACTTTGGTGCACCTTTAGACGGTGGCGATGCTCCACTCTTAAACACCGGCAATCCACCGAAGACTCTTCTTTTCCCAGCAGGCAGTATCCATTTTATTTTTATTACTGAAGGTATCGTTGAGGCTGGAATAAAAGATAAGGTTGAGTTATTGGATGAGTTGCATGTCAAAAATGGTTTAAATGAAAATGCAGTTCGGTTTGTCGGTGAGTTTAAATGGGAGCAGAATACCTTAAATGAAGAAGTCGCTAATGGAACGTATTTTGTGATTAAAACTGCAAAGTATTCTATTAGATTCCAGAGGAAAAATTTGGAGGATTCATTCAAGACACCTACAAATTACCTTAATATTGAGTTAAACAGAGAGGCTGGAGTTGGAACGAACGAAACAGCAGTCAAAGAATTAGCAGAGTTAGGCCTTGGCAAATGCTTTGACTATTCAAAACCGTATTCGCTGATTGAAACGGTTGCCAATATGATATGTAAAAATGATCCAGAGTCAATAGTCTTAGATTTCTTTTCAGGATCGGGAACTACAGCTCAAGCTATTATGAATATGAATACTTTAGATAACGGAAAACGAAAATTCATAATGGTTCAGCTGCCAGAGGAAATTACAAATAATTCTATAGCAAAAAAAATGGGATTTAATACTATCTGCGAAATCGGCAAGGAACGTATTCGCCGAGCAGGGAAGCAGATCAAAGAAGAAAGCCCTCTGACGACCCAACAACTTGATACCGGCTTCCGCGTATTTAAGCTCGACTCATCCAACATGAACGATGTCTACTACTCCGCCGGCGAATACACTCAGGACATGCTCTCCATGCTGGAATCCAATGTAAAGGCGGATCGTACGGACCTTGACCTATTATTCGGCTGTCTGCTGGAGTGGGGATTGCCCTTATCCATGCCATATACCTCAGAGCAGATTGAAGGCTGCACCGTTCACACATATAACGACGGTGACCTGATTGCTTGCTTTGATGAAAATATTCCTGATGCAGTGATTAAGGAAATCGCCAAGCGCCAGCCGCTTCGTGCCGTGTTCCGTGATAGTAGCTTCAAGGGAAGCCCGGAAAAGATCAATGTCGGAGAGATTTTCAAAATGCTGGCACCGGATATACGAGTAAAAGTGATCTAAGGAGGTGGCATCCGCATGAGGATACAATACAAACATCAAAAATTCCAAGCTGATGCAGCTAAGGCTGTTGTGGATGTCTTCGCCGGCCAGCCGTATTTGACGCCTTCTTATATGATGGATCGCGGCTTCGGTGATATTCAGCAGACGATGACAGATGATGTAGACTTTACCGGCTGGAGCAACCAGAAGATTGTGCCGGAGCTTTCCGACCAGATTATTCTGGAGCACATACAGAAGATCCAGCGTAGCAATCAGATTGAGCCCTCTTCCCAGTTGGAAGGCCGAAGCGACGGGTTTAATCTCACCATCGAGATGGAGACCGGCGTCGGCAAGACCTATACCTACATCAAGACAATGTACGAACTGAATCGTGCCTACGGTTGGAGTAAGTTCATTATCGTTGTGCCAAGTATCGCTATCCGCGAGGGTGTCTATAAGTCTTTCGAGATGACGCAGGAACACTTTGCCGAAGAGTATGGAAAGAAAATCCGCTTCTTTATTTACAACTCCTCGCAATTGACGGAAATTGATCGCTTTGCATCGGACAGTTCGATCAATGTCATGATCATTAATTCGCAAGCCTTCAATGCCAGAGGAAAAGATGCACGACGCATCTACATGAAGCTGGATGAGTTTCGCTCCCGCAGACCGATCGACATTATTGCGAAGACGAATCCAATATTGATTATCGATGAGCCGCAGTCTGTTGAAGGCAAGCGGACAAAGGAACGATTAAAAGAATTTCGACCGCTTTTGACCTTGCGATACTCTGCCACACATAAAAGTGACAGCATATATAACATGGTCTATCGCCTTGATGCCATGGAGGCTTATAACAAGCGTCTGGTGAAGAAAATTGCTGTTAAGGGCATCGCGGAGACGGGAAGCACGGCTACGGACAGCTATTTCTATCTGGAAGGCTTGAATCTCTCTAAGGGGGATCCCACCGCAACACTTCAGTTTGAAGTGAAGATGGCCAGCGGTACACTGAAGAAAAAGAGCCGTATCGTGAAAATCGGGGATAACCTCTATGACTATTCCGGTGGATTAGAAGAATATAAGAACGGCTTTGTTGTTAAGCAGATCGATGGCAGGGATGATTCGGTAGAGTTTTTGAATGGCATCAAAATTTTTGCCGGGGATGTGATGGGGGCGGTTGATGAAGATCAGCTGCGCCGTATTCAGATTCGTGAAACGATCCTGTCGCATATTCAAAGAGAACGTCAACTCTTCTATAAGGGAATCAAGGTTTTGTCCCTGTTCTTCATTGATGAGGTAGCAAACTACCGTAAATATGATGCTTCCGGTCAGGCGGGGAATGGAAAATATGCCACGATGTTTGAGGAAGAGTATGAGGATATTATCGGAAATCTTCAGCTTTCCATGGGCGAGGATGAGTACATAAAATATCTGAATAGCATTAAGGCGTCCAAGACTCACGCAGGGTATTTCTCGGTAGATGGCAAGGGGAAGATGATAAATTCCAAGGTCGGGCGTAAAGAGAGCACTTCGGATGACGTGAGTGCCTATGATTTGATTATGAAAAATAAAGAGCTTCTTCTTGATCGTGATCCGAAGAAGTCACCGGTACGTTTTATTTTCTCGCACTCTGCTCTGCGCGAAGGCTGGGATAATCCGAATGTATTTCAGATTTGTACATTGAAACAATCCGGAAGCGATGTCCGTAAGCGCCAAGAAGTCGGCCGTGGTCTCCGTCTGTGCGTCAATCAGGATGGAGAACGCATGGATGTCAATGCACTCGGAAACGATGTTCATAACATCAATGTGCTGACAGTTATCGCCAGTGAGAGCTATGACTCTTTTGCAAAAGGCCTGCAGACGGAGATGGCGGATGCTGTTGCCGATCGTCCGCGTGCCGTTACCATTGATCTCTTTGTCGGCAAGGTTATCAAAGATGACCAGGGTAATCAACAGGTTATCGATCAGGATACCGCTTCATCCATTCAGTACGATTTAATCAAAAACGTTTATATCGACCCCAAGGGGATTCTGACGGATAAGTATTACGAGGATAAGGCCAATGGAGAACTCAAAGTTGCAGAGGAAGTGGCCGATTATGCAGCTTCTGTTATAGAAATTATCGATTCTATTTACGATGCTCGTAGTATGCAGCCTGAGAATGCACGCAGTAACAATGTCGAGCTACATATTGATGAGGATAAGCTCGCAATGCCGCAGTTTAAAGCACTGTGGAAAAAAATCAATGCCAAGTCCGTCTATGTTGTGGATTTTGATACGGATGAACTGATTCGAAAATCCATTGATTCTCTTGATTCCAAGCTTCGCGTTTCGAAGATTTACTTTCAGGTGGAATCCGGTGCAATGGATACGATCAAATCGAAAGAAAAACTGATTTCCGGAGAATCCTTCGTAAAAAAAGAGTCTGCCAGCTATGGGGTGACGATCACCGCAAATGCGAATGTGAAATATGATCTCATTGGAAAATTGGTGGATGAGACCGGCCTTACCCGAAAGGCCATAATTGCAATCCTTCAGGGAATCAAAAAGGCTGTATTTGCGCAGTTCAAAGATAATCCGGAGGAGTTTATCGTAAAGGCCGCAGCCCTGATCAACGATGAAAAAGCCACGGCGATTATTGAACATATCACTTACGATATTCTGGATGAACATTATGGTATGGACGTTTTTACCGACCCGACCATCAAGGGAAAGCTGGGCGTCAATGCGATGAAGGCAAGGAAGCATCTGTACGATCACGTCGTTTATGATTCATCGAATGAACGAAACTTTGCTACAGAGCTTGATACGAACAGGGATGTGGCGGTTTATGTGAAGCTACCGGATGGATTTTATATTTCCACACCGGTAGGTCGCTACAATCCAGACTGGGCGATTGCGTTTTATGAAGGCAAGGTCAAACACATCTATTTTGTAGCGGAGACGAAAGGCTCCATGAGCTCAATGCAGTTACGCTTGATTGAGGCATCAAAAATTCATTGCGCAAGAGAACACTTTAAAGCGATCTCCCATGGGAATGTGGTATACGACGTCGTCGATAGCTATAAATCTCTTCTGGAAAAGGTCATGAAATGACACGGTGAAATATATAGCTAATGCCTTTTATTTTGCTGGACTCTGTAGTTTCGTCTCCTCTTCAGAGTTGTGATGGAGAAGACTTAAGTCCAAGCCTTAATGATAAAGCGAGCCGCTTAGCTTTTGGTTTAATCAGTAGCCTCTCTATTTGTCCCACATCAACTGTATCTCTACAATCGGTCAGGCGGTATTTAGAGGACCTTATGGATGACTTGCTGAAAGAAGGGTATAATGTACTCAAACATTCTAGCGAATATGGGCATGATCAATGGTTGCGAGGAAACAATGAGGAATCTTTAGCAGAATCTCTAACCCGGCTATTTTTAGGAGATTCGTCAGCGAATATTAGGTATTTAGGGAGGAGGGTGGCAGAAGATGGTAAACTTTGATATGGATAAATACTGTGCGGCTATGAAGAATTTTAGCACTATTGTAAGGCCATATATGGTTGTTGATGGTTCTAAACGCTGATGCTCCAAACAACGTAAAAAAAAGCATATAAAGAGGCACTCTATCGGGATAAGCAAAAGATCGAATGGCAGCGCATCACCGGCGAACATTTCAGATAGCAGATAAAACAAAATATTGTTACCAAAGCAGTAGGCAAACGCCCGCTGCTTTTTTATTGGGAGGAATCCCACGTCCAAGCCTTATGACGTAAAACTGTGGGGAGTCGGGAAGGTGACTATAACTTTGAGAAACAAGGAGGCAGAAATGGCTGAGAAAGTAAAACAGGTGGAAAAACAGGAAGAACCGATGCTGGCGGAAGACGAGCAACAAGAGACGACGAAGGCAACCGGAGAAAAGAAAGAAGCCGACGGGAAGTACACCGACGAGCAGGTGAATGAAATCATCAATCGCAAGTTTGCCGAGTGGTCAAGCAAGAAAGAAAAGGAGCTCGACGAGGCGAAGAAGCTTGCGCAGATGGATGAGCGCCAAAAAGCGGAGTACGAACGTGATGTATTGAAGCAGGAATTGTCCGAGCTAAAAAAAGAAAACACGCGGGCAAAGATGGCGAAGACAGCACGAGCAATGCTATCGGAAAAGAACATCGCTATCGGCGACGATCTGGTGTCCATCCTTATCACGGATGAGGCAGAATCCACAAAAGCAAATGTCGATCAGTTTTCCTCTTTGTTTCAGGATGCGGTGGAAAAAGCAGTGGCAGAGCGACTCAAAAGCAAAACGCCAGAAGCGAATTTAACGACGAACTTTGTGAAAGCGCAGAGCTGTCGCACGTTATCAGGTACAATGAGACTCAGATCTGTGGAAAGCGTATGGGAAAGGAGCGGGGGGGGCAATGAAAGAAATACCAAAAGAGCTAAAAATAGTATTAACAGAAGATAAATTTAAGGTAGATGAAGAGATAACGCTTACGAGGAGGTCATATATTCATCAAGGTCAGAGAGGATTAAAACATATAAAATGGTGCGAGTATCGGTTGCCATCCGACATTGGGGAGTGTATAGAAGAGTTAAGACCTTATGATAATATTGCTTTAAGTTTTTTTCGGATTACACCGGAATGTAAAGAGAGTGCGGAAACAAATCTCATAGAAACTGGCGTCTCCGAGCCAAATTGCCCCGTACCGCACATACATTTGACGTCGGGCAATATTCATCCAAGTCGTGAATATGTCCAGGGATATGTAAAACAGTATGATGAAAATACTATTTCGCAGCTTGTTTTATGTAACGGATTAGGTCCCGAAATAAGTACGAGTCATGGCGTTTGCGCTGACGAACTTGATCAAAAATATAATTTATATCCAAACCTATATCCAAACAATAGTAAAAAGTTCTATGTACACAAAGCCTCTTATTATCCCTTGATCAGTGAAGAGGAGGAGTTGAAAAAAGATAAGCGCTATTTATTCTTGTCTTTAGTCTGGGAGAAACTAAAGGAAGAGAATATAGTTATTATTTCATGACTATTTTGGAGCTGAAATAAGGTTCCTTCCACCTCTAAGTGAAACCATCTCTGATGTAGAAAAAAATAATATATAACCTGTTTAGAAAATCCTTTTCCGGGGTACTATAGGAATACCAGAAGAGAAGGAGGTGAGACCCTTGGACACAGAACACTCTTTCTTGAGGGAATCACCGGACTCCCTCAAGACATCGACAAACGATTCAAACGCATTGTAGGGCAGATAGACCTGCGGGTTCGGCGTGAGACGGACTTTCCGTCACCGAGATGCGTGCTTGGAAAAGAAAACGGTAGACAATGAGGAATGGGTTGGTCGCGTATGGCGTAGCTCAGGCAGAGGCCTGTTGAGATAGAATTTCACTGGTTGTTCCTCGTCAAACGGGTTCTTTACAAGAGAATCGTAACAAAAGAATAGTTGGTGGGCGTCTTCCGTCGGAGAAGACGCCCTTGTTTTTGCTTTTGTTTTACGTCGTTGTCTTGTTTACGGCAACCTGCACGGCATCTGACAAAGAATAGGACGGCAGGCTTTTATCCACAAGGAGGAAAAATGAAAAATCCGATTGTAACGTTTACTTTGCCACAAGGGACAATTGAAGCGGAACTGTATCCGGAAATTGCCCCTAATACGGTCAACAACTTTATTTCCTTGGTGCAAAAGGGCTTCTATGACGGGCTTATTTTTCACCGCGTCATTCCGCAATTTATGATTCAGGGCGGCGATCCGGAAGGCACGGGAATGGGTGGCCCGGGATACACCATTGCCGGCGAATTTAGCCATAACGGATTCTCCAATGCACTAAAACACGAAGCCGGTGTGCTTTCCATGGCGCGCAGCATGGATCCCGATTCGGCAGGCAGTCAGTTTTTTATTATGCACAAGGCGGCTCCGCACTTGGATGGGGAGTATGCCGCATTTGGAAAAGTGACCAAAGGCATGGATGTTGTTGATGCCATTGCGACCGTAAAGACCGGTTGGGGCGACCGGCCAAAAGAGGATGTGGTCATGACCAAAGTGACCGTGGAAACGTTCGGAGAAAAGTATTCGGAGCCGGAGAAACAATAGCGAAGTATTGTGCCATGCGTTTCTTCGCCTGCTTTAACAGCTGCTCATAGGGCTTTATCGTAGGAGGACCGCAATTTTAACGAAAAAGAAAGCCGCCTGAAAAATGATTTCAGGCGGCTTTTTCTAAGCCGGCAAAAGGACTTGAACCCTCAACCCTCTGATTACGATTCAGATGCTCTACCGATTGAGCTATGCCGGCACAAATTACCCGATCATTATAGCAAGCCGACAAAGAAGATGCAAGAGAGGTCACAAAAAATCTACGTAGTTTATAGCGAATCGACCGTGGGATACCGCTCTACATCAAAGGTGTTGAATTCATCGAGATTTCCTGCTTCGTAGCCTTTCTTATACCACCGGGCACGCTGCTTGCTGCTGCCGTGGGTGAAGGATTCCGGCGTGACGTGCCCTTGGATGCGTTTTTGAATTGCGTCATCGCCGATGGACCAAGCACTTTGGATGGCGGCATCCAGCTCGCCCTGTTCAAGAAAACCTTCTTCCTGCTGATGCCGAGCCACTACACCTGCGAGATAATCTGCCATCAGCTCGAGGCGAACAGTGAGGGCGTTGCGTTCCTTTTCGCTCGCCCTTTCACGAAGTCGATTGACTTCCTCTAAAATGCCAAGTTCATTCTGTACGTGATGCCCGATTTCGTGGGAAATGACGTAACTTAAGATGAACTCGTTTTTTTCTGCTCCAAATTCATCGACCAACATATCATAGAACGAAAGATCCATATAAACGCTTCGGTCTCGACCGCAATAGAAGGGACCGGTGCCTGAATCGGCAATGCCACAGCCGGTTTTAATCTTTTGCTGGAAAATAACCATTTCTGTTTCGCGATAGTCCTGTTTCTCTTTTTTTAGCAAGGCGTGCCAGGTATCTTCCGTGTCCTTCAGTGCAACCGATGAAAATTGGTACAGTTCCTTCTCTTGGCTTGACAGCTGCAAAGGCTCCTGTCGCACAGAACCGGTGGTCATTCCGTTGCTGCCAAGTCCGACATTGAGTGCGGCTAACGGGTTTCCCGTCAAGAGAAACACGAGGAGAGCAAGAAGCAGACTTCCACCGCCGATGAGTTTTCCCGTCCCTCTTCCACCGCTGCGAACATTGCTGCTGCCCTGTCGATCTCTCCACTTCATCATGTTCTCCTTTCGCCGATACCCTGTGGGCTGAATACGAAATACCACCGATAGCATTCGTTTATTTATTTCTATTATGCCCATTTCGCCGTCAACCTGCAAAAAAGACAATTCATTTTGTCCGGTTTCTCTAAAACGAAGGGGATTCGCTATGGTATTATAGGACAAGATAAGGAGGGGACATGATTCGACTTTTTTGTTCGGACTTTGATGGAACCTTGTCACCCAGTACGACGATTTCGCCGGAGAATGTCCTGGCGATTCGACAATTACAGGATGCCGGTGTGGTGTTTGCTTTGGTCAGCGGACGTCCCAAGGCGAATGCGCAAAAAATTCTTGCGCGCGCCGGACTCACCATCCCGATGGTTACCTCTAATGGCAGTGTCGTTACGCTTGCCAATGGGCGAGATGTATTCAATAAAGGAATTGCCCTGGATGCCATCGAGGATATTCTGGAGGAAGCGAACAGACGAAAGAGCTTCTATATCGCTTATGAACAGGATAGATGTTTTTTGCCGCCTTGGGTGCCTTTTCTTGGGATGAAGAGCATGACGCGATTGGTACAGAAGAAAACCGGTATTTTGCCCGAACGTTTGTGTAAGGACGATCTCGCCGGATGGACAGTGACGAAATTCAATTATTATCCATTGGGCAAGCCTAACGAGGAAGATTGGCTACGCTGGCAGAACGATGAGCGCGTTTATGTGACGACGTCATCCCCTCATAAATTAGAATTATCTGCTTCCGGTGTGTCAAAAGGAAATGCAGTTCGTATACTTGCTCAAGAATTGGGCATCCGTTCCGATGAAGTTGCTGCGATTGGCGATTATCTGAACGATTGCGATATGCTGAAGGCCGCCGCGTTGCGTTTTGCGGTTGCCAATGCGAGAGCGGAATTAAAAGCCATTGCCGACCACGTGGTTTCGTCTGCAAAGGAAAACGGCGTAGCAGAAGCGATTCATTATGTTCTTGCCCATCAGCGTTAGGATACTGTAGAGTAATGCAATTTCAGGAAAGAAGAAAAGCCGTTCGTATGGCGACTTTGGAAAGACAACGAGGAAAAGGAGAAGGCATGAACGAGGAAAAAAAGTTTTCCGCGACGACAGCAAATAAAGAGCAGGTCGTGATGCGCTATTGTGCAACCGGAAAAGATCCCAGTTATTCCAATGCTTTTGCAGCAGGACTGGACTTGCCGCTGATGAATGAGGAAGGGCTGACGCTTGGTTCGGGAGAACACGGGGTGGCGCATACCGGCATATCTGTCGAGTTGCCGGAAGGCACTTTTGGGCTGGTTGCCATTCGATCTGGCTTGGGCATGAAAGGACTTGTCCTCTCCAATGGGATAGGCGTGATTGATGAAGATTATCGTGGAGAAATTCGCATTCCTCTGTTTTACCATGGCGAAGGAACGCTTACTCTCGCCAAAGGGGAGCGCGTTGCGCAGATGATTGTGGTGCCCTATCTCCAGCCCACCTTACAGAAAACGGAGACGCTAAGTCAGACGGATCGAGGAAAAGACGGCTTTGGCTCAAGTGGTCGATTTTAATAACGTTCCTCTTTTCTGAGGAAGATGGCGGACACATGGTACATGAATATTGTGCGTAGCGGACAATAGAGAGCGATCGCTATGGACAAGGAGGAGAAGCGTGCGTGTCGATAAATTTTTGAAAAATTCGCGTTTGATAAAACGGAGAACGGTCGCTAAAGAAGCGGCGGACGGCGGACGTATTGCCATCAACGGGCGAACAGCAAAAGCCGGAACGGAAGTTGTTGCAGGGGATCGAATGCGAATTGCCTTTGGCAATAAAACCATGGAAATTGAAGTGTTGGCTGTGCCGGAAACGGTGCGTAAGGAACAGGCACAGGAGATGTATCGCGTGATAGGAGAAGACGAATGACGCAATTCAAATCGATTTTGCCAAAGACGGATCCGTCCGGTCAAAGCGGTTCGGGAAGATCGTCGAAAGAAGGAGATTCTGGCGTAAAAAATAGGCGAGAGGAGGGGCAGAGAGCTGAACGGCGAAGAGAAGACCGCGCTGTACGACAGTCGCGCCGAAGCAGCACCCCAGCCGTCGAGACCGACACCATGCGTGTACATAAAAAACGTTCCCCCATAAACCGCTCCAGTTTGGGTGTTTTTGCGCTTTTGGGCGTACTGCTCCTGATTCTCATCCCTACGGCGTTAACCCTGAGGAGCACATCGAAACAGCTTACCGAGACGAAAGCGATGCAGTCTTCTTTGGAGATGCAGCGTGAAGAGTTACAGACTTCCGTCAATGATTTGAAGAGTCAGCTGGATATTGTAAACACCGATCAATTCATCGAAAAATATGCCCATGAAAAGTTAGGTATGCTGCGTCCCAATGAGATTCTGATGGATATGGGAGATGGCAAAGTTAAGATTAATGAAGAGGCGTTGGCAAAATATAATGCTGCGCAGGCACAAAAGGCATCCTCGGCATCCTCTTCTGCGCCGGTAGTCGAGTCCGAATCCGGCGAACAGAATGCGTCGGGCGAGGGGTACGGTGCGACAACACCACCGGTGGAACAGAGTCCGGCAGAGTCAACCGGTACGAATAATGGACAATAATACGAAGAAAGCGCCGGTACTTTCGCAGGAAGTGCTGGCGCTGTTACACGTTCCACGGCGCATCTATGTTGCGGTGTCCGGTGGTGCAGATTCTATGGCGATGGTTTCTCTTTTGGAGGAAGCACGCAGGGATTTGGCTATTTCCACACTCCCGACTATTCTGCACGTTCATCATGGTTTGCGTGGAAAAGAAGCGGATGAGGATGAGCGTTTCGTAGAGGCTTGGGCGAAAGAGCAGGCATGGCGTTTTCGTACGACACACGTCGATGCTACGAAGATTGCCCTAAAAACCGGAAAGTCGATAGAAACTGCCGCGCGTGATCTGCGGTATGCTTTTTTTGCTCGCGTTCTTGCAGAAGAAGACGTAAAGGAGGAGGCAAAGCCCCTTCTCTTTGTCGGGCATCATCAGCAGGATCAGGCGGAGACCATCTTATTTCATATTCTTCGCGGATGCGGAACGGATGGACTTGGCGGCATGACGGAGATAGAAGAACGATCGAACTTCATTTTGGTTCGCCCGCTGTTATCGGCTACAAAAGAGCAGATTTTGCACTATCATGCCGGTCATCATTCTTCTTGGCGAGAAGATTCGACAAATCGCGAGATGGATGCCACCCGTAACCGTTTGCGCGGCGTGCTTTTTCCTGCCATTCGCAAAGAGGTGAACCCCGCAGTGGACGATGCGCTGGTGCGATTGGGAGAGATTGCCCGTGAAGAAAGCAACTATCTGAATAACACGGCAGCAGCTTTGTTTCCAACGATTTCGACAATTGGGGAAGAGCGTGAACCTTTTTCGGCTTCTACGCTTGCGCGAAATGCCTGTTTTCTTCATAGCATCGCTCTTTTACGAAGCAAATTTCTTGCCCAACCTCTTGCGATGCAAAGACGTCTGATCCGTTATTGGACGGCAACACTTTCGGAGAGGGAACAAGGTGAAAAAGTCGTACTTTCCTTTGAGGAAGAAGAAGAGATTCGCCGTCATTTTCAACGCCCGAACGGTAAAATACTTGCACTTTATGGTATGATATTTTTAACTGATTTTGAGGGCGTACATGCATTATCTCTTGCACGCTTTCAGGATATAGAGGACGAAACACGTCAAGACATCACCCTTTCTATCAAAGAAAAAAAGCAGGAATGGGATTTGTTTTTGGGACGATGCGAGATGACGTTTTTTGCGAAGGTGGATTCGGATAGAGTATCCTCTTTGTCGTCTTTGCCTTCTGCCTCTTGCGCGATAGATGCAACCGAGCTTGATGCGTTGACATGGCGCTGTGCCAGACCGGGAGACATCTTTGTTTCCTTTGGAGGGGGCTCCAAGCCACTGCGCAAAATGTGGAATGCTTGGCATGTTCCTGTGCCTTTGCGAAAGATTTGGCCAGTTGTTACCGATGGCAAAGATATTTTATGGGCATTCGGTCTGGGAAGAAGCGCAAAACGCCCTGTACAGCCGGGGCGCGATATGGTGATGATGAATTGGAGAAGAAGATGAGTGGAGATAACTTACAACAATACGTTGATCGCATTCTGTTCACCGAAGAAGAAATTCAGCGCCGCGTTGCGGAAATTGGCAAGCAGATTACGGCGGATTATGCGAATCGAAATGCGGATTTACTGGTCATCGGTATCCTTAAAGGCGCGTCTGTTTTTATGGCCGATTTGTTGAAACATATCGATCTCGATGTGGAGATTGACTTCATGTCCGTATCCAGCTACGGTGCCGGTACGGTTTCCAGTGGTGATGTGCGTATTATAAAGGACTTGGAACAGCCTATTATGGGAAAAGATGTACTCATCGTCGAAGACATTGTAGACACTGGATACACCTTAAAATATTTGGTCGAAAATTTACTGGCGCGGGGTGCGCATAGTGTGAAGATTGCCTGTATGCTTGACAAGGCGGAACGCCGTGTGACAGAAATTCAGGGCGACTATGTCGGTTTTCCGATTCCGGATGAGTACGTCATTGGATACGGCATGGACTTTAATCAGAAACTGCGCAACTTACCATTTATTGGGACGCTTAATCCCATTTACTATCGCCAGTAGGGAAGGACGAAGGAATGAATAAAAAGACACCCAATCGAAATAACATGGGGATGTTGGTGAGCTATCTGCTCCCCTTGCTCATGATTGCCCTCATCTTTATGTTCTTTAACGGAAACAAGATGGCAAAGAACTCTATGACGCACAACACCCTGATCACCCAGTTAGACAAGGGAAATGTGAAGAGTCTTGTCTACCAAGGGGAAAAGTTACGCGGGGTATTGAATGACAAAGAAAAAACGCCGTTTGAAGTGATCATTCCGCAGGAATATTTTTCTACGTTTTATCAAGAACATATACGTCCGCAAGTGCAGAAGGGAACATTGGAAATGGTCTTCCAGGCGGTTCCGGAGCCCAATCCGTTCCTAACTATGCTGCCGGATATCTTGTTCTTGGGTCTTCTCGGCTTTATGCTGTATAACTTCTTCAAGCGCACGGCAATGCAAAACAGCAGCATGAACAGTTTCGGTAAAAGCAAAGCACAGATGCATAAGGATAAGGGAGAAAAAGTGTCCTTTCAGGATGTAGCTGGTTTACAGGAAGAAAAGGAAGAACTTTCCGAGATTGTTGATTTTCTTAAAAATCCGCGAAAATTCATTGATTTAGGCGCACGAATCCCGAAGGGCGTTTTACTTGTGGGCCCGCCGGGAACGGGGAAGACCTATCTTTCTAAAGCAGTAGCAGGGGAAGCCGGTGTACCGTTTTTCTCCATTTCCGGTTCGGATTTTGTCGAGATGTTTGTCGGGGTCGGGGCTTCTCGCGTTCGTGATTTATTTACGGAAGGCAAAAAAAATGCGCCCTGCATCATCTTCGTGGATGAAATTGATGCAGTGGGTCGTCGCCGCGGAGCTGGTCTTGGCGGCGGAAACGACGAGCGTGAACAGACGCTCAATCAGCTGTTGGTTGAGATGGATGGCTTTGATAAGAATGAAGGCATCATCATCATGGCGGCAACGAACCGTCCCGATATTCTCGATCCGGCATTGCTTCGTCCGGGTCGTTTTGACCGACAAGTATTGGTCGGGATGCCGGATGCGAAGGCACGTGAAGCCATCTTAAAGGTGCATACGCGCAATAAGCCGGTTGCAGATGATATTGATTATCTTGCCTTGGCACGCCAGACGGCAGGGTTTACCCCCGCTGACCTTGAAAACATGGCGAATGAGGCAGCTCTTCTTACGGCAAGAGAGGGCAAATCCGTTATCGACATGAAGACATTCGTGGAAGCCTCGATCAAAGTGGTGGCGGGTCCCGAAAAGAAATCGCGAGAAGTGATTGAGAAAGAAAGAGTGTTAACGGCGTACCATGAAAGCGGTCATGCCATTGTTACGCGTGCTTTACCGGATACCGATAAGGTCAATATGATTACGATTGTTCCACGTGGTTATGCCGGTGGATTCACCTCCTTTTTGCCGGAGGATGACCGCCAATTCATGTCCCGTCAGCAGATGTTGACCGAAATCATCACCTTTTTGGGTGGCCGTGCAGCCGAAGCGTTGGTTCTTCATGACGTATCTACCGGTGCGTCCAACGATATTGAGCGTGCAACGAAGATGGCGCGCAACATGATTGTGAAGTATGGCATGAGTGCGAAACTGGGTCCGGTAGCGTACGAAGAAGGCAAGGACAATGTCTTCTTAGGCAATGATTTAGGACAAATTCGCTCGTATTCCGAAGAAACGGCGCAGGCCATCGATGAAGAAGTACGCAGTATCATGCGTGACGCTTTAGAGAGAGCCATGTCCATATTGCGCCGTAACCGAGAAATGTTGGATCAGTTGGCGAATACGTTGTTGGAAAAAGAAACTATGCACGCCTCGGAATTTGAAGAGCTCTTTCAGACGTATGGGGTGATGGCACAGGAAAACGAAGGAGTGAACGCATGAGTTCAGAAGCGGCAAGCAAAGCACAACAGGCGAAAGCGTCATTGCCGGGAATTAACATTGCCGGGATAAATGTGACTTTTATCGATGTCCTTTATCTGGGAATGCTTATTTTCCTGCTGTACCAGGTATTTCGTTCCCTCAAAATGGAACGGAAATTGAAGGATCCAAAATACTCTTTTTCGACGCGCCCCAAGTCCATCAATATGGTATTGATGTCCATCATCTTTATTTTCGGTGTGATGACGATTGTCAATCAAAAAGAATATGCCCGTGGACTCATGATGATTTTTTTAGGCATTACGTTCTACTTTTCCTCCCAAAACAAGGTGATTGTTTCACAGGAAGGCCTTTTTGCCGATAATAAATTCATTCGTTGGCAAGAGTTGCGTAAATGGGCTTGGGATACCAAGACAGGTAATTTGGTGATTATCACAAAAGAGTTTGGCAAAAACGAGATGCGCCAGGTTTTGCAGATTGGTCGTCCGCACATGGCAGAGATTAACGAACGCATTCGGGAATTCAAACTGGGGAAGAAATCCGCACTATTTGAAGAAAATAAAATAGCCGAACCCATCAACGGGGAAGAGCAGAAAGAACAGGAAAACGAACAAGGCGAAACGACGGAGTCGTAGGGGGAGAACATGGCAAAGTTTATTTTCGTGACCGGTGGTGTCGTTTCCGGTATCGGTAAGGGAATCTGCGCAGGAAGCGTAGGCAGATTGCTCAAAGACAACGGGTATTCAGTATTTATGCAGAAATTCGATCCCTATCTGAATGTTGATCCGGGTACGATGAGTCCGTATCAGCACGGTGAGGTGTTTGTTACCCGCGATGGCGGAGAAACGGACTTAGATTTAGGGCATTATGAACGCTTTATCGATGAAGAGTTGACTAAAAACTCCTCCGTAACCAGTGGGCGCATTTATTCCAACGTCATTCGCAAAGAGCGCGCAGGCGATTACGAAGGTAAAACGGTGCAGGTCATTCCCCACGTGACCAATGAAATTAAAGAAAAAGTATATTCCGTCGCAGAAGAATCTGGCGCGGACTTCATCATTACGGAAATTGGTGGGACGGTAGGCGATATTGAATCGCAGCCGTTTATTGAAGCCATCCGTCAGATTCACTCTGAAAATTCAGAGGATGTCCTTTTTCTGCATACTGTACTGATCCCGACTATTCCGGGAACGGATGAATTAAAGACAAAGCCTGCACAGCATTCCTTTAAGGAATTGATGAGTTATGGGATTAAACCGGATGTCTTTATTCTTCGTGCCGATAAGCCCATTACCGAGGATGTGTACGAAAAGATTTGCCTGTTCTGCGATTTGCCGCGCGAAGCGGTGGTGGAATCCAAAACGGTGGATCTCATCTACGAGGTACCACTGGTTTTCAAGGAGCAGGGTTTAGATCAATATATCCTTCGCCATTTTCACTTAAAGACACGCGAAGATCATACGGGCGATTGGGCTAAAATGTGTGCCACATTCAAAGCGGCAAAGCAGAAACTTAAGGTGGCACTAGTCGGCAAATATACGGCACTGAACGATTCATATCTCTCTGTCTTTGAAGCGGTGCGAGATGCCGGCTATCATTTAGGGGCAAAAGTGGATGTGCATTATGTTGACTCTGAGACCATCACCGAAAAAACAGCAAAGCGCATACTTTCTTCGTATGACGGCATTATCATTCCGGGGGCATTTGGCTCTCGCGGAACAGAAGGGATGGTCGAAACCGTACGCTATGTTCGCGAGAATACTGTGCCGTTTTTAGGCATCTGTATGGGAATGCAGATTTCCTGCATCGAAATTGCGCGCCATATTTTAGGCATTGACGATGCGTCTTCTTTAGAGTTTGATGCGGCTACGCCGAGTCCGGTGATTACCTTCCTGGATGGACAATCGGAAGAAATCGACCTTGGCGGTACCCTGCGTCTGGGCAATAATGACTGTGCTTTAACGGAAAATACGTTGGCATATCGTCTCTATGGACAGAAAAATATCGTCGAACGGCATCGCCATCGGTATGAATTCAACAACAAATACAAGGAACTGTTTGAGCAAAAAGCAGGAGTGGTCTTTAGCGGCATTCAACTTGCAAAGAACCTGATGGAAATTGTTGAGCTTCCTGCGCATCCGTATTTTATTGCCGTACAGTTTCATCCCGAATTCAAATCGCGGCCAAACGCACCGCATCCGCTTTTCACGGGGCTTGTGCGTGCGTGTATAGACCGAAAGAAAACAGCTTCTTCTGCGACAACCGCAGTAAAGTAGAAGGAGTAGCTGGGGCAAAGCCCTGAAATGACCGGCATCCTGTGTGAGCCGGATCGGAGGAAACATGAAAAACAAATTCTTTACCGGACAAAATTTAGCACGATTAGGCGTATTGATTGCGTTGATGCTCGTATTGAGTTCAACGCCTATCGGGTACGTTCTCATCGGACCTATTCAGGTCACGACCATGCACATTCCTGTGGTTCTGGGCGCCATCATTGGCGGTGTACCGTACGGCTTTATTCTTGGGTTGGCATTTGGACTCAATTCTATGCTTCGTGCGTTACAGGGATTATCCGGTCCGCTGTCGTTTGCGTTTGCTAATCCATTGATCAGTGTTGTGCCGCGCGTGCTTTTTGGCTTGATTGTCGGCTACCTTGCCACCGTTTGGCGCAACAAAAATGTGGTTATTCGTTACGCACTGCCGGCCGTGATTGGAACCGTCATGCACACGTTGTTGGTGATGGGTACGCTGTATCTTGTGTATGCTGCACGTGTGGCGGAAGTGCGAAATATTACGGCTGAGGCGGTGCAAGCGATGGTGCTTTCGACGGTAGTGGCGAATGGTATTCCGGAGGCTATTTTAGCGGCAGTGGTTTCTACGCCAATCGCCCGTATATTGGAAAAACGAGAACATCATCAACCGCTTGGTGATGCGAAAGAGACGGAAACATCGACAAAAGCCTGATAGGAGGAACGCTCGTGGAGAAGGCGGAACAACCGAAGAATCGGTCGCTGCTTTTGGCTATTGATGCCGGAAACACCAATATCACGTTTGGCTTGTTTCACGGAGAAATCATCATCCATCAGTGGCGTATTCAGTCGGACAGTGAAAAAACTTCCGATGAATACGGAATTGAATTGGAACAAATTCTACGCCACTTTCATTACACGCGAGAAATGATTTGCGCGGTCATCCTTTCCAGCGTTGTGCCGGAGCTGGTGCACCAGATGAGCGCCATGTCGGAGCGCTTTTTAGAGCTGACGCCGATGATCGTAGGCGAGGGAACCAAGACCGGTCTGCCGCTTCGCGTGGATAATCCGCGTGAGGTCGGTTCGGATCGCATTGCCGATGCGGTGGCAGGCTTCGCCCTGTACGGGGGACCGTTGATTATTATTGATATTGGCACGGCCATCACGCATGAGGTCGTCAATGAGCAAGGGGAATATATCGGCGGAACGATTTCGCCGGGCATTGGCATTGCCGCAGCGGCGCTGACCCGAGGTACTTCCAAGTTACCGCGTGTGGAACTCACACAGCCGGAAAAGATCATTGCCACAAATACCGTCAATGCCATGCAGGCAGGTTTGGTACGCGGCTTTATTGGTTTGATTGATGGCATTACAGAAGGCATTTTGGCGGAGTTGAAGGAGCAAACCGATAAAAAACCTCATGTGATTGCCACGGGTGGGTTTTCTACACTCCTTTCGCAGCATTCCAAATATGTTGACGGGGTAAAGCGGGATCTCAATCTGCTCGGTTTGCGTCTTATCTACTATCGTACGATGAAAGCACGGGCGAATGAGCGCCTTCGTGAAGAAAAGGATCATGAGATGCACAACGGGCAAAAAGGATAATCTATGTGCGAACAGAAAATACAACAAAAATACGCCCAGGAAACCGGCAGCCGTAAGCAGCCGGTTTCCGCTTTTGTATCGCTCGCACCTCTTGCCGGTGTCAGTGATTGCTGTTTTCGAGAAATATGCTTTCGCTATGGCTGTAGGGAAGCGACGACGGAAATGATCAGCGCTCAAGCGCTTCTCTTTGATAGCGCACGTACAGAGAAAATGCTCGAAAAAGGAAAAGAAGGCAAGCTTATCGTGCAGCTGTTTGGCAAGGAACCTTCCACTCTCGCACGTGTGATTCGAGAGCGTTTTAATGGGGATGATCGCTTTCAGGCGGTGGAACTGAATATGGGATGCCCTGCGCCTAAAATTGTCCATAATGGGGAAGGAAGCGCTTTGATGCGCGATCCAACGCTTGCCGGACATCTTTTCCATGCCATGGTGGAGACCTCCACAAAGCCGGTCTATGTCAAAATGCGTCTCGGTTGGGATGAACATTCCATAAACTTTTTGACCATTGCGCATATTGCCGAGGAGGAAGGAATTTCGCGTATAACGCTCCATGCGCGCACGAGGGAACAGATGTATTCGGGAAATGCCGACTGGGAAGCTATTGCCCATCTGAAAAATTCAGTAAACATACCGGTGGTTGGAAATGGTGATGTGACTACACCGGAGGAAGCGCAGGAAATGGAAAACGTAACAGGCTGCGACGGTATTGCCATTGGCAGAGGCGCCATGGGCAATCCATTTCTTTTTCGTCAGATACAGGCGTATCGTTCGACCGGCACTTATGCAAAGACCGACGTCAAAGAAGCCGTTTCTGTGCTATTAGCGCATTATGCGAGTGAAATTGCGTGCCGTGGCGAAGAACGTGCCATTTTAGAAATGCGTAAACTCATGGCGTGCTATCTTAGCGGCTTTTATGGGTCGGCAAAAACAAAATCCGCCATCATGACCATGACGGACATGACGGCGATACGTCGGGAATTGGAGCGATTTTCTGCGAACGCTTCTCTATTGCGCCCCTAAGGGCCGGAAAAATTCGTCCGGCAGACGAACGCGGAAGGTGGTTCCTTTGCCGACTTTACTTGTGACTTCAATGTGTCCGCCTAATTGCTGCACGATATTGCGTGTAATAGAAAGACCAAGTCCTTGTCCGCCGGCGGCACGATTACGAGAAGAATCTACCCGGTAAAAACGATCGAAAAGATGGGCGAGATTGTTTTGCGCGATGCCGACGCCATTGTCGGTCACGGTGAGAACTACATATTTTCGGTCCGCATTGAGTGCTACGCGAATCTGACCGCCTTCTTCAATCGCTTTAATGGCGTTCGAAAGCAAATTGCTAAGAATTTGGGAAAAGAGCCGTTCGTCGGTTTGCAGACTGATAGCCGGATCTATAGCGCGAACGAAAGCTCCGTTTTTCTGAACGATACGTGGCTCAAAACTGTCTATAACGCGCTCGGTAAGCGCTGAACAGTCAATAAAACGGATTTCTTCCGCAGCAACCAGCGATGCTTCGCGAAACGTATTTTTCAATCGTTCCACAAGAAGCGTAAGCTGTGTGATGTTCGCTTCAATCTGTTCCCAGTTTTTTTTGTCCGAAGGGATGATGCCATCTTTCATCGCTTCCACATGCAATTGCATATTGGTTAGCGGCGTGCGTAATTCGTGAGAAATATCCTGGGCATAGCTGCGCCTCGCGTCCTCCTGTTGCCGCAGAGAAGAAGCCAAGTATTGCATGTTTGCATTCAAACTCTGCAATTCATCAAAGGGAGAATCATCCAGTGTAATATCGAATTCATTTTGGCGAATGCGATCTGCGGCACTGCGCAAGGATTCAATCGGTTCGGTAATTTGCTTCGAAAAGAAATAACTGAAGACGATAGCAATGAGCCCAAAGACGACGATGCCAAGCATCGTTGAGTTAAGCGAACGACGCTGAAAATCATGCAAAGCGTTCCGAAGAGCCGGACTGCTGCGATCATACGTCACCAACATGGTACCGCGCTTTTCACCATGGCTATCCACTAATTGATATTGATCGACCTGAATGTCCGCTTCGGCGTTTTCGACGAGCCCCCGATAGTTAGCAAGTATTGTCGATTCCGTATCCATAATCGTAATGTTGATATTGGCATCACGGGCATAGAGCTGCAATTGCTCATTAGCTCCGTCTTTCGTGAGATCAAGCGATTCTGTGCGCGCAATAGTACCTATGTCGTTTACGATACGTTTTAATCGCGTTTCCTCTTCGTTTTCCAGATAATTAAAAAAGGAATCGGAATAGGCACGTTGCATACCGTAGGCAATGACCGCCATGGTGATAAAGACAATGATGATGATAGAAAGACTTAGACGGGTTCTAAGCTTCATCAAAGCCTCCGGCACGATAGCCTACGCCGTAAACCGTTTTAATGTATACCGGATTTTTGGGATCGGCTTCAATTTTCTGGCGAATATTCTTTATGTGCGTGTCAATAGCACGATCAAACGCTTCATAATCCATGCCGAATGTGACTTCGATAATTTCGTCGCGTGTATAGATCTTATTGGGATGCGTAAAGAGCGTCTGCACAATAAGAAATTCATTTTTGGTTAAATGGATTTCTTTTTCATTGACGAAGGTGCGCATAGATTCCGTATCCAAACGCAGTCGTCCATCCTTGGTCTGGAGAATGGTTCCCGATACTCTTTCAGGAAGACGTCGAAAAATGGCATGAACCCGCTCCACCAGTTCGCGCGCTGAAAAGGGTTTTACCATATAATCATCCGCTCCGTTTCGTAGATTTTCAACACGATCGTCTTCTTCGGCTTTTGCTGAAACGATAATCACCGGCGTATTGCTCTGCGCCTTGATCGCTTTTAGCACCTCTTCTCCGGAAATTTCCGGCAGCATCAGATCCAATACGACCAGATCGGGAGCAAAAGTGGAAAAAAGGGAAAGAGCTTCTTTTCCATCCATTGCTTTTTCGACAAGATAATCGGCTTTTTCTAGATAGGCTTTTTCAATATTGATGATGCCTTCTTCATCTTCAACTAAAAGTACTTTTCGTTGTGCCATACTGTTCTCCTTGGCTTTCTATGGGGTATTACGTTGGGATCCGCCAATGCGGTCAATGGTTCGTTCGGGGTGTAGCGGCAGGGGAGTTGCGATTAGGCTCTGCGGAGGATTCACTGCTCTGCTGATTCGGCGGAACAATGGTCTTTTCGAGCTGTTTTCCCTTCCGATCAAAGCTGACGATTTGCATACTGCCGTCCGGAAGTTTAGTTTTTTCCACATAGCTTCCGTCATCTTGATTGTATTCACGGATGGTCGTCAGGCCGTCCTTGGTAAAGGTCACGGAAGGAATCGTAGCCCCCAATTCGGATACCTTGGTGGGCACCTGACGAGACCAATCTTCCGGAACAACACCGTTAAATTTCGAGGGATCGTAATCGGAAGGACGAACCAGGAACACTTTCGAGACACGAAGGCGTGCAGGCGTTTTATCGCTGGCAAGCAAGTCGTTACGCGCATCGAGTTCACGGAACACATACGCGGTATCTTCCATGCGCGGTGCCGTTTCCTTGCTGACAGGCACAACGAGGACGCCGTTACCTGCAGCGGTAGCAGAGGTCGGGGTTTGTCCTGTAATATTTGAAACTTCTTCCTCGTATACACCTTCCGGAATCGGGAATTTCTTGGCTTCCCGTCCTTCATGAATAATCGCATGGATATTGGCGTAGATATTCGCCGGAGTACGAGAGTCACCTACAAGGGAGATGAGGGCATTGTCCGCGCCGACCCAAACGGCGGTCGTATAATACGGCGTAGTTCCGGCAAACCAGAAGTCCATATTGTCGTCGGTAGTACCGGTTTTTCCTACCAGCGCCATATCACCACCGGAAACAGTGCCATTCGTAAAACCGTCTTGAATAACGTGACGCAAGGCATCAGCAAGCTGATAATTCAGCTGCGGCGGAAGCACCTCAATGCCGGTATGTTTGTTTTCGTAGAAGACTTTTCCGCGGTTATTGGTAATTTTGGAAATGCTCATTGCCGGGACACGAGTACCGTTGTTGCCGATGGCTTGGTACGCGCCTGCCATATCCATTGAAGTCAAGCCTTCCGTCATGGAACCGATTCCCATGGCAAGGTTTTCGTCGTTATGCTGGCTGTCTTCGGATGCCTCAACAAAGTGATCCCGATCAGGATGTTCACGGTTGATAATGCCATAACGGGACAGATATTCCTTTGCCGTATCAATACCGATTTTTTGCAGCCAACGTACCGCAACCGGGTTGGAGGAACGTACAAGCGCTTCCTGCATGGACATCATGCCGCGATAACGCAAGTCTACATTGGTCGGCCAAGTGCTGTTTTCCAACATTTGTACCGGCGCATCATCCATGGCGACCCCTTGGTTGTTTCCGGCAGCAATCGCGCCGGTGTAATCGGCGATAGGCTTGATGGAAGAACCCGGCTGACGCGGATAACTGGAAGCGCGGTTGAGGAAATGGCGATCATCCTGTTCCCGACCGCCGATGATGGCGCGAACCTCTCCCGTTACCGTATCGAGAACCGTAAAGGACACCTGCGGTTGTTTTACGCCAATGTCGTCATAGTCGTAGTAATCGCGATTCAGCAACATCGCACCGTCCTCACGTATCGTATAGAGCGGCGTGGTATTGGTGTCTAAAAACGCTTTTGCAATGTGCATTGTGCCGTCGGAATCGATTTGGAGATATTTTTCATCAATGGGAATGGTGCCGACACGATGAGAACGAAGCACATCATTATCATCCACGGTATAGTAATCCATAATGTCTATATAGCCGCTATAGCCGCGCAGTCGACCGGACTGAATTGTCAGATTGCCTTTTTCGTCAATTTTGAATTGGTTTTCCGGCACCACGACGCGCCCTTTTTCATCCAAAAGATTGGATTGACGATAGTAAAGCAGGGCATCGTTTCGTCCGATGATATTTCCGTAATCATCATAGCGAAGGTCGAGCTTTAAGGGCGATTCATCGCCGGTCGGCGAAGTCAGCGAAGTAGCAAGAGAGGCGGTAAAATCCTGCAATTTGCGCTGCAAATCCATATCAACGGTGCAGGTAATCGTTAATCCGCCGTACATCAATAGCTGTCTTGCTTCCTGACGAGAAATGTTTTGCGTATCCATAAGCGTCCAGATGGCTTGTTCCTTCACCAAGTCCGTAATATAAGTGGAAAGGTTCTGCGCACGTTTTTGCGGCGCATCAATCGTTTGGGACACATCGGTGTTAACCGCTTCTGTGTATTCCGCCTCGGAAATAAAGCCGTTGTTTTTCATTTCTTTGAGAACCCATTTTGCCCGTTCGTAAGCGGGAGGGTTGTAGATGGCCAAATACCGTTCGCCATTGATTTCGGTTTCATCCAATACGCGCTCATTGGTTACTTCCGAAGGACGATAGGTGGAGTAGAGCGCATAGCGGGAAGGCGCCGGCACAATACTTGCCAGTGTCGCACATTGTGCCAAGGTCAAATCCTGCACATGTTTTGAAAAATAAATCTGGGAGGCGGCTTCTACACCGTAAGCGTTTTGTCCGAAGAAAATACGATTGAGATACGACTCCATGATCTGTTTCTTGTCCAACTGATCGTCAATTTGGAATGCCAAGAAAATCTCTTGAATTTTGCGCTGCCAGTTTACGTCATTGCTCAAAAATACGTTACGTGCAAGCTGCATCGTAATGGTGGAGGCGCCGCGCATGTCGCCGGAGCGGAAAAAATCGCGAATGGTTGCCGCAATGCCGTAAAAATCAACGCCATCGTGTTGCGCGAAACGCTTATCTTCGGCACTGATGAAAGCATTAATCAAGTTTTTCGGAATTTGTTCGTAGGGGACGATTTTTCGGTATTCCGCCGTATCAATCTGTTCAATGAGATTGCCGTTCATGTCCACTATTTGCGAATTTTCTTTGAGGTTGGACAGCAATAAATCAGGATTCATTTTGGGCGCTGCCTTAGCAACCTCCAACATTGCGCCAACGAGATAGCCACAAAGAATGGCTAAGAAAATCAAAAAGCTCAGTACAATAATTGCAATGATTTTTCGTACTTTCGAAAAGGTGCGTTGAACCATATTTATCTCCTTGCGTGGAATCGTTCCTTTTGCATAGTGTGCTATTTCTTTGCCTATTTTACCATAAAGCGTCCGGTCTATTTTAGGAGAGAAAATGTGTTTTATTTCTCTTTCCATAGTTTGCTCAGCACATGTGCGCCGCGTCACGATGTAGTGCAAAGTCTGTTCGGGAGTATGGTAGAATGGGCACGACAGAAAGGACTGAGCGATGACAGCGAAGGAAACGAGAAATAAACAACGCGTGCTTCTTGTTTTTGCTTTTCTGCAGGCAAAGGAACAGGAGAAACAACGTCGTCGCCGCGAACTTTCGGACATTGTTCGCTCTTGTGGCGGCGAGGTGGTCGATTGTAGCGAGCAAAACTTGCTTCGTTTTCATCCGGCAACGCTGATTGGGAAGGGGAAAGTGAAGGAAATTGCGGGATTTGCGCAAGAAAATGACATTGATCTGGTTGTTTTTGAGCAGGAACTTTCCGGTGCGCAGCGCCTTCATCTTTCAGAGCGCATTCCCTGTCGTGTTTTAGATCGTGTGGATTTGATTCTTGATATTTTTGCCCTCCGTGCACAGACCAAAAAAGCGAAAGTAGATGTGGAACTTGCGCAATTAGCGTATCGCCTGCCCAATTTGCGAGGCTATGGTAAAGCCCTTTCTCGTACAGGAGGCGGCATTGGTACACGCGGTCCGGGCGAGCAGAAACTGGAAACGGACAGACGAAGTATCGAAAAGCGAATGAAACGGTTAAGGGAACAACGAGTCCGGATCAGCGCTCAAGAGAGGGAATCCGGGAAACGCCGTTACGTATCTCCCTATCCCATTGTAGGACTCGTAGGATATACGAATGCCGGAAAATCCACCATTATGAATGGTCTTCTTTCTGCTTTCGGCAAAAAGGAAAAAGCGGTTTATGCCGACGATCGATTGTTTGCCACGCTGGATATTTCTATGCGACGCATTGCCGAGACCGGCAAACAGACGTATCTTTTAGCGGATACCATCGGATTCATCCATGATTTACCGGAAAGATTATCCGATCCTTTTGCGGGTACATTGGAAGAAATTCGCCATTGCGACTTGCTTCTTCACGTTGTGGATGTTGCAGAGGAAGGTGCTGCGGAACGCATCAAGACGGTACAAAAGAGCATACGATCCGCACAGGCAGATGTTCCCGTTTTGTATGTGCTCAATAAAATCGATATGGGCGATGACCGCGTTATGACTCCACCGGACAGTACGATTCGTTTGAGCGCAAGACGAAAAGAAGATATTCTTCATCTTCAGGAGTGCATTCTGAACCGTCTTGCGGAGAAATTGGGGGAAGCAACATGAGCTATCGCAGTTTACTACGTGAAGGCGAAGCGTATCTGATAGTCAAAAAATCACAGTTTATCGGTTATGCACGGCGCGTGCAAACGGTGCAGGAGGCGGAAGCGAAAATACAGGAAATTAAAGCGTTACACCCGACAGCAACACATCATTGTAGTGCGTATATCTTGGGCAAAAACGGCACGCAGCAAAAAGCGGAGGATGACGGGGAACCGCAGGGGACAGCCGGGCTTCCTATGCTGGAAGTCCTAAAGCGGGAAGAAGTCGATGATGTTTTAGTCGTTGTGGTTCGCTATTTCGGTGGGATTAAGCTCGGCGCGCCGGGCTTGGTGCGTGCGTATACAAAGGCTTGTACGGATGTTCTTAAATCTGCTTCGCCTGTGGAGTATTATTCTTTTCGTTCCGTGACGGTATCGTATTCATACCCCGTGCAGGGAAAGTGCGACTATGCCATGCGTCAATATAAAGAACGAAGGCGTGAATACGGGGAAAAAGTTACGGTGTGCTATTGGCTTCCAGTAGAAGTGATTGACAAGATTCAATCCACGTTGTTAAATTTGACGAGTGGACAAATGAAGTGGATCGAAGGAGAGGAAAACTCCTTTCCTACCGATGCACTTGGACGACCGGTAGAAGGAAAGTAGGAAGTATGTCAGGACATAATAAGTGGAGCAAGGTAAAAAACGTTAAAGGAAAAGAAGATGCCAAGCGCGCCAGCGCTTTTACGAAAATCAGCCGCATGATTATGGTTGCGGTGCGCGAAGGTGGTGGAGATCCGGACTATAATGCAGCACTGAAGATGGCGATTGAAAAGGCAAAAGCCGAAAACATGCCGAATGACAATATTAATCGCGCCATTAAAAAGGGGCTTGGCGATCTTGACGGACAGGAATATAGTCAAATTCTTTATGAAGGCTATGGCCCCGAAGGCGTTGCTGTGATTGTTTCTTGCCTGACCGATAATAAGAATCGTACGGCGGCGAATGTGCGCCATTATTTTGATAAATACCATGGGAACCTCGGTACAAGCGGATCCGTTATGTTCCAATTCGACTTCAAAGGGATTCTAGTTACCGATGATGAGGGAAAAGAAGAAGATACGGTCATGATGGATGCCCTTGATGCCGGTGCTGAGGATGTGCGTCATGAAGACGGCAGTTATGTTTTGCTGACGGATCCGACGCAGTTTTCGGCGGTCAACGAAAAATTAGTCGAGGCAGGCTATGTGTTTAGTGTTGCGCAAACAGGCTATTTGCCCAAAAACATGGTACGCATTCAAGGAGAAGAGAATCAAAAATTGATGGAAACTTTAGTGGACGTCATGGAAGAAGACGATGATGTTCAGGATGTGTATACCAACTGGGAACAGGAATGAAACGCATAAGCGGCATGGCTTTCTCTCTTTTTCTTTTATTGTCT